>NZ_CP015961.1:300657-601315 GCF_001659785.1 Dietzia timorensis
TTTCGAAGGACTGAATCTGAAGGTGCTTCCGGGACGGATTCTGGTACTCGCCGGACCTTCGGGGGCCGGCAAGACAACGCTGCTCAACCTCTTGTCGGGGTTGGACTCGGCGACTGCGGGCAGGGTGAACGCTCCCGGCCGGACCCAGCGCGGTTTCGTGTTCCAGGACTATAACCTGCTGGAATCGCTGTCCGCCTGGGATAATGCACTGCTGTCGGGGAGGCTGCTGGGGAAGCGGGTGAACAAGGCGGCGGCGCGCGCGACGTTCGCGGAACTGGGACTCGACGGCCTCGAGCGTCGGCTCCCGCACGAACTTTCCGGCGGGCAGCAGCAACGCGTCGCCGTGGCTCGGGTGCTGATTGCGCGGGTGCCCTTCATCTTCGCCGACGAGCCGACCGGCGCGCTCGACGCGCGGAGCGCGGACATCGTCCTCCGCAACCTGCGCGGCGCGGCCGACCGAGGCGCGACCGTGGTTCTCGTGTCCCATTCGCCTGAAGGATTGAGCTGTGCCGATGACATCGTGGAAATCGGAGGCGGCCGATGAACAGCGTGGTGATGGATGTGGCGCGCAGCGATATTCGAGCCAATGCGCTCTCCTGGTTGGCGTTCGCGCTCACCTATGTCGCCGCAGGCACAGGGGTAGCGTGCGCGCTGGCCTTCCTTGTCACCGGGGGAGGGGAATCCGAGGAACTCGGCGGCACGGTTCTCGGGATGGCCCTGGTGTCTGTCTTCGCGTCGACGGCGACGCTGTCCGGGCTGATCGTCAATGAGCGCCGACGCGTGTATGCGAGCTGGAAGATGGCGGGGATGTCGGGGGCTGCGGCGTCCGCCGTCATACTTTTCCAGGTTGTGGCGGTCGCGGGGCTGAGCTCTCTGGGCGGGAGCCTGGTCGCGCCGCCGATTGTGGGTGCGATGGTTGCGAGGGTCAGGCTGGAAGGGGTCGATGTGGGGGATCCGCGGGTGAATCTCGCCGTTATTGCGATCGCGGTGGGGATCTGCGCGTCCGGCGCTGTCGGGGGATCGCTCGGCCGGGCGGTGTCGGTGGGGTGGCGGCCCGCCGTGAAGGCCGCGCGAGGCGCCGCCGTGCCCAAGGTGCGGCGCGGCGTGTGGGCGACGGTGTTCGGGCTGACATTCGCCGGGACAGGGCTGATCCTGCCGTTCACCGGGGAGATGCGCGGGGATCCGACCGCCGGCGTAGGCATTGCGACGATCGTGCTGCTTGCGATGGTGTGCCTGATGCCGTGGTTTATTCGGCCGGTGCTGCAGTGGACGCGAGCGCTGCATGCGTGTGGAGTCACTGCACGGGTAGCGACGGGTAGCGCGCGGGCACGGACGGCGTACACCTCGGCACAGGTCGTGCCGTGGTTCCTTCTGGCGGGAATGGTGGTGGGCGTTGGCTCGCCGATCAAGGCGCTTTCCGGGGTCGAGGAAGGGGCGGGGGTGTCGAGCCTCGGGCTGACGTTCGTGCTGCTCGCCCCCGCGCTGGTGCCGGCGCTTGTCGCGGGCGTCGGGTCGATGTGCGTGATGGCGCCGCGGACTCGGGCCGATGAACGGACGCTCGCGCGAGCGGGGGCGTCGACCAGGCAACGCAACCGCGCGCTGCTGTGGGAGGCATCCGCCGTGACCGCGACCGTGGGGATTCTGACGCTGGGCCTGGCGCTGGTCGGCGTCGCGTTGACCAACGTGACCGCCACCGGCTCCGCGTTTCCCTCCGCGTGGTGGGCGAGCATCTTGTGGTTGCCGCTGGTGGCGATCCTCTCGGCGATGTTCGCCCTGATGGCAGGGGTCAAGATGATGCTGCCGCGGGGTCGGGCCTAGGGCGTGAGCGGTGACGGCGCGGGGACGACTTGGTGCCGGGGCCCGATTCGCGCGTCTCTGCGTGTAAACACGATCGAACGTGCCGAAACAGGCCCTAGGGAGCCCCAGAAGATCTGTTTGAGCACGTTCGATCGTGATTGCGGCGTTGAGGGAGGCGCGCGGCAGGGCAGAGCCCGCGCGAGTCAGCGATCCTCGGCGTCCGTGTCGGCGCCGTGGTGGCTGTCGCCCTCGCCATCGTCGTCCTCGTCGCCATCCTTGTCGGCAGAGAACGCCACCGCCAGCGCGATTCCGATGCCCATGCCGACGGGAATGCCCAGAAGGATGTTGTCCATGGCGACGCCGATGCTGATGCCCAAGGCGACCCCGATCGCCAGGCCGATGGCCCAGCTCTCCTTGTTCGGGTAGTTCCGGGAGGACTGCGGAGATGGCGGAGGAGATGGCGGAGGAGTCATGGCCTCACTCTAACGGCGGAAGTCCTCCGACGCGCCGCGTCGCTGCAGCCGCGCCCACTCGGCGAGGCCCTGCGGATCCTTGCGCGAGACGAGGAAGTACCAGCCGAAACGCACGATCTCCTGCGGCAGCAGCTTGCGCATGCCCGGTTGGCTGAGCAGGTAGCCACGATTGCGGTAGGTGAAGAACCGCTTCCCCTCATCGTCGGGGTACTGCGTGTGCATCCGCCCGCCGAGGATCGGCTTGAACTCGCCCGAACCGTTGGGGTGCAGGTACGCCGCCGTCAGACACGTGCCGAAGCGCACGCCCGAACGTACGAGCCGCCGGTGGATCTCCACCTCGTCGCCGCGGATGAACAGCCGCAGATCCGGCACGCCCACGCGGAACAGGCAGTCCGCGGTGAACAGCGCGCCGTTGAACAGCGAGGCGATGCCGGGCAGCAGGTCGGAGGAATCGACATTGCCCTCGGCGTCCGGCTCGAACAGCTCCGAACGCAGCCGCCGCCACGCAAGCCCCCGGCGCAGCGGGAACGCCAGTCGATCGGGATCGTCGATGTCGGCGACCACCGGGGAGACCTCGTCGAGGCCATGCCGCGAGGCGCAATCCAGCAGCGTTTCCAGGACCTCGGTGCTTTCGGGACGTCCGTCGTCATCGGCACACCAGACGCGGTCGGCGCCGAGTGCGAGGGCCTGGAGCATGCCGAGCGCGAAACCGCCGGCGCCGCCCAGATTGTGGCGGCTACCCACATAGGATGACGGCGCCGGAAGCGATTCCACGAGTTCGCGAACCTCGGGCTCGTCGGCATTGTCGACGACGATGACGTGGTCCACCGGGCGGGTCTGTGAGCACACGAGCTCGAGCGAGCGGCGCAGCGGTTCGAGGCGCTTGTGGGTGACCACGACCGCGATGATCTTCTCGCCGGATGTGCCTCCGTTCGCAGGCGTTCCGGATGTGCCAGATGACGGCGGGGTGGGGGAGGTCATCGGGCCTGGCCTCCTTCGGCGGCGTTCGCGGCTGCTTTCGCCTCGGCCGCGCGATCCTTGGCGAGGCGGTCGAGCGATTCGCGCACGGCCTTTCCGGCATCGGGCCCCTCGTAGGCGGTAACGACCTCCTCGATCTCGCCGGTCTGGCGGATCTCGCCGTGGTCGATCCACATCGCCGAGTCGCAGAGCTGGGCGAGGAAGTCGTTGGAGTGCGAGGCGAAGACGAGGATGCCCGAGCGCTCGACGAGCTTCTCGAGGCGGATGCGCGCCTTCTTCATGAACTCGGCGTCGACCGCGCCGATGCCCTCGTCGAGGAGGAGAATCTCCGGATCGATGGAGGTGACTACGCCCATCGCCAGGCGCACGCGCATGCCCGTGGAGTAGGTGCGCAGCGGCATGGACAGGTAATCGCCGAGTTCGGTGAAGTCTGCGATCTCGTCCATCTTCTGCTGCATCTGCTTGCGGGTCTGGCCGAGGAAGAGCCCGCGGATGATGATGTTCTCGAAGCCGGAGATCTCCGGGTCCATGCCGACGCCGAGGTCGAAGACCGGGGCGACGCGGCCGCGGATCTGCGCGGCCCCGCGCGTGGGTTCGTAGATGCCCGAGAGCAGGCGGAGCAGCGTCGACTTGCCGGCGCCGTTGTGGCCGACGAGGCCGATGCGGTCGCCCTCCTTGAGGTTGAGGTTGATGTTCTTGAGCGCCTCGACGACGACCACGTTGGAGTCGGTCTTGCCGATCGCGCCGCCTGCCGAGCCGAGGACGGCCTTCTTCAGCGAGCGGGACTTGGCGTCGAAGATCGGAAAGTCGACGCAGGCGTTCTCGCACGTGATCGAGACTTTTGAGCGAGCCATGGTGTGTGCGTTCCTTTCCTAAACCCAGTACGGGACGCGCGAGCGGTACTGGCGCATGATGACGAGCGCGAGCAGCAGGCCCGCCGCAGTGCAGCCGAGGACGATCCACCAGTGGTAGGCGTCGATCGGCTCGCCGATCATGGGCGCGCGGATGATCTCGAGGTAGTGATACAGCGGGTTGATCTGTGCGAGCTTGGCGCGCTCGGCGACGTCGCCGCCCTGCTGCTCGAGGGTGGCGGTCGTCCAGACGATCGGGGTCATGTAGAACGCGAGCTGGACGAGAGAATCGAGCAGCGGCGCGACATCGCGGAAGCGGGTGGCGATGATGCCGAAAAGCAGCGTGACCCATACGCCGTTGACGACGAGCAGCGCGAGCGCGGGCAGGGCCAGCAGGAGTTCCCAGCCGAGCGGTCTGGGGAACACGATCATCAAAATGACCCAGATGATGATGTTGTGCGCGAGGAAGAGGAGTTGCTTCCACACGAGCCTGTAGATATGTACCGACAGCGCGCTCGGCAGCTGTTTGATGAGGCCCTCGTTATAGATGAAGACTTCGGAGCCCTCCTTGATGCAGCCGGAGATGAAGTTCCAGATGATCAGGCCCACGGCGACGTGGGGGAGGAACTCGGCGAGATCCATCTGGAACAGCACCGAATACAGCAGGCCCAGAGCCAGGGCCATCACGCCCGTGGCGACTGTGATCCAGATCGGGCCGAGGGTGGAGCGCCGGTAGCGCTGTTTGATGTCCTGCCAGCCAAGCTGTAGCCACAGCTGGCGCTGGCTGAAGCCGCGGGTCAGATCCTCGAAGGCGCGCTTGAACGTGCGTGAGTCGCTGACCAGCGGAGCCGAGCTGGTCTGCGGCTCTGGCTGCGCGGTTTCGGTACTTGAATCGTTGCTCACGTGGGCAAACCTTACCCGTTGGGAATGAGAAAGCCGTGTCGCGAGGACGGAGGCGTCCGCAATGAGGAGATCATCGGCGACCAGGCCGGGAGGGACGCTCTGGCCACGCACCTGGCAGCGTTGCGGGCCATCGCCGACGGATAGTCGGAGGCGTCGCCTACGGTGTGGGGCATGGGAAACCGCCACTCGCCGGAGGCGAGTTTGTCCGCCGACGAGGCGCGGCGTATTGCGCTGCGCGCCCAGGGCTTTATCGGCGCCCCGGACCGGAAGGCGGGCGTGCGCGGGGTGCTGCGCAGCCTCGGGACGGTGCAGCTCGACACGATTTCGGTGCTAGCCCGCTCGCATGAGCTCGTCGCGTATGCGCGCCTCGGCGCGGTGGGTCGGGAGCGAGTGGACCGCGCCTACTGGAGCGATGCGCACTCCTTCGAGTACTGGTCGCATGCCGCGTGCATCCTGCCGATCGAGGAATGGCCGCTGTTCGCGTTCCGGCGCCGCGCGCACCGCGAGCGGACGATGTGGGGCAAGGGAGTGTCCGAGCGCACCTACCGCGACATGCTCGCACAGCTGCGCGAGCGCGGGCCGCTCACCTCGACCGAGCTCGGCGGCGCGAAGAAGACTGCGGACTGGTGGGACTGGAGCGAGACGAAGATCGCCGTCGAGGCGGCGCTCGCCAAGGGGGACGTGGTGTGCACGACGCGCCGCGGCTGGAAGCGCGTGTACGACCTCGCCGAGCGCGCAGTTCCCGCCGAGCTTCGGGAGCAGGACCTCAGCGACGCCGAATGCCATCGCCGGCTCGTCCGACAGGCCGGCATCGCGATGGGCGTGGCCACGCGCTCCGATCTCGCCGATTACCACCGCATCCGCGGCGCCGACGTCGATGCGGTCATCGGGGATACCGGACTCGTTCGGGTTGACGTCGCCGGCTGGAAAGACCCGGCCTGGGCTGATCCCGCGGCGCTGGAACAGCTGCCGCGCGGCCGCCATCGCACCACTTTGCTGTCGCCCTTCGATTCGCTGATCTGGCATCGCCCGCGCACCGACCGCATCTTCGACTTCACCCACCGACTCGAGGCGTACGTGCCCAGGCCGAAGCGAATCCACGGCTACTTCGCGATGCCGATTCTCGCCGGCGGAAAGCTCATCGGTCGGGTCGATCCTGGCCGCGACGGCGGGGCGCTCGTGGCCAGGCAGATCTCGTTGTTCGACGTCAGACATGCTCCGCAGGCTGCCTCTGCGCTGCGCGAGGCGGCGACGTGGGTGGGCGCCGAGGAGGTGCGCATCGACCGCTGCGACGAGCCGGCGGTCGCGGATTCGCTTCGTTCCGAACTCTCGGGGCACGCCAGCTGATCGTCGGGCCCAACTATGCTGTCGGGCCGTCCGGATCCCGCCGCACGCCGAACTGCTCGAAGTCGGGCGTATGCCCGGGCTCCTCGGCGACCTGGCCGACGATATCGGCGAACCTGGGGCAGCGGCTGATGTCGTGATTGCGGCAGCGCAGCGCATGCTCGGTCATCGCGCGGGACAGCGCGATCTCGCGGGATAGCTGATCGAGCTTGTCGAGGTGCGCCTCGAGGATCCGGTGCCGGTCGGCGTTGTCCATGTCGAGCATCGCCTTGATCTCCGGCAACGCCATCCCCGCGCGCTGATTGTGCTGGATCGCGAGGATCCGGACCAGGTCGTCGAGCCGGTAGCGGCGGTATCCGGCCGCCGTCCTCTCGGGGTGTAGCAGTCCCTCGTCCTCCCAGTGGCGCAGCACGTGCGTCGCCACGCCGACTCGCTCGGCCATCTCGCCCACGGTCCAGGTGGTTGCGGCCTGGTTCGCGGTGTTCTCGGTCATATACTTTCCCCCAACGCTTGCCTTCAGGTCGGCCTGAAGGTGAATGCTTCGAGTATGACGCAGCAACAGAACCAAGAAAAGTCTCACAACGACATGCCCCACTTCGACGCCGTCGTTATCGGCGGCGGGCCCGCCGGCCTGCAGGCCGCGCTCACCGCCGGCCGCGTGCACCGCTCCGTCCTGCAGCTCGACTCCGGCGACTACCGCAATGCCACCGTCACCGAGATGCACAACCTCATCGGCCGCGACGGCACGGCGCCGGCGGATCTCCGGGCCGCGGCGCGCGAGGAACTCTCCCGCTACGACACGATCACCAGCCGCACGACATCCGTAGAGTCCATTGCGCGCGCCGCTGAGGTCGACGGTCGTCCACGATTCACCGTGCACCTCGCAGACGGGGAGGAGGTGAGCACCTCCGCCGTCATACTTGCCACTGGGATTCGCGACGAACTCCCTAACGTCGATGGGATAGCCGAGTCGTGGGGCGGGCGCATCGCGAACTGCCCGTTCTGCCACGGGCACGAATTCTCGGGGCAGCGCGTCGGGATTCTCGGGGCCATGCTGGCCACGCACCAGGCGCTCATGCTCGGCCCGATCGCGTCCGAACTCGTGGTGTTCACCCAGGGGGAGGATGTGCACGATTCGCTGCGCGCCGAGAGGATCGAGTTGGTGGATGGGGCCGTCGAACGGGTTGCCGAGTATGACGGCGGGCTCACGATCAGCTGCGCGGGCGGCCGTGATGTCGAGGTCTCCGGTCTCTTCGTGATGCCGAAGATGCACCAGCGCGCCGAGTTCGTCGCCGACCTCGAACGCGACATGGGGCTGGAGATTTCCGAGGGCGGGTTCGTGCGTGTCGATGAGCGCGGACGGACCTCGGTGCCCGGTATCTACGCTGCCGGCGATATGGCCGTGGGGCCGAATCTGCCGATGCCGATGTTCAGTGTCGGCAACGCGATCGGCGGCGGCTTGGCGGCCGGAGCGACGAGTGTCGCGGACGCGATCATGCCGCGGTAAAGCCCCGGCGCACACGACATTTCGATCTGGCAACGAGCCGTGTAGGCCGCACGGAATTGTGGAAACATCGCGGGCGATGACTTCAGATGCTCGCCTGATCGACCGCTTCCGCGTGGGGCTCTACGCCTTGCCCCTGCCTGCGTTCGCGCTCTTGGCGTTCGTGATCGTCGTCCCGCTGATGCGTATCGTGGGCCTCGCAACCAGGAAATGGGATCCAGGTTTCGAACTTTCGCAGCAGGGGAGCGTCGCGTTCACGGCAATCTTCGGTGCGGCTGTGGTGGTCGGAATTACGGTGGGCGAGCATTCTCGCCGGAAGAGGTTCGACGGCGCCCAGGATCGAGCTGCGTACCAGCACGCTGTCGACCGCGAAGTCCTGCCTGACTCTGGCATTCCGATGCACTGGCGCGAGCAGCTGCTCACCGAAATCGCGGACCGTTCAGGGTCACTTTTCGGCGCAATCGCTTTCGCGGTCGCATTCGGATTCGTGATCGCCGCGATGATCGTGCGCGGCGGTGAATGGCCGTTGGTAGTGGCGGCAATCGCGGCGTACGGAGTAATGGTGACCGTACTCCTTTTGCAGGTGCGGCGTTCCAAGAAGGTCGAAAGAATGTATGCGGCGAGCAGCCCCCGGCGCATGGAGGGAGCGCAGTGACGGCGTTGAGTTCTTTGGAACTGAGGCTTCGTGGGTTTTTCTATCGCTTACCTTTGATTCTCTGCGCCGTGATTGCGGCGTTGGCAGTAGTACTAGTGATGTTCGGGCTATTCGGATCGCGAGTCGTTGCCCAGGAATCGCAGTCGGGCGAAGGCGGGTTTCCCGTGTTTCAGGCAGGCGTCGGTTCCGTGATGGCTGCGTTCTTCATCTGGTGGGGCGAACGAAATAAGCGTGCCGAGTTTCCGGATGCGGAGGAACGCCTTCGATTCGATCGCGTTGTGCTCGACCCTACTTCCGTAGGAGAGGGCGAAGTGCTCCCCTCGGAATGGAGAAAGGAGCTTCGCTCCATCGCCGACAGCAAGGCCATGGGATTCATTGGATTTGTGCTTCTCGCGCCTGTCGCATTGATCGGCATTGTTGTCCCCGCAAGCAACGGCGAGGCGATCTGGCCGTCGGTCGTCTTCGTGTCGACGTTATTCGCACTCGTCGCGGTTGGAGCGGCACTCGGTATTCAACGCGCTCGCAATGCTGAGCTGGCACTGGGGATCAGCCAATCGGACAAGGTCGCGTGATGCGTTCTTCGTTCCTCCCGCCGTCGCAGGTCGAAGAGCTTCGCATGCGCATGTACTCACGCTCGGTCTTCGTGTACGCGTGGGCAACCGGCGCCGGCGTGCTCGCGTGCCTGCTTATTGTGCTCGGGCTTTTCCATGCAATTGGACTATTCGAAAATTCGTCGTGGACCGAGTTGGCGAGCATCGGCGTATTCGCCGCAGTAGCTGCGGGAGTCGGCACATACGCGGGAGAGCGAAAATACCGGCGAGACTTTCATAGCGCCCGCGACCGTGCGGCCTACATGACTGCCCTCGACACCGGAAACGTCCCGCCGGAAGGTATCCCGGAGCACTGGATTAAGCGGATGCACACCGATGAAAAGAACGTCGTCGTGGTGTCGATGATGTTGTCCGTTTTGGTTGTCTTTCCGCTGGTATTCCTCGTGTTCCGCTTCGCAGCCGGTGACGCACTGCTTCCCGGCGTGCTTTTCGCGGTAGTCGTGGTCGGTTTGGCGGTGGCTGCGCTCATCCCCAGCATCCTGCGGATCGCGCGGGCTGGCCGGTTCGTGCGCAACGCGGACACCCGCCGCTAGACCTCGAGCAGCAACTTCCCGCTCGACTCGCCCGACTGCAGGCGCTGCAGAGCCTGCGCGGCATCGGCCAACGCAAACCTCTCGGACACCTGGGTCTTGATCCGGCCTGCTTCGATCAGCGGCCATACGTTCTCGACCACCTGGCGGCAGATCTCGCCCTTGCCCGTCGGACCCTCGACGGGACGCTTGCGCAGGTTCGTCGCGATCACGCCGCCGCGCTTGCCGAGCAGCTCGGCGATGTTGAGCTCGCCGGAGATCCCGCCCTGCATACCGATGATGACCAATCGGCCGTCGTCGGCGAGCGCGGCGACGTTGCGGCCCAGGTACTTGGCGCCCATCACGTCGAGGATCACGTCGGCTCCGAAGTCGCCCGACTCGGCAGTGTGCTCGCGCAGCACGTCGACGAAATCGGATTCGCGGTAGTTGATCGCCAGCCCCGCCCCGAGCTCGCGGCACGCGGCGACCTTCTCGGCCGAACCCGCCGTGGCCGCCACATCGATATCGAAGGCGGCGGCCAGCTGGACCGCGAACGACCCGATGCCGCCGCTGCCGCCATGGACGAGGAGGCGGGGGCGCCGCCCGGGCCGGGAAAGTTTCGTCAGGTCCGCCGTCATAAAGAGGTTTGACCACACGGTGCACGCGACCTCCGGCAGGGACGCAGCCTCGGCCAATGACACGCCCGAAGGAATAGGCATAACCTGGGCCGCCGGAACCGCGACGCGCGTGGCATAGCCGCCACCGGCGAGCAGCGCGCAGACCTCCGCGCCCGGACGCAGGTGCTCGGCGGCCCACTCGGCAGCGCCCTCGATATTCTCGCCGACTTCGACGATCTTCCCCGAACACTCCAGGCCGATCGTCGCGGGCGCGCCGGACGGCGGTGGGTATAGCCCCTGCGACTGCATCAGGTCGGCACGGTTGACGGCGGACGCCGCCACCTCGATGACGACCTCGTCCGGGCCGGGCACCGGATCGGGAACCTCCGCGAGTGCGAGCGAGGAGGGTCCAACGGATTCGTCGTGCGTGATTGCCTGCATGGCCCCAACCTACGCCGTGCGCCGGGTCAGTGGGCTTTCGTCGAGGCTCCGGCTGAGGCGCCGATCGTGGCGCCGTCCCCGCCGGTGATCCGGTCGTAGAACTTCCACTGTGCGTCGCCCCCGCGGTCGGCGCAGCGGCGGTAGCGCTCCGCCCCGGACAGCGCATATGCGCTGCGCGCCAGGTTGATAGGCAGTCGCATTGCCGGGTACCACGGCAGCACTAGCGCGGGCAGGCCGAGCGCGCGCATCGTGCGCGGACCGAGGAACGCGGCTGCCACCGACAGGTGTTGTGCCCGCGCGAGACGGCGGCGCACCGGCTCGAACGCGCCGAACGACCAGCGCAGCGGATCGCTCGCCATGGGCGCCGCGAGAAGCGCACTCGTCTCGTCCGGTTCCGACTGCGCCGACACGAGGTGGCACAGCAGGCGGATGGCGTCGCGGAAATCGCGCGGCAGAAACTCATCGCGCACGCCCATGAGCCAGCCGACATAACGCGTGAGATGCGCTATCGAGTCGAGCTCGCGCGGTGTGCACACCACACCCATCGTCAGCGCCCCCGCTCCCGGCGCGATGAGCGCACCGGCCAGCGTCGCGCCCATATCCGTCTGGTTGACGGGCACGCCCCAACGTGATTCGTCCCAGTCGTCCATGGCGCGTACGTGCCGCCGGACCAGCGAGTGGATAAGCCGCACGTGCACCGTCGACGTGAACCCCGCAGCCCACGGTTCGAGCCCGCCGTCGCCCGTGACGTCGAGCGCCCACCGCATCGTCTCCGCGAAACGCTGGTTCGCCCCCTTCTCCAGCGCGCCCGTCCGCACGAGCGTCTTGTTGAGGTCGGAGAATTGGTATCCGCCCATCAGCGCGACATCCCGCGCGAAATACATCCCGTCGCACCCGCCGCGGCGCAACGCCCGCGCACCCTCGGCTAGAACACCGCGATCGACCCAGTCAGGGGTGTTCTCGACGGTCTCTACCGCGCGCTTCACCGCATCGTGGCGGATGACGTCGGAGGTATCTCCGCTCGCGAAGGCGCCGTGGATCTCGCCTCGCTCCGGACCGGTGGCCTCCGTCGCCATCCATTCGGCCAGGGCATCGAACTCGGCGTCGCCGGAATTCATGGAGGAGCCGATGAGCTGCCATTGCGCCGGCGCCGGATCGCCCACTCGCCACACCATCGACATGGCCTAGAATGAGCCCTTCGACTTGCCTGGGTGCGGCCGGAATCTGCTCGGCGGGGGAGTCGATCGTTCGTCCGGCATTGCGTGCACATCCCTAGGCGGCAGAGGGGTGGCCGCCGCTCGCTTGTGGGCCACGTCACATATCGTGTCACATATATAACCGCCCGGCAATGGCGCTCCGGGGCGGACCTTGCGGGATTTCGTGCGTCGTCGCGGCTTCCCGTTAGGATGGCAATGCGCGCGTGGTTCCCACGCGCGGGGGAAGTGTGGCAGAGCGGCCGAATGCACTCGCCTTGAAAGCGAGCGTGCCTAAACAGCACCGGGGGTTCAAATCCCTCCGCTTCCGCAGAGAAGGGCCAGGTCAGAGAGATAATCTCGACCTGGCCCTTGTTTCGTTCGAGCGGTGGTCGGCGAAGTTGACACACGAGTTGACACATTCGACCTGGCAATACTCCTAGAATTACTCCTGTGGCGAGGATTCCTGAGGGCGTGAAGCGGGTCGAGTACAAGAGCGGAACGGTCCGGTACGAGATCCGCGTAGACGCCGAGGTCAACGGTGTCAGACGTCAGAAGCGGCTCCGATTCGAAACCGTCCGGGAGGCCTCGGACAAGCTCAAGGAGTTGCGGGCGGCTGCGGCGCAGGGGCGCCTGGTGCCGACCACGGGCTTGACCGTGGCCCGGGCGATCGAGGAGTGGCTGGAGGCCCAGCAGCTCGCGCCGTCGACGCGGGCCGCGTACTCGGCCGCGCTGGCACCGGTGGCCGAGAGGTATGGCAAGCGCAAGGTGCAGACCATCGAGAAGGCCGACGTCGTCGCACTGATCAAGGACCTACGCGAGGGCACGGGTCCGGGTGGTCGGAAATGGGCGCGGACGTCGATCAATCCTATGAGGGCCCGGTGGGAGTCGGTGTGGGAGGACCTCGTCGAGCAGGGAAAAGTTGCTCGAAATCCGGTGGAACTCGTAAAGCCGTTGCGCAAGCGTGATGACCCTGTGGCATCAAAAAGCAAAGGCCCACTGGATCTTTCGGATCGTCTGACCGATGCCGAGGTGGCGCGGCTGGAAGCTGCTCACCCGCCGACACCACCGGCGGATGCTCACATGCGGTCGGCCCCGTACCTCGCCGCGATGAGGGCCCCGATGATTGCGCTCGGACTCCTCGGACTGCGCCGGGGCGAGATGGCCGGGTTGCGATGGTCGTCGATTGATCTGGAGCACGGGACGATGAAGGTCGCGATGGCCACCCGAGTCGCGGTGCGGGGCAAGATCATCGAGCAGTCGGTGGGAAAGACGGCGTCGGCCGGGCGGTGGCTGCCCCTTCCAGATCCGACTCTCGCGGTGCTACGGGCGGCGAAGTCGCGTCAGGAGGCCGAGCAGGCGCGGTACGGGGAGCGGTGGCGTGGTGGGTCCGATCCTTACGTGCTGACACAGCAGAACGGTCGTCCGACGAGCCCGCGGACGCTCAATTTCTGGTGGAACGATGCGTTGGAGTCGGCGGGTGTATCGCATCGACGGTTGCACGCGTCGCGCCACACTGCGGCGTCACGACTGATCTCGATGGGTGCCTCTCCCGCAGAGGTGGCGAAGTGGCTGGGCCACGCAGATGGCGGCGAACTGGTGCTGCGGACGTATGCACACGTCCACGAGGATGACCTGCGGTCACTGGCGTCAGCGCTCGATTACAGCCGTGAGCGGGTGGTTCCGGCGGATCGAGGACCTGTGCATGTGGTCGATCAGGAACTGCCAGCACACGCTGCCGATAAGCTGGGGATGGTGCGGGACCCGGAGACGGGTGAGTGGGACCTGCCGTAGGCCTGGCCACTGTTCGAGCAGCCGTCCGAGACGCGTGGTCCGAGCGGTTGCTCGTGGCCCCGCATTCCTTCGCCCGGGCTTCTCACCACCGGTCGGTCGGTTGTTCGAGGAGCTGCTCGATCTGCACTTCGACCAGCTGGTCGAGGGGTTGCTCGTGAAGCTCGTCAGAGGTACCCGTGTTCCTTCACCCGACTTCTAACCACGACCACGACCAGCTGATCGACCCGCGGGTAGAAGTCGGGGGTGAACCGGTAGGTGGGTTCGTGATCGGTTGTTCGAGCGGTTGTCCGTACAGCTGGTCGAGCAGAACTTCGAGACCGTGTCACATGTTCCTTCACCCGACTTCTAGACACCCGCTCGACCAGTTGTCGGTAGAGCTGTCCGAGACACCCGCCCGAGGAGCTGCTCGGACCGTGTAGGGATGTCGGGATCGAAAGTCGTCCCTACAGGCCTCCCTACAGGGTAAAAACGCAGGCCAAGGGGTGTTTCTACCTGTTCATGTAGGGATGTAGGGATCTTTTTAGAACTCTACGCGGGGGGAAGAATCGAGCTTCGCTCGCTCTATAGGCATGGAAGAACTCTTTCCTCGATTCGTCCCTACATCCCTACACGGGGTGGTCGATTGGTGTTCTGAGCAGGGGAAACGGCCTGTAGGGATCTGATCGGGTCCCGACATCCCTACAGGGTCGCGACATCCCAGTGGGGTCAAACATTTTTTTGCTCGTGTCGAGCCTGTATTTAGGCATTCTCTCGTGAATATTCAGCTGTTAGGAAAGGTGCTGGTGGCGGCTCGATCGGACGTTTGAGTGTAGCGGAATACCATTACCCGTCAAGGATAGTTTGACCGCTTGACCTGCGCATTTAGCCGTTCCTGATACTTGCGGCCTGTTGGCATTTCGTGGAATCTGTAGGCACGAGAACGCATAGGAAAGGAGTGGAAATGGCTGAATCGACATGGTTGACCGTCGAGGAGTACGCCGCGCTGAAGCGTCGGAGCAAATGGACGATCTACCGGCATATCAAGCAGGGTCTGATTCCCGGCGCGGAGCAGGTCGTCGAACACGGCGAGATTCGGATTCCAGTTCCGGCGTCCGTCGCCTGACAAAAAGATGAGCGCCGCACCTCTGCAAAGGAGCGACGCTCGGAACCTAACCACCACAGAAAGGTTTTACTGATGACATCTTACGACGATTCGATCGATCGTGTCGAGTTCTCGTTCGATCGCGACGAGCTGGGGTTCACCCCACCTCCCGCGCCTCCGGAGCAAACTGTCGACCCGGTTTTGACCGAGGACGAAGTGCTGGAGCTGGCCACTGTTCGGGCGGTGGCCGCACTGCGGAGGGGGCCGTTGCCGGCCCCGGCGAAGGCGGCTAGGACGGTGTGCGAGTGGACTGCGGCCGTGTACGAGGGCTGGAAGAAGAAGGACGACGAGAGCAAGGAGGGCAAGAAGGCGAAGGGTGCCGCTGGTGCCGCTCCTCCGAAGGGGATCACGCACCGTCAGGCCGCTGAGCTGACGATGCTGTACTTGCCGGTCGCGCTGATCCCGGCCGTGGAGACCGAGCCGGATCGCGACGTCGCGCTCCTAGCGGTGTACAACGCCGATGACGGGCTCTACGAGCAGTGCTCGGGTCGGACGAACCAGATCACGGTCTTCTTGAGGCGCCTTGCATACGATGCGAATGACCGCTGGATCGGCGAAACGCTCTCGGCCATTCGCGACCTGGCGCCGTTGCGGTATCAGTGCACCGACCCCGATCTGGTGGCGCTCGACGACTGTGTCTACAAGATGTCGACGGGCGAGAGGCTGCCGTACACGCCCGATCTGGTCTTCATGGCGAAGGCGCGGACAAAGCTGCCCGAAGTCGAGCCGGAGCTGCCGCGTATTGAGAATCCGGATGGCACGTGGTGGGACCCGGCGAGCTGGTTGCTGGAGACGATGGGGACACCGGAGCTGGCGCGCCAGATCCACGAGGTGAACAACCGGATCTTGCGGCCGCGGGCGTTTGGCGATGACAAGGTCATCATGCTCTATTCCGAGTCTGGATCGAACGGCAAGGGCACCGTCTTGGAGATGCAGCGGTGCATGGTCGGCGGTGAAAGAGGCCTGCGGTGCGCCTCGATCGGCCTGGAGAACTTCGGCGGCGACGCCCGGGATTTCATTCTCACGTCGCTACTGAATGCCGCCGTCAATCTCTCCGATGAGTCCGACCCCGACGGATTCATGAAGTCGTCGGCGATGCTCAAGGCGATCGGCTCGCATGACCCGGTTCTGATCAATCGGAAGAACCGGGATGCGGTCACCACGAAACTCTTCGTGACGATGGTTTTCTCGATCAACAAGCTGCCGAAGATGAAGGACAAGAGTCAGGCGATCGACCGTCGGCTCTATATCATCCCTTTCGGTCAGCGATTCATGAGCGACGGAACGACTGACATCAAGCGGAATCCCCGGATCAAGAGTGACTACCTCAAGCGCCCTGAGGTGAGGGAATGGTTCGTCTGGCAAGCACTCAAGGTGATCGGCCCGATCACCGAGATGAGCACGCCGCCGTCGGTGGCCGAGGTCCTCGAGGAGTTCCGCGAGGCCAATGATCCCATTGTCGACTTCTGGCGGCGATACGAGCCTCAGTTCGCTGTGACTGATCTCGGCCATCTTCCGCTGGAGATGTTGTACGACCTCTACAAGGCCGAATCCCGTGCCCGACGGGGCACCAGCGCAGGTGTCGAGTCGATCAGGAACTTCTCCGACCGACTGGTCGAGGAAGCCGCACGGGGTGGTGTATGGCGCGAGGAGCGCAATGCTCGGGATCGCGTGCAGAAGTCGCTCGCATCTTGGGCCGATACCTGCGCTGGCCAGGTCGCCCCGATCATTCAGGATCTGGGTCGTTCGTGGGCTGATCTGCGGCCGGATGGTGCCACCCACGAGTTGGTGTCGGGTGACGAGCGAGTGGCGCGGTGGGGACGCGATCTGGAAGGGCTGCCCATCGGCACGCTCCGCTCGCAGAAGTCTCTGGCGCTGCCGCGGCGGGCGTCATGCCTCGTGCGTGATCTTCAGGTCGCGCCGCAGTTGCTCGACCACGTACCGGCGGAGGTCTCCTCGCCTTTGGCCGATCCCTCCGCGGAGACCACCGACGACGTCCCGGATCTCGCCCCGCTTACCGCGGCTGAGATCGCCGAGATTGCGACCTGGGCCAATCGCGGTGTGCCGGCCGGTGTGCCACCCGCCCCTGCCCCCGTCTGGGCGGAGGTGAGGGAATGAACCGCAAAGACCGACGAGCAGCGCAGCGCGGACGCGGGCCGATGGGTCCGGCACAGTTCGAGCGTGAGCTGCGCCGGGTTGTCCGTGGCGACCCGGACTCCGATCCGGTCGTGGCTGCCTTCTGGCGCGACCAGAGCACGGAGTGGGATGTGGCCGCGGCCGTCGACCACCCGGACGGAATCGAGGCGCTGAGGCGCCGATGAACCACTAGTCGCTCCAGTAGAACACCCCCGCACAGCGTGTGCGGGGGTGTTTTCTGCTGTCCGACAGACGATTTCGCGCCCTACCCAGAGGCGTTGAAGCCCTCAGTGGAAGGCTGAGACTGCTCGCGGGCGCAAGGTAGCGGCCTCCTGGGGGCTACGCTCGACCCTTCGGTGGGCGTCATAGCCTTCTGCTTGCGTCCCTGTGCGATCTATGACGCCAGTCGCGGATTTCGTTGCGGCGCTGTGGCCTTCACGGCGCCCCCGCATGGCGTCATAGACGCCTCACGGCTCGGGATCGCATGGCCTATGACGCAAGTTGGAGTCGTTGTAAAGGCGTTGTCGAGGCACTGTGGCCGCTGGTATGGGGCGTCAGTGCCTCATCTTGGTGACACGGCCTCCAGCGGGAGGCGTGGAAGACGCTTCGTAGCGTCCATAGAGCCTCAGCATGGACGCCAGTGGAGGGCTATACAGCCACTCCGTTGCGGCACTAGGACCACGGGTTTCGTTGTGGGGTAATGGTTTCCCCCACCGACTTCTCTTCTGGCGTCGTCCCGCTCCCTCGATCAGACCCCCGTCCAGACGGTCCGCCGAGGACCGCCGGGTTCACGCTCTGGACCGGTAGCGGACCACGGTCCGGTACCGGGTCTATCCTCTCGCCGCGGCTGGCCGGCTCCCGTGTCAGCGGGGCCTGCCCGACCGTGGCTCTTGTGCAGGTGCACCGGGTGGATCGACTGTGATCGGCTCCCTGGAACACCACAACGCTGGCCCACGAGGCCAGCCGACGCCGGAGGCGGCGGTGCAGCCGAGGGGCGGGCCTGGCCGCCGTAGGCGGCGGGCACGCCCGGGCTAGCGATGATCCCGAACCACCGGCGATCGACCTCCCGGCCACCGTCGGGATCGCTCCCGGGCGGGCGGTCGACCGTCGGCAGTGCCCCGAGGGGGTATCGGCGAGGGTATCGAGGACGGGTAGGGCGTATACGCGGCGACCTGGGCTTTTGCCGGGCGTGTACGCACGGGGGTGGACACTTCCGGTCGTCGCAGGTCAGAGAGTTGGAGGGAGTGTACTCGCTCGCGCTGACCTGGGCGTTTACGACCGGCTCTCGACCGGTCGAGGAGTTTGCGGCGTGTATATGGGTAATCGCCGCGTGCCCGAGGGGCGGTCCGGCACTGCCGTAGGTCCGATGCGAGCGAGCGAGCATTGGGCCGCAGGCGGTGATCAGGTCGACGGCGAGCCGTTGACCTGGGTGTTCATGTCTCTTGGCTTGCCTCCGGCAGGACGACAGGGACACCCGAGCGCAGCGAGCAGGGAGAGAGGGCGAAGCCCGACCGACCGGGTGTCCAATGGCGCCTTGGACACCTGGACCGAGGCTTGATACCCATAGGGGGTAGGGGTATGATCGGTGGGGACAGGGGCCCCGACGATCATGGACCTGCCTGGGTATCGACCTCGGGCCGGGTGGCCCGTCCCGCTTCACGGCGGTGTGGGCAGGCCGGTGAGCGCAAGCGAGCCCGGCCAGGGCCCCACGGCGACGGGGAGTGGGTCCCGCCGCAGGCGGGGATCTTCATTTCAATCGGCCGACGGAGGAGGGCGAGTCGTGAGCGAAGCGAGCACCGGCACGAGCCGCAAGGGCCGTGCGTCGATGGACATCGACGGTCACCGGTCGGCGGACGGCACCCGTCGGGGGCATTCGCGCTCGCGCAAGAACATCTCGACCGAGGCTCAGCGCAAGACCGCTGGGCCAGAAGCGGTGGCGTGGTACGCCGCGCAGAATCCGGCGGTGAATATCGAGAAGACGTATTTGAACGTCGACCGCGTGAACGATGGTGATGGCGGGTTCCGCGAGACCGGGTCGATCGCCGAGGTGGTCGCCTACGGTGACGCCCGCGAGGAGCGGGTGCGCAAGGGCATCAAGACCGGGGAGCGCTTCGCGGTCACGCAGGTACATCACCTTCCGTGGTCCTATGTCGAGGAGGACGGCACGTTCTATCAGCCGCGGCACCGTGACGGGACGCCCCGTGTGGATGCGGAAGGGCTGCCCGTGATGCTGCCGCGATACAGGGTGATCCCGGGCATGGAGGACGAAGCGCGGAGGTACTTCGAGGACTGCCTGGAGTTCGACGCCGCGCTCCTGCCCGACGGGCAGAAGGGCATCCACGGATACAGCATCCAGTTCGACGAGCACCGGCCCCACTTGCAGGTGCTCATGGACGCGTACTACGGGGCTCCGACGAAGAAGGACGCCGAGAAGATGGAGAACGGCTACAGCCGGGCGTTCGGGTCGCACCGCAGTGACCGACTAGTGCCAGCGGCCACGGACGAGGGCAAGGCCATCTTCAATGCGGACGGCACCCAGAAGATGGTCCGCGAGGGCAACAAGCGGAAGTTCGCGAGGTACCACCGCGAGTTCAAAGCATTCATGATCGAGCGCGGTCACCAGGTCGAGGCCGAGCGCGACGAGTTGCGCCACGATCGAAAACTCGAACACGAAGACTTCAAGGACTGGGCGAACGAGATGCTCATCCTCGAACAGGAGACGGTCGAGGTCGAGGCCGACCGCGATCAGGTCGCCCAGCACAGACTGGTCGTCGATGACGTCGCGGTCGCGGCCATCGCCACGGCCGAGCGCACCGAGATGGAGGCCGAGCTGGTGGCCACCGCGACCGTGCAGCAGGCCGAGGAGGTCGCGTCGGGTGCCGAGCAGCGCGGCTACCGGCGTGGGCTGAGCAAGGGGCGGAGCGAAGGTCGGGCCACTGGTCGCCGTGAGGGTGAGGAGATTACCGCCCGGGCGGAGAAGTCTGCTGAGCACATCCGGAAGGAGGCTGACCGCGTTCGTCGGTTGGCCATCCTTGAGACCCAGCGCCAGGATGCCGAGCACGCCGAGCGCATGGAGGCACTCGACGAAAAGCTTGCGGCGGCGCGTCGGTGGGAGGAGCGGGCGTTCGAGGAGGAGCAGCGCCAGGTCGATCTCAGCGAGGCGGCGCGTCGGACGCTGGGCGAAGCGCAGGTGGCCAAGGACGCGTACGAGGGTGCCGTCGAGCAGATCGAGATCAACAAGTCTGACCTTCCTCATCTGCGCGAGGAGGTCCTGGAGGAGACAAGGATCAAGACGAAGGACGGCGGGCAGAAGAGCCTCGCTGAGATCGCCGACCGAGGCGCGAAGAACAAACTGCTGCGCAAGTACGGTCCGTCGGCTGACGCCTCCATCCTGCTCACCACTCGTGGCCAGGCCGAGCGGAACCGGGCCCGGGCCGCGGAGAAGGTCAAGGGCGTCATGCCCGCTCAGGGCCAGCAGCGCGATCAGCGGTCCTCTCAGGGACAGAAACAGTGACAGGGAGGTGATGGACGCATGGGTATGGGATCTCTGATGACCGGCGGCGGCGCAGGGCTCACCGCCGGCGTGGAAGCCTGCGATAACGGAGAACTCCTCGTTCGTCGCGAACTTGGCGCGCAAAGAAGGGGTGCCTTTCGGCGTAATGGTCCAGGGCTTGTTGCGCGAAGACTCGGAATTCCTCGTCGTTCCACAACTTGATGGTGTGTCGCCGCCGCAGTCTTGAGGTTTGAATGCCGTCCCTGTCATAGATCCAACCCCTATAGGGGTCCAGTTTTATTCGTCGATCGGCCGCCGAGTGCCCGTGTGGAACGGATGGGTAGGGGTCCGCGTCACCTTTATGAAACTCCCAGCGCTCACCCCCAACACTCGTGGCCAGATACACGATTCCGGCATCTTCGCCGGGGTCAGAAGAATGTTCAACACGAAATTCGCCTGGCTCGTCGTCGCCGTCGTTCGACGTCCCACCCGCCCAAGTCTCAGTCTCTTCGGTGAACCAATCGAGTTCTTCGTCGAGGTCGTAGCCGAGGTCAGAAATAAAAGTATCAACAATTCGATGTTGATAGATGTTCCTGGATTGGCTGCGGCGATCTCGTTGATAGAGAGGGCTAACCATCGATCGAAGGGCCGCGAGCCGCTCCCGTAAGACGTGATCGGGAACGCGCAGAACATCGGCGCCAAGAATCCCCGTAGCGATGTACGCCTCAAAACCCAAGTCCGACAAAGCTTCCATCGCACTGACGCTACACAGGCGCGCTGCGAATGGGGAGATGTGGAAACAACGCGTCCTGGCCGCGCAGCTTGTCGATGCCGGAGAGTGGTGACAGCCATGGCAGAGTCAGGTCGATTGAAGCGAAGATCGTGTGGTTGAACCGTGCAGTCATGCGTCTCCTAGGTGTGAGTGGGCTGGATGAGTCACTCGCGCAAGGAGGTGCGCGGATCAGGAAGCGGCCTTATTACCGTTCCGGGAATCGCCGAGGCTGGCCTGACTGGTCATCACGCGGTCTCCGTAACGGGCCCGAGGGGCGACGGCAAGGTTTGCCGTACCCCAGATGATCGAATGGAGGTTCGAGGCGTGGTGTCGTCGGATCGGTGGACGAACCATCGCTGTCGGACGCCAATGGCACAGTGATTATCGCGGCGGCTCCGAGCCGCATCCGACAAACCGCACCACACGATAGGTAGACGTATGGCGAACGGCGACACCCAAAGGATCGGCACTGAGCTGTTCATTGATGAAGTCGAGCGTCGCGGAGGGGCGGTCGTGAAGGCGCCCGGCTCGGGGCAGGAGGCGTTGTACGACGTTACCGGGATCGGCGGTCAGAGCCACCGGATCAAGCTGAAGACCAAGAAGACGGTCCGGAGCGGCACTTGGAGGGGGTCCAAGAGGGCCGGCGAGGCGACGGCCGATCCTGGTCTCGACGCATGGGTCTTCGTGGCCAACGACGGAGATGTCGCGCAATCGGCGGTCGTGCCCGCCGAGCACATGCGTCGCGACGTTGCTGAGCGCGTGGCTCAATGGTTGGCCGACGACCCGTCACGGAGCGTCGAAAAGGACGATCATCTCGCCATCGGCTCCGAGCATGTCCAAGGCTGGACGGGGCGATGGGACCTCATCGGGCTCGGAGACGAAGCGCCGTCGGCAGCGGAACCGGAGGACGAGCCCGACGTTGTGCAGATCCTCACGGTCGGCCCGGCGGGCGCGGGCTTCGGCGACCCGGAGAGCAACCGACTTGTAGAAGCTGCGGCGGTCGAGAAGGTGACTGACTACCTGGAGGCCCGCGGCTACGTCGTGACGGACGTCGGGAGCAAGAAACTGGGCTGGGACTTGACGTGCGTGGGCGATGACGGCGACATCCGCCGCGTCGAGGTCAAGGGCGTCTCGGGCGCCACGCCGACGGTGCTGCTGACCGCGAACGAGTACCGATCCGCCCAGGAGGACAAAGGCTGGGAACTCGCGGTGGTGACGACGGCACTCGATTCGCCGTGCCTCACCTTCTACACCGCGGCAGACGCTACAGCCGCTGCCGCGCCGATGGTCTACCGACTAACGCTGCCGGGCGTACAGGAACGGTAGGGCGTCGCCAGTGCCCTTTTCGTGCGTCGGCTCGGACCGGGCTCGCGAACATCTTGCCCTTGGTGGACTTCAGGCGGTCGATTCATTCGGCTTACGAGCAGCCATTTTGTCAGAGGGCGCGGCTAGTGTTCGACGCAGGTCCACTTGGGGCTGCACGATGCCGAGGAGGCAATGACATGAGCAACGACAACAGACGTCATGTGGTCCCGAGCGACAAAGGTGGCTGGGACGTGAAGAAGCCGGGTGCGAGCCGGGCGAGCGCTCACACCGACACTCAGGCCGAAGCTATCGGACGGGCTAAGGAGATCGTGACCAACGCGGGCGGCGGCGAGGTTCGCATACACGGCCGCGACGGGAAGGTTCGAGATTCTGACACCGTGGCACCCGGTAATGACCCGTTTCCGCCGCGGGACAAGAAGTAAGCCACTCTGGTGCAGCATCTGTACTACGACCTGAAGCACCAGGAAAAAGGGGCGACGGCGGTGGTTACGCTCGACAAGCAGGCCAACGTTCAGTTGATGACCGCCTCGGACTACCGCTCGTACAAGTCGGGACGGCGGTACAATTACATTGGCGGCCTCGCCAAACGGTCGCCTGCGCGTCTGGGCATCCCTCGAAGCGGGCACTGGTATGTGGTCATCGACCTCGGCGGTCACGCAGGGAAGGTGCGGGCCGGTGTTCAGGTGGAACCTCCGCCACGAGGGAACTTGCCCACGCTGCGCCAGCAGTCGAGCCCGGCACGGGATGTCGAGGTCCGCGAACCGGTCGAACCCGCTGGCGAGGCGTTGGGCGGCCAGACCTGGGACGTCTTCCTGTCGCATGCGACTGAGGACAAGGAATCGGTGGCGGTCCCGCTGCGCGATGCGCTGACCAGGCGCGGTGTCAGAGTCTGGCTGGACAAGACGGAGATCAGGATCGGTGACAGCCTGCGTCGCAAGATCGACGAGGGGATCAGGTCGAGTCGCTTCGGCGTGGTAGTTCTTTCACCGTCGTTCTTCGCGAAAGGCTGGACCAATCACGAGCTGGACGGGCTTGTCACCCGCACTGTCGCAGGTGAGCAGACCATGCTGCCGATATGGCACGAGGTGACCGCCGACGATGTCCGCGGGTACAGCCCGTCGCTGGCCGACAAGCTGGCGCTCAACACCGCTGAGGTCGACATCGACGAGATCGCTGAGCAGATCGCGGCCGCGATAGCGCCACAGGACTAGTTACGCGATCCCGAACCCGAGGGTTTCAGCCGTCGGTCCTCATGTGCGATGGAATGATGAGTGGGCCGACTGGCCGAGGGGTCAGCGGGTGCAGGCGAAGGGACCCCAGGCGTGGCAAGGCTGAATCTGAAAGCGGTCGAGGAGCGGGTCGCTCCGCTCGCACGGCGTGAGTCGTACGACCGGGAGTTCATCTTCGATCTACTCCTGGCCTATGGGAAGCCGAAGGGGAACGTCACCCGGCTGCGCAACGGGTCGCTCAACGTCGCAGCCGACAAGGATCGCGAAGTCGCGCAGAAGAATGTCGTCTACTTCCGTGAGACGGACCGCGAGCCGTTGGCTGACGTCGAGGAGCTGCGGACATCACCGGACGTCGTTCGGTACAACCCCCGGTTCGTGATCGCCACCGACTACGACGAGCTGGTCGCGGTCGACATGAAGACCGGCGAGAACAAGGTCTTTCCGATCCGCGACATCGACAAGCACTTCACGTTCTTCCTCCCCTGGGCCGGGATGGAGAAGGCGCAGTACACCTCCGAGGCGCACGCCGACGTCAAGGCCGCCGAGCGCATGGGCAAGCTCTTCGACGAGCTCTTGCAGGCGAACCCTGACCTCATCGACGAGCAGCATGGCCGCCATGCGCTGAACGTGTTCTTCACCCGACTGCTGTTCTGCTTCTTCGCTGAGGACACCGGGATCTTCACCGACGAGCAGTTCACCACCGCGGTAGGGTCGCACACCCAGGCCGACGGGTCGGACGTGCAGGAGTTCCTGACCGACCTGTTCAACGCCCTGGATACCGAGAATCCCGAGGACAAGGCGAGCTACTTGTCTGCGTTCCCGTACGTCAACGGTCGCCTGTTCGAGGTCACCAAGCAACATGTGGTGCCAGCGTTCACCAAGACCGCCCGCGGGCTGCTGCTCGACCTGGGTGCGCTGGACTGGAGTGAGATCAACCCTGACATCTTCGGTTCGATGTTCCAGGCAATCGTGACCCCAGGGAAGCGGTCGGACCTCGGGCAGCACTACACGTCGGTGCCGAACGTCCTCAAGACGATCGAGCCACTGTTTCTCGACGAGCTCAAGGAAGAGTTCGACGCGGGCTTCAGCAGCGTCGGCAAGCTGGAGAAACTGCTGGAGCGGATCGGCGCGATCAAAATCTTTGACCCGGCGTGTGGGTCGGGCAATTTCCTTGTGATTGCCTACAAGGAGTTGCGGCGCCTAGAGCACGCGATCCTTGAACGACTTGCCGCCTTGAGCCCCAAACACCAGGTGCTGTACGCGGTGTCGAAGATCGATATTGAGAACTTCTACGGCATCGAGATTGACGACTTCGCCGTCGAGGTGGCGATCCTGTCGCTGTGGATCGCGAAGCATCAGATGAACTCCGAATTCAGAGAGAAGTTTGGCGTCGAGATCCCGCTGATTCCACTCAAGGAAACAGGTCAGATTCGTGCTGGGAATGCGACACGAATTGACTGGAATACTGTCTGCCTCAACAACGGTGATGAGATCTACCTGATCAGCAACCCGCCGTACGTCGGGTCGAGTATGCAGACCGATGAGCAGAAGGCTGAGTTTAAAGGGGTCTTCGGATCTCGCTCCTTTTCAAAAAACCTGGACTACATTACGCTATGGTTCGTCAAGGGTGCGGACTATATCGCTGGCACTCGCGCTCAGCTTTCATTTGTCACGACGAACTCCATTGCACAGGGCGACCACGTCGGGCTGATGTTCCCCGCGATCTTCGATACTGGTGTCGAGGTGGGATTTGCCTACACATCATTCAAGTGGGAGAACAACGCCAAACGAAACGCCGGTGTCACGGTATCGGTTGTGTCACTACGCAATAGATCAAGCGCTGCCAAATATATCTTTACCGATGATCTAAGCATAGAATCGAAAAACATCAATGGCTACCTCGCTGACGCACCGAACGTGTACTTATCCCGCCGATCGGCGCCACTGGGCTCAGAGTTGCCGCGAATGGTCCGCGGGTCCCAGCCGTCCGATGGCGGGCATCTCATTCTTGAGGCAGTTGAGCGATCCTCACTCCTTGAAGAAGCACCAGAGTCTGCGCCGTTCATAAAGCGCTACATGGGGGCGTCCGACTTCATCAAAGATGACGCTCGATACTGCCTCTGGATTGAGCCGCCAGATGCCTCGATTGCTATGGCGAATCCGGCTCTGACTTCCAGGTTCTCGCGAGTTGCAGAGTTCCGTCGTAGCAGAAACGACAAGACAACAAGGGACTTCGCTGAACGTCCGTGGCAGTTCAAGCAGCCCGCTTATAAGCCTACGGATTCGATTATCGTCCCAAGGGTCTCGTCAGAGCGCCGAGAATACATTCCGATGGGTTACCTCGGGCCAGACACAGTCGTGTCTGACGCGGCCTTCGCGGTCTACGACGCAGAGCCGTGGTTATTCGGTCTGTTGACGTCGCGGATGCACATGGTGTGGGCAAGGGCTGTCGGCGGGAAGCTGAAAACTGATTACCGATACTCAAACACGATTGTCTATAACAATTATCCAGTGCCATCGTTGTCGGAAGTAATGAAAGAGCAGTTAACGGTCGCGGCTCTGCGGGTGCTGGATGTTCGTGAGTATCACTGCGAGAAGACTCTGGCTGAGCTCTACGATCCGAACAAGATGCCTGATGATCTGCGGGCTGCTCATTCTGAGGTTGACGCACTGGTGGACTCGATTTACTCCAAGCGTAGCTACGAGACTGATGAGGAGCGGTTGTCGGACCTGTTCGCTATGTATGAGGAGATGACCGCTGCGGAGCAGGCGGCGAAGCCGGCGAAGAGGAGCAAGAAGTGAGTAGCACGGTGAATGTCGTTGACGTGACGTACGCGCAGACTGGTGCGTCGGTGAACACTGATGCGTTGGGTATGCGGGAGATGCAGCAGCGCGTGTTCGCCAAGCGGGACGCCCAGCACTTGTTGATCAAGGCTCCACCGGCCTCGGGCAAGTCGCGGGCGTTGATGTTCGTGGGCTTGGACAAGTTGTTCAACCAGGGCCGCAAGAAGGTGATCGTCGCTGTCCCGGAGCGTTCGATCGGGGCGTCGTTCTCGACGACGAAGCTGACTTCTCATGGCTTTTTCGCTGATTGGGAGGTCAAACCGGAGCGGAACCTGTGCACGCCGGGGTCATCGGCGGGCAAGGTCGACGCGTTCGTCGACTTCCTGAACAGTACCGATCCGATTCTGGTGTGCACGCATGCGACGTTGCGGTTCGCATTCGAGCGGCTCGCGCCCGACGAGTTCAACGGCACCGTTCTGGCCATCGACGAGTTCCATCACGTCTCGGCTGATACTGAGAACTCCCGCCTGGGAGGCCTCTTGAAGGAGGTGATGGTTGGCTCGGACGTGCACATCGTGGCGATGACCGGTTCGTACTTCCGTGGGGACTCGGTGCCGGTGCTCTCGTCGGAGGACGAGGCGCAGTTCACGCCGGTGACGTTCAACTACTACGACCAACTCAACGGCTACCAGTATCTCGAGTCCCTGGGGATCGGGCACCACTTCTATCAGGGCCGATACACCGAGGCGATCGGTGAAGTGCTTGACCTGGACAAGAAGACGATCGTGCACATCCCGAGCGTGAACTCGGGTGAGTCGACCAAGGACAAGATCGAAGAGGTCGGGTTCATCATCGACACCATCGGCGACGTGATCGACACCGAGCCCGACACCGGGATCATCCGTATCCGCCGCAAAGACACGGGCGAGGTGCTGCGGGTGGCGGATCTCGTCGACGACACCGATCAGAAGAAGCGTGCAGACACGCTGCACTATCTGTCGACCATCGCTGCCAAGGAGCGCGACGGGGTGGACATCATCATCGCGCTGGGTATGGCGAAGGAGGGTTTCGACTGGCCGTTCGCCGAGCACGCTCTGACCGTCGGGTATCGAGCGTCGCTGACCGAGATCATCCAGATCATTGGCCGAGTCACCCGCGATAGCCCTGGTAAGACGCATGCGCAGTTCACGAACCTGCTGGCCGAGCCCGACGCTGAGCGGGGTGAGGTAACGGTGTCGGTGAACAACATGCTCAAGGCCATCACGGCGTCGCTGCTGATGGAGCAGGTACTGGCACCGAACTTCAACTTCAAGGCCAAACGCGGCAACGACGACGCGCCTGAGCCGGGGACGATCAAGATCAAGGGCTTCACGGAGCCGTCGAGCGAGCGGGTCAAGCAGATCGTCGAAACCGACCTGAATGACCTGAAGGCCAACATCTTGCAGGACGAGACGTTCGCTAAGGCTGCGGCCGGCAGCGTTGATCCGGAGACCACGAACAAGGTTCTGATCCCGAAGATCATCCGGGATCGCTACCCAGATCTGACCGATGATCAGGTCGAGGAGGTCCGCCAGCAGGTCGTGGTGGATTCGGTGATCAAGAACGGCGAGGTTCGCGAGGTCGGTGACAAGCGGTTCATCAAGATGGCCGACACGTTCGTGAACATCGATGACGTCAGCATCAACCTGATCGATACGGTCAACCCGTTCCAGCGGGCGTTCGAGGTGATGTCGAAGTCGGTGACTCCGTCGGTGCTGAAGATCATTTCCGACGCGATCACCAGTACACGGGTCGAGATCAGCGAGGACGAAGCACTCGCGTTGTTCCCCAAGATTCAGAACTGGGTCAAGGTCAACGGGCGACATCCCGAGGTGCGTTCAGACGACCCCACAGAGAAGCGCTATGCAGAGGCTCTGCTGTTCCTGCGGCGGCTCAAGCAGCAGCGCGAGGCCCGAAAGCGAGCGTCCGAAATGGGGAGCGCTCAATGACCGCTGGCGACGAGACGAGCGAAGGAAGCGATCGCATGGTGGAGCACGACGCGTTCCAGGAGCTCCTCGACTCCGACGTCGACGGCCTGCTGGACATACCCGAGAAGCCGAAGAAGGTCACCTCCAGCGATCGGTTAGAGCGGGCGTTCCTGGAGATCGTAGAGTTCCGCCGTACCCACGGCCGGCTCCCAAGCTCGACCACACGGGAGATCGCTGAACGCAAGCTCGGCGCACGTCTGGACGGCATCCTCGCCGACGACAACAAGATCCAGGCGCTCACGCACCTCGACGAGTTCGGTCTTCTCGACGTCCCCGAGGCACCTGGTTCCATCGATGAGCTGCTGGAACACGATCCTCTCGACTTGCTGGGAGATGAGACCGGCATTATGGACGTCTCTAACCTCCCGGTCCGTAAGCAGCGCTTCGAGACTGAGGAGGTGGCCCGTCGTCGACCCGCTGAGGACTTCGCCGAGTTCGCTCCGATGTTCCAGCAGAAGCACGCAGAGTTGCGCGAAGGCTCGAGCCAGTTGTTGCCGTATCCGGGACTCGCACACATCGTCCCGGGGGCGTTCTTCGTGCTCAATGGTGTGATGCTCTTTGTCGCTGAGGTCGGGGAGACTGAGTACAAGAAGTCGACGGTTCGCGAGAATAAGCGCGAGCGTCTCCGCTGCGTCTTTGAGAACGGCACCGAATCCCGGATGTACAGGCAGTCCCTGGGGATCAGGCTGGCAGATGAGGACGGTCAGATCGTTGTACTGCGGGAGCAACCGGAGATCCTCACCGACGACGAGGTCAGTGGCTACATCTACGTCTTGCGTTCTCTCAGCACCGATCCGCAGATTTCTGGCATCGCTGATCTGCACAAGATCGGCTTCTCACGTGGACCGGTCGAGGCCAGGATCAAGAACGCAGACAAGTCACCTACCTACTTGATGGCGCCGGTCGAGGTGGTCGCGACCTACCGGATATACAACGCTCGTGCCTCGGCACTGGAGAATCTCCTCCATCGCGTCTTTGCCGACGTGCGGTTGGATCTGACACAGGTCGACAAGACGGGCCGGGACTATGACCCGTCCGAATGGTTCGTCGTGCCACACAACGTGATCGATCAGGCGATCGAGTTGATCATCTCGGGTGAGATCGTCCACTACACCTACGATGCCGACATGCGTCGGCTCGTCGATCGGCAGAACGGCTAAGCCTTGGTGGCGTCGGTAGGGTCCCCGCGGTGAATAGGGAAGCGGATTTGTCCTGACGGAGTTCGAACCTGCGTCGCGGTAGTGGGCACAGGACTGTCTGATGCGTATGGCACATTGACTTAGTGCCTAACGATCTCGCGGCGGCGGTCGCCGTTCTCTCCGATTTCCTTACCGACCACAGCCTCACCTCCCAGCTCGCGCAGGTCGAGGCTGACCTGGTTGAAGCGACTGCGCTCGAAGCGAGCGCTGTTGGTGCACGATACGGCCTATCTGCGGAACTGCTGGCTTCAGCGTTGGCGGTGCGCTCGACGGTCGGTCGACTGAACGACGTTATCCACGCAACGACCATTTCGCTGGTTCTACCCAAGATTCTCGAGCCTGGTGAACGCGTTTCGAACCGCCCATCGCTCGGCGCGGGGAACGACAAAAGTAGGCCATTCGACCTCGAAACGGACCGGCGAGTCGCTGAGTTCAAGGTCGCTCTATGGAAAGGCGCTGACACGATGCGTAAGCGTGGCGTGTTCGCCGACCTCGTGCACCTTGCTCTCGATGAGTCCGACCGTCGAGCGCAGCTCTACGTCGTTGGTGACCTTCCGGCGCGCTTTCTGCGCACCTCGGCGGCGAAAGCCTCGTGGGCCCTGGGACGGTCGTCACCGCACACTCGGGCACGGTTCGTCGAGCGCTTCGACCCGCACGGTGAGCTGTCAGTCGCAGAGTTCACCTCAGGGCCCGCTGCGCACATCGAGCTGGTCGACCTACGAACGCTGGTGCCGGAACTCGGATAGAGATCCAGAACGCCGTAGTACGCGATTGGTCACCGACGCCGTAGTGAGCCGATCGGTCAGTCTGCCGGAGTACGTCGAGACGCCGGTAGCTCAGTCATCTGGCAGCCTGGACGAGAGTTGGCCAACCGCCTTCTGCCTAGCGCAATCTGAGACGTAGGCGCGGTCCGCACTTGGTCGACCTCGGGGCTGGGCTCAGAAGGTGGCGGCTTCGCGAAGCGAGGGGCGGGAACGCGAGAAGCCCTGCACCGGGGCGATGACTGCCACACGAGCGCACACGTGGGGGATTGCGACGTGCGGTCGCGGTACCTTCACCGCGACCGTAAGCGGACGGGTCTTATGAGACTTCGTGACATGGGCGGCCTGCCATCGGCCGGCGGCTCGTAGGGTGTCTCGGTGGGCGACCGTCTTGCGGACATGTTGATTTCGCGAGCCGCCAGATGCGAGTCACGCTCGCTCGATAGCATTTTCCGCATGCTGCGCCACCTTGACCTGACAACCGCCTATCGATCGCTCGCCAAGGACTTTTGGCCCGCTGCACTGCCGCTAGGCAGCCGCTCGGTCGTGTACGGACACAATGGGAGCGGTAAGTCGTCCTTCGCGTCACTCCTGCTTGAGATCGCTTCGGAGGACACATCGACGGAAGTCGTCTGGGAAGACGAATTGGGATCCAGTCATACAGTGCGGGTCGGTGGTGGCGGTCCTTCGCCCGCTATGGCGGTCTTTACCAAGGAGTGGGTACACTGCAATCTATCTCAGTTCCTCGAAGGCGACACGGCATCGCCCATCGTCACCCTGGGCGAGGAGGCCATCGAAGCCAAAGACCAGGAGATCGAACTTGGCAAGAAGATCGACGCCTTCCGTCTTGAAGAGACCGAGGCAAAGAAGAAAAGTCAGGAATCAACAGCCAGGGCCAAGAAGCTGGCCAGCGCAGCTCAGGACGGCATCGCGGAGCAGTTGAAGAGCTTCGACTACACGCGATTCACGAAGAACAAGTATTCGATGCCAGTTGTTGAGGGGATGCTCCGCAAATATGTCGGTGAGTTCCCCGACGAGAACAGGAGTGTCGAGGCACTCAAACGCTTGAGCGAGCCCAAGCCGGAGCGCGTGCCCGTAGTCGCGGATGCTCCGGCTGGACTGAGAGCGGCACTGAGCGGGCTGGACACCCTACTGGCCGAAACGCCTACCAGCGCGGCAATCGCATCTCTCGCCGCGGATCAGGAGCGGCAGCGGTGGGTCGAACAGGGAATTGGTCTACATGAGGGACTCACTGACTGCCTCTTCTGTGGTAACGCCGTAACGCCTGACCGGCAGGAGCAGCTTGCTAAGCATTTTGATAAGAGTTGGTTCGACATTCGCGAGCGCGCACAGTCGCTCGCACAAAAGGTTCACAGTCATAAGGATGCTCTGGGTCACTGGCTTGCTGCCATGCCGTCGCAGGAGGCGCTGGCCCGTGAACTCCGAGACGGCTACGCGACAAACCTCCAGTCCGTGAGGGACGAGGTAGCTGAGCGAATGAATGTGCTCGATGACCTTGAGCGCGTCCTCAAAGAGAAGGTTGAACACCCGGCTACCACGCCGAGCGCGCCCGATTGCTCACTTCTCACCGGTGATCTCTCGGCGGCCATACTGCAGAAAGCGATCACCGAGCACAACGCGCAAGTTGACGATCACAACACGGTAGTGGAGGCGTGTTACGAGACTGTGCTCGACTACATCATCGGGTCGCGGGCCGAGGCTTTTCATCAGCACGAGGCCAGCGCCAAGAGTGCGCAAGCGCAACGCAACGCCGCCAAAGACGGCGCCGAACTGGCGGAACGCACCCTAAGCGACCTCCGCCAGAAGCGGTTCTCCAACAGGAAGATGGCCGAGACGCTCACCGCAGACCTCGCCCGCGTCTATGGGAAGGGCCACCTCAGCGTCGCTGTGACTGAGGACGGCAAGTCCTATGCTTGCCGCAGGGGCGACGTGCCAGCGACCCACTTGAGCGATGGGGAGCGCACCACCCTGTCCCTCCTCTATTTCCTACGCAAGCTAGAGGACGAGACCGTCAGCGGGGACAAGACTCACCGCATTGTTGTAATCGATGATCCTTCAAGCTCACTTGACCGCGAAGCGCTCTTCGCCACCCATCAGTGGCTAGTAGACACGCTGAAGGGTTTCGGCCAGTTCATCGTGCTGACCCATGACTTCGGACTCCTACGTCTCTTCCTCAAGTCACAGGGCAGTGCATGGAATGCCTCTCGGAACAAGATCAAGAAGGGTGACGTCGACGAGACGCGCTTCCCCAAGGTGGCCTTCTTAGAGATGTACGCAGCGACTAAGGGCGGCGTGCGCACGACTCAAGTGACACCGCTTCCGCCAATGCTCGTGACGCACAGTAGTGAGTACGCTTACCTCTTCGCGAAGGTGATGGACGGTGTCGATGACGGCACCGATCATGATCGGCTGTTCCTACTCCCAAACGCTGCGCGCCGTGTCCTTGAGGTATTTGCAAGCTACAAGGCTCCGCATGTTGGAACCTTTGTCCAGCGGCTAGAAGAACTCATGGGCGGCGACCTGGTGAATAACCCCTACCGCGACGTATACGACTTCTGCAACCGCTACTCCCACGGTGAGGGCGGCGAGAGTGTCGATGTGCTTGACGCTCGCGTGATCCACAGCCAGATTCGCAGGTGCATGGAGTTCCTGAAGTTCGCCGACACGGAGCATTTTGAGCGCATGTGCAAGGCCACTGGCTCGAATCCTCTCGCAATCGCCTGAAGATTCAGTTGCCGGCGAGGCGACCGTGGACGTCATCACCATCAATCTCGACGGGCAGGGTCGCCGACCAAACTTGCAGAGGCACGATCCGCTCATTTCCGGTCCAACACCTTCGTGACAGTCCGTTGCCGATGGTCTGCGTGCGCTTGAGGTGGGCTCGGCATCATCGGCGTCGAGCCAGTCGAGGAACCAGCGCTCGTGGTTGCCAGCGAGAGCGATCGTCTGGCCGGGGTAGGCGTCGCAGAGATTCTTCACAGCAGTGACGACGCCCGCGCTGTTGGCCCAGGTCGACGCAGTCGCCGAGGAGCGCGAGCTGGGTCGACGGGTCGGAGAGAGTCGACCTTGGTCAGGGCGTCGCGCAGCTCGGTCAGGCAAGCGTGGAGATCCGGATGGTGTAGGTGATGGTCACAGGTTGTTTGGGACGCCTTTCGGAAAGCGCGGTTCTGATGATCGGGTAGCGGTCGGACGGGCATCGGATAGCGGCATCTGCCCGTCCGACCGCTGGGCCGCTATGGCGTTGCCGTGGCGAGGTGCCGTCTCATGTTCGGGCCGTCGAGGGCGATGATCTCGGCGCCGGCGACGATCCGGTTGAGGATCGATTCGGCGATGACCGCGTCTTGGAGCGACTTGTACCAATCTGGCGGATCGAACTGCGAGGTCACCAGCGTCGAGCCCCGCCCTTCCCGAGCGGCAAGGATGTTGAGCAGCTCCGCCGCGGTGTGCGGAGCCACCGGCGTGGTCAGGAAGTCATCGAGAACCAGCAGGTCGCAGTTGTGCAGATCAGTGAGGAAGTCCAGCCTGCGCTGCGAGGTCGGCTCCAGCACGGCGAGCCGGTTGGCCAGGTCGTCGAGCCGGAAGAACCTCGCGGTGTAGTACTTTCGGCACGCGGCATTGAGCAGCGCCTGGGCGAGGTAGGTCTTGCCCACGCTGGACTGGCCGAGCACGACGAGATTGCGGGTGGCGTCGATCCATTGACAGCTGGAAAGTCGTGCGATTAGCTCGCGGTTGACGTTGCGGTCAGGCAGGTAGCGGATCTCTTCTACGCAAGCATCAGGGTTTGGCGATCTGGAGGCCTTGAGTAGTTTCTGGGTCCGGCGTTCCTGCCTGGCCGTGATCTCTTTGTCCAGGGCGTGGAAGATCTTCTCCGAGAAGGTCCACTCGTCGCAGGCGGGATCGTTGGCCAAGTCGATGACGGTCTGGCCGAACGCGGTCATCCGCAACTGGGTGAACAGTGGCATGTCGGCGTCGGTGAGATGACGATCAGTCACTGCAGCTCCTCCCGCCCCGCGGTGCCGCTGCTCGGGCCTCCGGTGAGGACGGCGAGGCTGAACTGCTCCGGCCCGGCCAGATGCGCCCCGGTGGTATCTCGCCGATCCGGCGGTACCGCTACAGGCGTTGCGGTCGCCGGCGTCGTCGCTGCGGTCGTGGTGGTGGGTCGAGCGGCGGCCTGGGCCCTCAGGGCCGCCAGCTGCTGCTTGACGGCGGTGTAGCTGATCGCCCGGCGTGAGGTCTCGGAGACCAGCTGCCCGCAGGCCCGCTCGAGCAGCATCTTGTTGTCCCCGCGGGCCAGGGCGAGGATGTTCTGGCACGAGCGGTAGCCCTGAGCCTCGATCCGCTGGCGATCCAGGACCTCACTGATCGCGGCCACGGTGTGCGGTCCGATCTTGTGGGCCTGGCGCACGAAATACGCCCGCGACCACAGGTCCGATGACTGCAGATGCTGCGCGGGAACATGGTCAGGGTCGGTCACGAAGGCGTGCCGCCTACCGGAGACGGCGTGGGAGGCGATGACCTCCCCGCCAGCCATGACAGTGAGTGTGGGGCCGGTGATCTTCACATCGACGTGCTGGCCAGCGAAGGTGTAGGGCACCGAGTACTTCACCGTGGCGATCTCCACGTGGTAATCCCTGTTGACCTTGGACTTCTTCCAGATGACTGGCTGCCAGCGGGCCTCGGGAAGGTCGAACAGTTCCGACTGCTCGTGCTCGGTGAACAGCTCCCGGCGGCTGGTCTTCTGGCCGCGGAACGGGGTCCGGTCGTTGATCGCCTCGACCTCGGCGGCGATCGCCTCGTTCGCATCGTCCAGGCTGGCGAAGCGCCGATCGGCCAGCCGTCCGATCACCCAGTTGGTCACCACCTTCACCCCGGCCTCGACGTTGCCCTTGTCTGTCGGGCGCACCGGCCGAGTGGGCACGGCAGCGGTCTGGTGGTACTCGAGGAAGTCCCGGTACTCACGGTTGACCTCGCGGGCCCGGTCACCGCGGGCGATCTGGTTCGACGCCGTGGAGGCGTTGTCGGGGACGATCACCTGCGCCGCGCCGCCGAAGTACTCGAACGCCTGCAAGTGCGCGTCGAGCCAGTTCGGCATCTTCTCGTCCAGGCAGCCGCAGGCGAAGACCATCCCCGAGTACGGCAGCGATGCCACGAACACCGACACTGTGGTCTTGGTGCCGGTGACGGGATCGAAGATGGCCATCTTCGTGCCCGCCCAGTCGACTTGCATCGTGTGCCCGGGCACGTGCGTGATCCGCATCGTCAGCTCGTTGACCTCGACGTACTCGCCGATGATCTGGCAGAACCGCTGGTAGCTGTAGTGCCGCTGCCCCGGCGTGCCGTCAGTGTCGAGGTAGTTGGCCCACAGCACCCGCAGCGGCAGCTTCTTCTTGCCCGTGCGCTTCTTCACGGCAGCCGCCACGTCGAAGGCGACGAACTCCTTCGACGGCGTCTTGCGCCCATCGGCGAACAAGACGTCGATCTCCTCGACGCTGAGCGCCTCGACCTGGCTCGTGGCGGTCAACCCGTGCTCGTGGCAGACCTTCTTCGCCTTCGCGACCGTGCGATGCGAGCAACCCGCGATCGCCTCGATGTCCCGGTAGGACCTGTCCTGCAGCAGTAGCGACATCACCAATCGGTAATCAGTCACCCGTGCCTCCTGTTCGGATCCACGCGCAGCCTGGTTGCCACGCGTAGAACCGACACGAGCACACGAGGACCGGCACCGCTATCCGATGCTCATACTCGCGCTACCCGATCATCAGAACCCTGCTATCCGAAGCACGTCCCTAACAGCACTCGCGACCAATCTCGGCGTACGTCATGCCCGTGGCATGCAGCTGTTTGAAACGTCGGATATTCATCCAGGACTCCTGATCCAGGATCATGGGGGTGGGCCACCCTTCGGAAATCGTCAACTTGCCGGAAGACGACTCCAAGGGTGGCCCACACACCTCGGCGAACAACTACGGAACGCCGAACACCGACCTACATATGAACCTGTCCCCAAGGGTCTGTCAACTAAACGGTGTATCTCTGCTTGTGTAGTGGGTTAGTTGCGGTGGGCTGAGAGTCGGCCGTCGAAGGCGATGTCGAACGCGTTGAGTGCTTGCTTCCAGCGTTGGGTCCACCGGGCTCGGCCCTTGCCAGTGGGGTCCAGTGCCATCACGGCGAGGTAGACGCACTTGAGCGCGGCCTGCTCGTTGGGGAAGTGGCCCCGGGCCCTGACGGCCTTGCGTATGCGGGCGTTGACCGACTCGATGGCGTTTGTGGTGCACACGATCCGCCGGATCTCGCGGTCAAACTGTAGGAAGGGCACGAACTCGGCCCAGCTGTTCGACCAGAGTCGGACGATCGCCGGATACTTCTGCCCCCATTCCTCCTGGAATTCCAGGAAGCGTTCCTCGGCCTCGTCAACGGTCGCGGCCTGGTAGACGGGCTTGAGAGCGCGGGAGATCGCGTCCCAGTCCTGGCGGGCGGAGTAGCGGAAGCTATTGCGCATCAGGTGCACGATGCAGGTTTGCACGATCGTGTCCGACCAGACGGTGTTCACCGCGTCAGGCAGACCCTTGAGCCCGTCGCAGACGAGCATGAGGACGTCCTCGACGCCGCGGTTCTTGATCTCGGTCAGCACCTGCAGCCAGTACTTGGCGCCCTCGCCGCCGTCGCCGGCCCACAGTCCGAGGATGTCGCGGTTACCGTCCACGGTCACGGCCAACGCGATATAAATGGGCCGGTTAGCGACCTGCCCGTCGCGGACCTTGACGTTGATGCAATCGACGAACACCACCGGATACACCGGGTCCAGAGGGCGGTTCTGCCACTCGGCCATCCCGTCCAGGACCTTGTCGGTGATGGTGCTGATGGTCGTCTTCGACACCTCCGAGCCGTACACGTCGGCCAGGTGCGCCGAGATGTCACCATGTGTCATCCCACGGGCCGACAGTGAGAGCACGATGTCCTCGATCGACCCGAGCCGGCGCTGCCGCTTGCGCACGACCACCGGCTCGAACGAGCCAGCACGATCCCGCGGCACATGGGGCTGGTGCACGAGTAGGTGACATCTGATCTGGCTTGCCCTGCCGGGGCGGCCTGGAAGGATGTTGTTGTGCCCAAGCCCTATCCCCAGGAGTTCCGCGACGACGTGGTTCGCGTCGCCCAGGCCCGTGAAGACGGTGTGACTCTCGAGCAGATCGCCGCCGACTTCGGTATCCACCCCATGACGTTGCAGAAGTGGATCCGCAAGGCCGACGTCGAAGCCGGAATCAAGCCCGGCACCACGTCGGCCGAGTCGCGTGAGCTGCGTGAAGCCAAGCGGCGTGTGCGCCTGCTGGAGCAGGAGAACGAGGTTCTGCGCCGCGCTGCTGCCTACCTGTCCCAGGCGAATCTGCCGGGAAAAGGTGGTACCCGCTCGTGAACGAGCTCGCCGCTGACGGCATCCCCGTCACGGTGGCGTGCCGGGTACTTGGAATAGCTCGTCAGCCCTACTACCGATGGCTCAAGAACCCTGTCACCGATGCCGAACTCGCCGAGGCGTACCGGGCCAACGCCCTGTACGACGCCCACCGGGAGGACCCCGAGTTCGGCTACCGCTACCTCGCCGACGAAGCCGAGACCGCAGGCGAGAAGATGTGCCGGCGGACCGCCTGGCGAATCTGCTCAACCGGTGGCTGGACCAGTGCCATCAGCAAGAAAGGCCGCGGCAAGCATCGCAAGGCCGGCCCACCCGTGCACGACGATCTCGTCGAGCGGGACTTCACCGCCGTGGGCCCGAACGAGCTGTGGCTCACCGACATCACCGAGCACTGGACGGCGGCGGGAAAGCTGTACCTGTGCGCGATCAAGGACGTCTACTCGGGCCGCATCGTCGGGTATTCGATCGACTCCAGGATGAAGTCCCGCCTGGCCGTGGCCGCACTGAACAGCGCCGTCGCCAGGCGGGGCGACGTGACCGGCTGCGTCCTACACAGCGATCGAGGATCTCAATTTCGCTCGAAGAAGATGCAGAAGGCCATCACCCGGCACGGCATGCTCGGGTCGATGGGAAGGGTCGGCGCTGCTGGGGACAACGCAGCCATGGAGAGCTTCTTCTCGCTGCTACAGAACAACGTCCTCGACCGCCGATCCTGGGCCACCAGAGACGAGCTCCGGGCCGCCATCGTGCACTGGATCGAACGCACCTACCACCGCCGCAGACGACAAGACCGCCTCGGCAGATTGACCCCCATCGAATTCGAGACAATCATCAACCACGAGGCCCCTCAGGCCGCGTGACTAACCGTGTCACCTAACCGTGCATCAGCCCCCATCGACCTCCACCGGTCCGGCCTTGGTCAACACCGTCTTGGACCTCGTACCGTTGCGAGCGTTGCCTTCGTCCACGCCCTTGGACCGCTCGTGCTTGTCGTAGCCCAGGTGAGCGGTGATCTCGCCCTCCAGGGCCGACTCCAGGACCAGCTTGGTCAGCTGCCCGAGCAGACCGTCCTCGCCCTCCACGGACAGTCCCTGCCGCTGGGCCTGGCCTACCAACTGCGCCACCAGCTCCTTGTCCACCACCGGTGACTGCTCACCCGCCGTCGTCGACACCGGCTGCTCCTTGACCTCCGTCGCGACCGGCGCCAGCGCCGGCTCAACCTGCTTACTCATCGTGTACCTCCTAGATCGGAGTTACACCGTTGAAAGTACAGTCCCGTCCCCAAACCGACATATCAAGGTGTACGCGGACAGAAGCCACATGGGGCCGTGTTGCTCGGCTGCGACAGCGACCAGCCAGGGCTCGTCGACTTGGTGTGGGGGGCAATCGGATGTTCCGAAGTGGTACCGGTAGTGAGGGTCATTGTTTGCTGCACGTTGCAAGATCCTGATTCGTTCGCCGACGTCGGCAGGTTGCAAACGAGTCCCGCTAGCAAAGGTCGTGTCACCGCGAATGATGGCGGTAAGTTCGGCGAGTTGATCAGCGAAACGGTCTTTGCCCCCTTTGAGGTAGTAATCGATGAGCTCCTGGTGGCGTGCTGCGAGAATATCGAGCTGAGTCAGGCCCATCCATGACCACGTCGGGATACCCAGAGATTTGATCTCCTCTTCGATGCGAGCGCGGTATCCGGGGGTTGAATCGCGGGGGATCACAAGGTGCCACTCGGTGATCGTCCATCCTTCTTGCCTTGACGTTTCTGCGACCGCCCTGAGCGACTTCCTCACTTGTCGGAACTCTGCACCGGCAAACTTCAGGGGGAAGTTCTTGACTTGAAATACCTTGCGCTGGCTGTCGCCGTCGGGAACGAAGACATCGATGCCGCCGTCCGGGCCAGGTGTGAACTTCTGCCCCAGCGGGTGGTCGGCGCACACCAGCATCGCGACGGTGTGTTCGAACTCGCCGCTGTCGAGGCGAGACCAAGGGACGCGTTCAGAGGACATGGATTCGCCAGGTACTCATCAGGACTTCATCGCGCGAGGGCACCGATCCAGTATCTCAATCGACTACGACGCAGGTTGACGAACAGCTGCTGCGCCGGGGGTGGGGAAGAGTTCGCCCGCTGCTCAGCGTCGACAGTGAGGCGGATGTCAGTCGAAGGCGCGCGACTCGCCTCCCAATCAGTCGGCCGAGAATCGATGCCGCAGGTCTTGTCGGCGCCCAAGCCTATGCTGAGTACCGAGCCATGGAGCGTCGGCTTCGGGCCCGGTGAAACGGAGTGAGTGCCACATGCAAGCTGAGGTCACTGGAGCAGGTTTTCGAGAGGATCAGCTGACCGCGATCGAAGCGGGGCTGAATGCAATGTCAGAGCCGGACGCCCGGGTTGTGATTGTTGATAACTTCGTTGACACCGTTCAGCGACTCACCCAGAACCCCGCCTATTCGGCTGGCAGGGGAGCGGGAATCGTCGCTGCAAAGACGATCCACACATCTACAGGCGAAGTTATCGTCTTTAACGCACCTGAACTGCGCAATCGAGACAATCTCCTGTTGGAGAGGCTAGCGGCCCATGAGGCCGGCCACGTCAAACTCGGCAAACGCGGCGAGGGCGTGATAGGCCGCCAGCACCTCGTTGACTCCGAGTGGCGTTGGCTGCTGATGTGCCTCGGAGCCCTGGCCATTGATGAACTTCGGATCGAGCGTGGGCTCGCTGACCTTGGGTATCCGGTCGCAATGACCGGCGACGTTGATTACATTGATGAGGCAATGTTCTGGCTGAACTGCGAACTCATGAATGCCTTGGTCGACCCGGCCAGCTCAGACGTGGAGAAGTTTCAAGGCGCCGTCATGTCAACGCAAGATTGGCTGACCAAGCACCTTGCATATGTTGCCGCATACGCTTCTAGCCCGACGCTCGATTTATCAGCTCTGTCGAGCCATTCGAGACAGAACTGGGATGATTACATCGCGGCACATTGGGGCAAACGTGTTGCCTTCTACGAAAACATCCCGGACGTCCGCACGGCACTCGACGCCTCGGAACTGGACTCAATCCTGCTTTCGGCTATCGATATTGAGGCGGATCTGCTCAGCTCACTTGGATTTCGACTTTCTGACGGTGGCCACGGTCAAGGATATGCCTTCCGTCGAGTCTCCAGCGATTCTCAATGTGCTCGTCGGCTGCAGCGCGCGCGAGAAGCGTTCGCGCTGCGAGACAGTGCCTGAGGTGGGGGAATCCGCACTGGTGGCGCACCATATTCGATGGTGAGCTATGCGGCGGACAGTCCCGCAGAGGTGAGGCTGTCATTGGTCAGTGGGATCGCACTGGAGGTGATTCCGGTAAGCAGTTCTAACACTTGATGTTCCGTTTTCGGGCCAGGATGATTTTAAGTCCGTCGACGCCACAGAGACTGTGGCGGGGTGCTTACAACGCAGCCGAAGACGACTGGAGTAGTGGTGACCGGCATGCGGTCAGGTGTCGATTCATCAGATGCAATACGCATACTTCTACTTGTCATAAGGTCTGGTTACCGGTGCTCGATGTGGGTGGCAAGGCGACACGAGTTTTCGGACACTGCTGCCCTGCGGAAACGACTGGTTCTGTGAGTGTCGCGAAATCGATCGCTAGCTAGCGGACGCGCTCGGACGGGGGTTTGACTACCTTGAGCCACCGTCGTGAGGTGGGGTCGTCACGTCCCACGCTGACTTGCGGATACGAGATGAAGGTCGCTTCGTCGATGTAGGGCGGGACCGTTGCTCTTTCTGGTGACGTCCTGCCGTGTGTCAGTTGAAGCCTCCGGACGGTGTCGTGGCCTGCTCTCTTTGCCACATGACGATGGTCAGTTCGGCGTAGAGGACGGTGTGGTCGTCCTGATCGGTCAGCCGCATTTCTATCTTCACTCGTCCGCGTGTTCCGTCGAGAGTGATCTCGGCAATTTGGGCGGTTCCGGTGAGAACGTTGCCGGGTCGGACGGGCGCCGGGAACCGTACCTTGTCGAATCCGAGCCCGGCGATCACTGCCCATTGGTTGAGCATTGTTTGTGTGAGCAGCCGTTGAGCGATGGCAATGGTGTGTACCCCGCTGGCGATGAGTCCGCGGAAGTGACCCTGGTTGGCGGCGTCCTCATCGATGTGAAACCACTGTGCGTCCCAGCGGGTGGCGAAATCGACCAGTTCGGCCTTGGAGACGGTGTGATCGCCCAGTTTGTGAATCTGGCCCGGGGTGAAGTCTTCGGCGTAGACGGACGGACTTGGGGGAGTGGCGTTCACAGCGACCTGGCTACGAGCAGCTTCATGATCTCGTTGGTGCCGCCGTAGATCCGCTGCACGCGGGAGGCGGTGTACATCTGGGCGATGGGGTACTCCATCATGTAGCCGTAGCCACCGAACAGCTGTAGGCACTTGTCCACCACGCGGCACTGCATGTCGGTGGCCCACAGCTTGATCATCGAGGCGCCGGCGGCGTCGAGGGTGCCGTCGATCTGGCGGCGGATGCCGTCGTCGATCAGCGCCTTGCCGGCGTAGACGTCGGCCTTGCACTCGGCTAGTACGAACTGGGTGTTCTGGAAGTCCAGGAGTTTCTTGCCGAACGCATCGCGCTCTTTGACGTACCGGATGGTCTCGATCACCGCGGCCTCGGCCACTGCCACGCCGGCGACTCCGATGATGAGTCGCTCCCGCGGCAACTGGGTCATGAGTTCGGCGAAGCCGGAGCCCTCCTCGCCAAGGATGTTCTCCACCGGTACCCGCATGTCGTCAAAGAAGAGTTCGCGGGTGTCCCATCCGTGCATGCCGATCTTCTCGAGGACGGCGCCGCGGGAGAAGCCCGCGACGTTATTGTCGACCTCGGCGACTAGTAGGGAGATGCCCTTGCCGCCGGCCGCTGGATCGGTCTTGGCCACGATGACAACCAAGTCGCAGTGGGTGCCGTTGGAGATGAAGGTCTTGGCGCCGTTGACCACGTAGTGGTCGCCGTCGCGGATCGCTGTGGTCTTGACGTTCTGCAGGTCTGAGCCGGTACCAGGCTCGGTCATGGCGACGGCCACCACTTTCTCGCCGGAGGCGAGCCCGGGTAGCCAGCGGCGCTTTTGCTCCTCGGTCCCGTAGGCGTTGATGTAGTGGCTGACGATCGTGGAGTGCACGGTGAAGCCGAACGCGCTGTCGTGCGCGTACGCCAGTTCCTGGGCCACTACAGCCTCGTGGCCGAAGTCGCCTCCCCCGCCGCCGTCCTTTTCGGCGATGTCGGTGAGCAGTAGGCCTGCCGCTCCGGCTCTGTTCCAGAGTTCGCGGTCGACGTGGCCCTGCCGGGCCCAGTCCGCCTGGCGGGGGGTGACTTCTCTGGCGAAGAAGGCGCGGGCGTGGTCCCGTAGCAACTCGTGGGACTCGGTTTGCCAGGTGGGGCGGTGGTCGGGGAACAGGGTGGTGGTCATGATCTTGTCCTTGTCGGGCCGGGTCAGCGGCCGGTGAAGTTCGGCGAACGCTTGGCCACGAAGGCGGCCTGGCCCTCGTGGCTGTCGTCTGAGGCGAGTGAATAGACGAAGTTGCGCTTTTCGTGCTCGAGCCCTGCGGCTATCGACCCGGTCTGCGCGGCCAGGGCGGCGTCTTTGGCCAGGGCCACGGCCAGCGGGGAATTAGCCGAGATCCGCTGCGCCAGGGCGATCGCCTGTTCGACGACCTCGTCGTCGTCGACCACCTTTCCCACCAGGCCGAGGGTGGCGGCCTCGGTCCCGGTGACCAGGTCGCCGCTGAGCAGCAGTGCCATGGCGCGAGGTTTGCCGAGCGCCCGGATGAGTCGTTGGGTGCCGCCGCCGCCGGGGATGACGCCGAGCTTGACCTCGGGTAATCCAAGGCGGGCACCCTGGCCGACGATGCTGGTGTCGCAGGCCAGGACGAGTTCGAGCCCGCCCCCCAGGGCCAGGCCCTCGACGGCTGCGATCACCGGTTTGGGGAAGTTCTCCAGGTCGGCCCATAGAGTCCCCCCGGAGGCCCGCCGCTGCCCGATCAACGGATCGGCCCGCAGGGCGTCGAACGCGGTGATGTCTGCTCCAGCGCAGAACACGCCGCTCGCGCCGGCCAAAACTATGGCGCGCACGGAGTCATCGGTCCGCAGCTCGGCTAGGTGCCTGTTCAAGGCTGCGAACACCGCGGCGTTCAGTGCATTCCGGGCCTCGGGTCGGTTGATGCGCAGGATCGCGACGGCTCCGCGTCGTTCGCTGCGCACCACATCATCGTGTCCGCTCCGGTTGTTCATTCCTCGGCTCCCCGGTAGAGATCGGCGTGGTCGGTGCGTAGCGTCTTTTTGTCCAACTTGCCGACGCTGGTGCGCGGCAGCGCGTCGGCGAAGATGACGATGTCGGGCAGTTGCCACTTGGCGAACTTGTCTTCCAACACGGCGTGGATGTCGTCGACGTCAAGATCGGCACCGTCTTCTTGGACGACGATCGCAACCGGGCGCTCTTGCCACTTGGGATGCTCGATCCCCACCACGGCGGCTTCGCGGACCTGTGGGTGGGCGACGATCGCGTTTTCCATGTCGATCGAGGAGATCCATTCGCCGCCGCTTTTGACCACGTCCTTGATGCGGTCGGTCAGCTTGAGGTAGCCGTCGGGGCGGATCGTGCCGGCATCGCCGCTGCGCCACCACCCATCGGCGAACGCGCCGCCTTTGTCTTCCATCTTGTGGTAGCGCTCGATGATCCACGGGCCGCGCATGAGCACCTCGCCCTGGGAGACACCGTCGTGGGGTAGTTCGGTTCCGTCCGGTCCGACGACCTTGATGTCGATCCCGTTGACCAGCAGACCCTGGGCCCGCTTGAGATCCCACTTCTCCTTCTCACTGAGCACGTCCCGCAGCGTGTGCTTCAGGCCTGCGTTGACGGTGACCAGCGGAGTGGTCTCCGTGGCGCCGTAGGCGTGGATGATGTCGGCGCCGGTGAGGTCATGGAAGCCGCGCATGAGCGTGAGCGACGGTTCGGTCGCCCCGGACAGCAGACGGGCGCGGCTGAAGTCCGGGCGCGTCTTGAGTGTGCGGATGTAGTCGAGCATCGGCTCGAAGATCGCGGGGGCACCGTTGGCTACGGTGACGGACTCGGAGATCATCGCGTCAACCAGCACAGAGGTGTCCTCGGCCGTATACCGTCCGGGCAGCACGACCTTGGCGGCCGAGTAGATGGCCGACTGCGGCAGTCCCCAGCCCTGGCCGTGGAACATCGGGGTGATGACCATGACGGTGTCGTCGTCGCCCATCTTCAACTGCGCTGCCTCGGCAAGAGTGTGGAGGTAGATCCCGCGATGGGAGTAGTACACGCCCTTGGGGCGGCCGGTGGTGCCGGTGGTGTAGCACGCGCTGTACGCCGAGGTTTCGTCGATCATCGGCCAGTCGAAGGTCGATTCCGCGGCCGTCAGCGCGTCTTCCCAGTGGACGACCCCGGGCAGGGTGGTGGAGATCTCCGAGAGTGGCTTGTCCGTCATGACCACCCAGGTCTTCACCCCGACGCCCTGCTCGACCAGCGCCTCGGCCACGGGCAGCAGGGACTCGTCGACCAGCACGATCGAGGCTTCGGCGTGGTCGGTGACATAGGCCAGGTCCACCGGGGCGAGCCGCAGGTTCATCTGCAGCATCACCGATGCGATACCGGGAATCGCCCAGTACAGCTCCATATGGCGTTTGGAGTTCCAATCCAGGATTCCCACCACCGTTCCGGGGCCGGCCCCCAGCCCGGTGAGCGCGTGGGCTGACTTCCCGACCCGCTCGAACATGTCTGCGTAGGTGTAGCGGTCCCAGCCCCCGTCGATGGTGCGGAATACGATCTCCTGCTCGGGGTAGGTCCGGGCGGAGTGCCGCAGCAGGGTGGTGGTGTTGAGCTGGTAACTGTCACCGTGTGTCGACGGCAGACCGGTGACGATGGGGTGGGACGTCATGTTGGTGCTCCTGAAGTGGGGTTGGGACGGTGGCTGGGACGGAGGGGGCTCGTCAGAGGCGTTCGATGATGGTGGTGTTAGCGGTGCCGTGGGCTTCGCAGATGGTCTGTAGCCCGTATCGGCTGCCGGTGCGTTCGAGTTCGGTCAGCAGGTCCGTCATCATGCGGGCGCCGGTGGATCCGAGGGGGTGGCCGACAGCCACCGAGCCGCCGTTGACGTTGAGTTTGTCGTCGGGGACGCCGAACTCTTTTTGGAACATCAGCGGTACTCCCGCGAACGCTTCGTTGACCTCGAACAGGTCGATATCGTCCACCGTGAGCCCCGACCGGTCCAGGGCCTTGCGGGTGGACTCGAGGATTGCGGTGAACTGGATGATCGGATCGGCCGCGGCGACCGCGTGGACCACGAAGCGGGCGCGGGGGGTGAGCCCGTGGGCCTCGGCGAACTCGCGGTCGGCGATGAGTAGTGCGGCGGCGCCGTCGCTGAGCTGGGAGGAGTTGGCTGCGGTGGTCTTGCCGTCTTCGGCGAACACCGCCCGCAGGGACGCCATCTTCTCTGGGTCGAGCTCGGCCCGGATCCCCTCATCCGCGGTCACGGGCTCGCTGGAGTCATCGAGCGGGTCGCGGCGCAGCGGAACCAGCTGGGTCTCGAAGCGGCCGTCGCGGGTGGCAGCCAGCGCCCGCTCGTGGCTCCGGCGGCTGAAGGCGTCGAGTTCCTCCCGGCTGAGGTCGAAGCGGGTGTTCATCAGCTCACTGGACGGGCCTTGAACCAGCAGTCCGCCGTCGTAGCGGGCCAGTTCGCGGGGGGAGTATTGCGGGCCTAGCGGGGCGCCGGGTTGTAATGAGGATGGCAGCGCCACCTGTGACATCGACTCCACGCCGCATGCGATGGCGAGGTCGTAGGACCCCGCCTCCACACCGTGGGCGGCAAATGCGACAGCTTGCTGCCCCGAGCCGCACTGTCGGTCCACGGTCACGGCCGGCACCGAATCGGGCAGGCCGGAGGAGAGCACCGCATGGCGAGCGATGTTGGAGCTCTGCTGGTCGTGCGTCATCACACAGCCAGCGATCACGTCGTCGATTTTCTCCGGCGCCACATCACTGCGGCGAACCAGTTCACTGAGGGTGGCCCCCAGCAGATCGGCGGGATGCCAGGCGGCCAGCGCCCCGCCGCGCTTGCCGACCGGGGTCCGGACGGCATCGACGATCACGGCCTCGCGGGTGGCTCGGGAACTACGGGGCTGGGGGGAGTCGGTCATGACTGGGTCCTTCCTCAAGGTGGTCAGGTGGTGGGCGCCGTGGGCGCGTGAGTGGTCTGCGCTGTGGCCGGGTGGGCATCGCGAACGGCGGTGAGCGGGATGTCGTGGCGCGCGGCCAGATCCTCCCAGTGGGCCGTGGTGTGCGCGGCGAAGGCGCGGGTGTAGGCGGCGGATGTGCCGTCGCAATCGAGTACTTCTCTGGTGCGGGCCTCGAAGTGCGGTTCGAGTGCCCCCAGGGCGATGTGGCCGTCGGCGGTGGCATAGATGTTGTAGGAGGGCAGAGCCCCGCCCAGTGGTGCTCCATTGCCAAACAGGCCGTGCCGGAGGGCAGCCGCGGAGTCGTACGCGGCCGCGTCGAGAGTGATGCGTTGATGTCCGCCGGAGTCGTGCTGTCCCCGGGCCAGCAGCAGGGCCAGGGCGGCCGAGATGGCCCGCTCCCCACCGACGGTGTCGGCGACCGGGACCAGCGGCAGGTGCGGCGGCCGGATGGTGCCGTATCTCGCCTGATATGTCAGGTCGTGGCCCGCGACCTCCTCGTCGGCGCCGTCGTAGCCCACGATCTCCACATGGCACAACCGCGGGTAGCGGTCGCTGAGATCGCCGAGGCCGAGTCGGCAGAACGCTGACGGGCGCATGGCGGTCACCAACACGTCCGCCGTATCGAGCAGCCTGGTCAGCTCCTCCAGGCCGCTACGACTTTTGAGGTCGGCCCGACGAACCTCCACTCCCTGTGTCAGTTCTGCGTACCAGGAGGGCGCGGCCACGGCCAAGGCGTCACCCACCGGCGGCTCCACTTTGATCACCGCTGCGCCGAGGTCACGAAGGCCTGCCACGGCCAGCGGACCGGGCAGGTTGGTAGCCAAAGAGACGACCTGTATGCCGGCCAGGGGTCGGAGCGATCTGGGACTCATTTCAGCGACTATACAAGTAGTCAGTAAACTTAGCCACTGTATAGCTTTAGCGATTGGCGCGTCCCCGTAGACTCGTTTGTCGACCGAAGGGAGACCGCGTGGACCGCCCCGCCCAGCACTCCGGCGACCAAGATCTCACCGCCAAAGCGCGAATCCGCAACGCCGCTCTCGAGCTTTACGCGGCCAACGGCGAGGACCGCACACCGATGCGGGCGGTCGCGGCCGCCGCCGGGGTTACCGTAGGGCTGGTGGTCCATCACTACGGGTCCAAAGACGGCCTCCGCGAGGCCGTGGAGCAGATCGTCGTGGAGCGTTTTGCGTCGGCCCTTGCTTCGGCGCCGACCGACGGGGCCGGCGAAGAAATCGCTCGCGTCCGGAATGAATCCGTCGCGGAAATGCTGGTCAGAAACCCGGAGGTGGTCAACTATCTCCGCCGGGCGCTACTCGAACCCGGTGGTCAGCGGGGGCAACTGCTGGAGCGGCTCACCGAACTTACCCACCGGGAGGTCGTTGCGATGCGCGAGACCGGCGCGGCCTCGCGGGGTCGCGCCGACTCCGTCCAGGTGGTCGACGTGATCATCAACCAGATGGGCCGGCTGTTCCTGCAGCCGCTGGTGGATGCCGTCTGGACCCACCTCGGGACCTTTACCCACACCGAGGGGCGCAGCAAGCCCGAGCTCGGCGTGAGCGTGTCCGGGGGAGGAGCTGTCGATCGTTCCCACGGGTCAGCCACCTGACTCGAGTTTCACTTTCACTGAACATCTGTACAAGCATCACGCTGGCGGTTACTGTTCCTGCTGTGTCCGGGGTCACATATCCGATCCCGGAGTCTTCAACACCTCAGGAGTCACCATGGCCACTCTCGGAGGCGCCCTCGCGCTCAATGCCCGCCGGCACCCGGACAAGACCGCACTGATCTTCGGCGAGAGCACCTACTCGTACGAGCAGCTCGCGGCCCGGATCAATCAGTATGCGCACGCGTTGGCGTCGCTCGGAGTCGGCAAGGGCGACAGGGTGGCACTGCTGAGTCCGAACTCCGACGCGTACATCCTGGGCCTGTACGGAGCGTTCCGACTGGGGGCCATTGCCGTGCCTCTCAACCCTCGCGTGCCGGCCCGCGAACTTCGCTACCTGCTCGAGGACTCCGGTGCGACGGTGCTGCTGTACTCCGAGGGGCTCGCGGTGGTGGTGGCCGGCCTCGACGAACTCGATCCGCTGCCGTCCGCGCCGCAAAGTCTGGTGCTGGACGAGCCCGCCGCGCAGGGCATCGCGCGGCTCGCAGACACCATGCCGACCACCGCGCCGGAAGTGGAGGTCATCGAGGACGACGACTGCATTATCCTCTACACCTCGGGCACGACCGGGCGTCCCAAGGGAGCGGTGTTCGACCATCACCGCATGCTGTGGGTGGGGAACTCGGTTTCCGCACTCGGTATGAATATCTTCGACCGGAATCTGCACGTCGCGCCGATGTACCACTGCGCGGAGCTGGTCCTGTTCGTTATGTCAGGGTTCAGCCTGGGCACCACTCACGTGGTGCTGCCAGCGTTCGAGCCCAAGGCGGTCCTGGATGCGCTGGAGAAGCACCGCATCACCGTGTTCCTGGGCGTGCCCACCATGTACCAGATGCTGCTGCAGCACCCCGAGCTCGGCACGCGCGATCTGTCCGCGTGGCGGCTGGGCTTCTTCGGCGCCGCACCAATGCCGCCGAGCGCGGCGACCAGCTTGCTCGCCACCCTGCCGCACGTGCAGTTCTTCCAGCTGTGCGGCCAAACCGAAGGCGGCCCGACCGGCATCTTCCTCACTCCGGACGAAGTACGCGCCCGCCCAGATGCCACCGGACGGGCGTCCATCACTAACGCCGAGACGCGGATCGTCGACGACGAGGGCAACGACACCGCGGTCGGCGAGCCCGGGGAGATCATTTACCGAGGCGAGACCATCATGAAGGGCTACTGGAACAAGCCCGAGGCCACCGCCGATGCGCTCCGCGACGGCTGGCTGCACAGCGGCGACGTGGCGGTCCGGGACGCCGACGGGTTTATCACGATCGTTGATCGGATGAAGGACATGATCATCACGGGCGGGCGCAACGTGTACTCGGTGGAGGTCGAACAGGCCCTCGCCGGCCACCCGGACGTGGCCGATGTGGCGGTCGTCGGGCGGCCGGACGAGATGTTCGGGGAGAGCCTCATCGCCGTCGTCACCCCGGTCGAGGGCCGCGAGGTCACCTTGGAGTTGCTCCGCGAGTACGGATCCCAGTTCATTGCGGGTTACAAGCTTCCGCGCGAGCTCATCACCCGGCCCATTCCCCGTAACCCCTCGGGGAAGATTCTCAAGCACGTGCTGCGTGATGCAATCACGGAAGGCACAGTCGCCACCAGCTAACAATCGGATAGCTCGTTAGGCTCCTCTACCAAGCCACCTGCCATTTGGCCCGCTCTGGGAGAGGTCGAGTTCGCGGGATACTCGGCGTCGCCTACTTGTCATAACGTAAGTTATCGGCGGTAACTTAATGGGAGTGTGTGCAGCTGCATTTACTGTTGATTACCTGCGATAACGTGTTTTCTGGTGGACGCTCAGGGGGCTCGTGCAGCGAGGGTGTCTGGTTACGGGCGTTGGGTGAGGATGGTGCTGGCTTCTTCCATCTGTCGGACCCACTGTGCGGTTGCGGTGGAGCGCAGCTCGACGAGATCAAGCATCCGCGCGAGGTCGTCGGAGAGGTCTCGGGCGAAGATCGGTTCGTGGTGGGCGATACGGTTCCGCAGTTTCCGGATGACCTCCAGGTCGTCGCGGACCTGCTTGCGAAGCTCTTTGGCGGTTTTCCCGGCGGTATTGGGAAATAGTGACAGGATTTGGTGGTGCCAGATCCGCTCATCGTGGCGAGCGGTGAACATGGCCTGCCAGAACGAGAGTTTCAACTCTGCGACCACTTTCCCGGTGGTCTGTTCGCGACTGCGGGTTTGGATTAGGTCACGTTGCGGGTTGTAGATGTGCCCTTTGGGTGAGGGGAGACTCTGCTGGAAAGTCTGGTTCCACGGCCATTTGGGCCCGTACACGGCGGTAATTGCCTCGTCGACCGCATTGCGTGTGGAGATCTCGGCGAAATGCGAGGGCAGCATCAGTGCGGCGGCGATGCGCGCGTTCCAGCCGTAGAGCGCCATGGCCTGGGCGGTATCCCCGCCGGCCGCCGAGATGTAGGTGTTTGCCCGAGGGGTACTCAGCACAGCCTGGATGGCTGCGGTATCAGTGGGCTTGGCGGCGGCACTCTGAGAACGTACACTTGGAGTTACTAGCCGTGGGACTTGCGGGCGTAAGCCTCCCCCTGCGGACATAGGAATAAAGGAAGGGATCTCGCCGAGCGAGGTCCCTTCCTTTCTGTGTCTGGGTTACTGCATCGGCGTTGTCGCTGGCCAGGGCTGGCGCAACCGGAAGGTACAGGTGTGCGCTGGCGACAAGTCTCTCCCGTGTGGCGGTGTACGCCGTATGGGGTCGGCGATGATGTGCCGCCAGCTGTCGATGCCACGTCGGCGTCCGTGCTGGAGGGCTACAACCGCGCCGTCGGAGGGCGCCGGGCCCACGCGTCGCTCGTGACCCCATCTGGCTCGACGGTAGGAGTGCCGGCTCCGACGGCCATCCCTGCCCATGGTCGCCGCGCCACGCCTGGTGCGGACTATCCGTCGAGCGCGGAATCGGGTAACGTCGGTAACGCCACACGTTACCGGTTACCCGTTACCGCTACTTGGGGAGTTGTCATGTCGTCGTCGGAGAAGATCGCTCACGCCTACGGCGTACTCGTCGCGCGCGGGGACAAGGTCACCGTGCGGGCGGTGCAGAAACAGGCGGGGGTGCGGATCGGCGAGGTAGCGGCGTGGATGCGCGAGCACGCCACGGGCGCAGCAAGCGAGGTTCCCGAGGCCCCGGACTTGTCTGAGCCGATGTCGGCGATGGTGGCCTCGGTGTGGGCGGCGGCGTGGAAGCGCGCCGCCGAGCAGGCAGACGAGGCCACCGCGGTGGCGCTCGATGCCGCGCGCGCCGGCGAGGCCGACGCCCTCGCCGCGGTGGAGATAGCCACCGCGCAACAAGCAGACGCCGACGCGGCCCGAGATGAGGCGGTCCGGGACGCCGAGCAGCTGCGCACCGAGCTGGCCCAGGTCCGCCAGCAACTCGAGACGATGCAGCGCCAGGCAGAGCAGGCGCGAGCCCTGGCGGAGGAGGCTGACCGCGCCCGGGTGCGGGCCGAGGCCACCTCGGACACCTTGCGTGAACTGCTGGACGCGTTTCGTTCCTCCGGGCAGGCCGACGAGGACAAGTAGCGATCCGCACCGTGGTGGCCTTGTCGTGTCGGACCGGGCGAGCACACTGACAAAGCAGGACAGGCAATGAACAAGCGGCCCGGACTTCCGTCAGGTGCGGTCGGGCCGTAACGGGACGAACGCCAACACGGGGGGCGTCATGTGGGATCTGCAGACCGCGGTACAGGCCGTGGTGGTGGTCGCTGTGGCCTCGGTTTTGGTGCCGCCGCTGGCGCGCGGCATCGGAGGCATCTGCGCCGTGATCGGCTTCTGTGGGGTGACCCAGTCGAGCTCCTGGGCGCCGACGGTGATGGCGTTGGGGATGGTGGCGTGGTTTGTCGGGCACTGGTCGTTCGCCGTGCGCCACGATGTGCATTACCGGTCCCGTCTGGCGCTGGTGGTGATCGACAAGACGCCACTGCGGTGGGCGATTCCGCGCTACTGGCAGCTGCGCCGCCAAAGACGCATCGCGGAAGCCCGCTGACACTCCCACCCGACCGAAACAGCAATGGCCCCACCGCTTCGGTGGGGCCATTGCTGTAGGTGTTTGGAGACGATTCTAGAACAGTGGCGGCTCGTCTAGGGGCGCGGTGTTGCCGCAAGCTTGGGCGTAAGCCTTGGCGTTCCAGCCGCCGGAGACCGCCTCGCGGACCGCGAGGGAGCGGGCGTGCCGGTCGTGGCGTTCGGTGGTGTTGCGGATGATCCCGGTACGCCCGCAGGCGACCGCGTAGAGCAGGTTCGCCGATTGGGTTGAGGCGATAAGATGGTCCGGGTCTAGGCGCACGCACAAGGGTTCATTGCAGCGGTGCTCACCGATCGCCCCGTCGGTTAGTTCGCCGGCGACCAGGAGCGCGAAGCGGTGCGCGTACTCGGTTCTGCTGACGCCGCCTTGTCGCCAGGTGATACGTCCGTATCCGTCGGAGATGGCGCCGGTCCAGATGTGGCATCCATTGCCCGGGGCGCGCACGACACGTGAGTAAAACGCGGCGATCGCCGCCGAGGTCGGAGGCAGTGTCGAGTCGTACGGCCTGGACCGCCTCGCAGCAGGTCGGGGCTGGGGACAGGCGTCCATTCCCGGCAGCGGGATGTCCTCGAACCACCGGCCCGAGGAAGACTCAGGGCTGCTGCTCACCGTTGGTGTCCGCCGAGGTCTGATCCGCCGCTGGCGTGTCACCGCCGTCGGCATCGTTGACCGTGTCGTCGGTGTCGGTGGTGTTGTCCTTGGCGGCGCGGATCGCCGCCCCGACCTCGCGGGCGGACAGTCCGGTCATCTCCGCCAGGTCGGCCTGCGCCACACCCAGGTCCCGAAGCTCGACCAGCGCATCGCCGAGGGCGATCTGCGCGTCATTGCGGGCGTCGATCGCCGAGAACACCGCGACCAGCTTGGCCTCACGCTTGCGTGCCCGCTCCAGCTCGTCGGCCATCGCCTGACGAGCGCGGGCCCGTGCAGTCTGTGAACGTGAATCAGTCTTGGTAGCCGCCATGACACCCGACCCTATTGCCCCACCCATCGTGCCGCAATGCTCAACCAGCACACCGTCTGGCCGATCCCGCTGTCACCGTCGCCGTTCGTCCCCGATCCGGTCGCACGTTCCGTGCTCCTTGATCCTCGCCTTCGCTCGTCTCAAACAGCCACACACAGTAGGCACTTCTAGTGAGCGATGGGAAACAGCTGGTCAGCGCCCTGCGTCCTCGTGGGGCGTAGACGCCCCGCACGAGGCCGCATACGCTGGAGGCTGTGATGAGTCTCCGAGCTCGGTTCATGGCGACCTCGAACTCGGCGGTCATGCCGAGTACCTGGAACATCATGGCACCGACCGGGTCGGCGGGGTCGTAGGTAGTCCTCCCGACAGTCAGTGATGCGCCCTCTCTCCGGATCTGGTCCGCGATGTCGAGCAGGTCGCGCAGCGATCGTCCGAGACGGTCGAGCTTGGTTACCACGAACTCGTCGCCATCTCGCAGTTCAGCCAGCGCCCGATCCAGCGCCGGGCGCTGACGGCGCCGGCCACTGACACCGCGGTCGAGGTATCCGCCGGCGATCAACGCCGAGCTCGATCAGTGCCTGTCGTTGGGTCTCGACGTTCTGTTCGTCGGTAGACACCCGCCCGTACCCGATCTTCACCCCAGCAGTGTTGCATATGCCTGTGATTTATCCACTCATATTGCGCTACATGTCATTGATGCAGCGGCATGAGTCGCCGTTAGGGTCCGAGCTGCGCGAGTCTCCGCCCGGGGCTTGCTCACGGCGTGTCGCGTTAGACGATCGTCAAATGCGACACCAGACTGACGGCCCATGGTGACCTGGGGGAGTTGCCACAATCCCCAGTGCCCTTCGCGGCAGTTCGGCTTTGGGTGTTTAGGTTGGCCCATCCCTGTTGCCGTCGGGCGCGGGACGTTTGCTCTCGGCGTCAGTTGCCGCCACCCAGACTCTGTTCTCTTCACCCTCCGCGAGAATGCGAGTGGCACGGGCGTCCGGGTCTCCCGGGCTGAGCGCTACGATGCCGTCGTCGACGTAGTCGACGACGGCATCAAGGAACGCTGCGACCTGGCCAAGGTGGTGTTCTTCTCCATCCAACTCGATGTTTAGCCTGGGTGTTTCATGGGGATCTGCGGATCGCTGGGCGAAAATAGACCGAAGTGCTTCCTGAGCAGGGGAAACTGGGACTTGTCTAAGGTTCCATGTTCTCCAGCAGAAAGCACTCGGTAGGTGAAGCGTACTTCGTGGTCGGCCGGTCTGTCCGTTACTGCTGATGGTGTCGGGGTGATCGCCCACGCCGGGGCCATCGTGCCTCGACTTCTGGCTGATCAGGTCGGTCTGACCGCCGAGCTGTCAGGGGCCATGGCTCGCCGACAATTCATCCCGATCCACGACCGCGGCCGTGTGCTGATCGACACCGCGGTGATGCTCGCCGATGGCGGCGAGTCCATCTCCGACATCGGCGTCCTGCGCCACCAATCCGGGGCCCTGGGCCCGGTCGCCTCGGCGCCGACGGTGTGGCGCACACTCGATGAGGTCACTGCCGGCAAGCGCAAGAAGATCCAGGTCGCGCGTGCCCGCACGCGGCGGCACGTGTGGTCCCAACTGCCCGGCGGAGTACCCGCATCGGCGTGTGCGGGCGGGATCTGGGATCGACGGTCGTGCTCGATGTGGATGCCACCATCGTGGTCACCCACAGCGAGAAGGAACATGCAACTCCGACATATAAGCGCACGTTCGGGTACCACCCGATCGGCGTGTGGTGCGACAACACAGAAGAGTTTCTCGCCGCGAGCTTGCGCCCGGGCAACGCCGGTCGAACACCGCTGCCGACCACATCGACGTCCTGGGCCAGGCCATCGCGCAGATCCCCGCCAGTCATCGGCGTGATCTGCTGATCCGCTCCGACGGTGCCGGCGCCTCCCACGACTTGCTGGAGTGGATCACCGAGCAGAACCGCGTTCGTGGTCGACAGGTGGAGTACTCGGTCGGCTTCGCTATCACTGCCCCGATTCGCCGGGCCATCGCGACCTGCCCCGAAGCCGCGTGGGGACCAGCGCTCAACCCCAACGGGGACATCCGCGACGGGGCCGACATCGCGGAGCTGACCGGGTTCCTCGCTCCCGGGATGCCAAAGTGGCCAGACGGGATGCGGGTGATCGTACGCCGCGAGCGGCCCCACCCCGGCGCCCAGTTGTCGATGTTCGAGGAGATCGATGGATGGCGCTACCAGGCTTTTGTCACCAACACCGCCACCGGCCAGCTGCAGTTTCTTGAAGCCAGGCATCGGGCTCACGCCCGGGTCGAGGACCGCATCCGCCACGCCAAAGACACCGGCCTGGGCAGGCTTCCCTCGCGGGAGTTCGCTCTCAACCAGGCTTGGCTGGTGGCGGTGATGATCGCCGCAGATCTGGTGGCGTGGACTCGGATGCTGGCCTGCACCGGCGACGCCGCAGTTCTGGCCTTGTGCGAGCCCAAAGCGCTGCGCTACCGCTTCCTTCACGTGGCAGCCCGACTGGTCCGTAGTGGCCGGCGGCGGCGCGTGAAGATTCCCGAAACATGGCCGTGGGCCACCGCCATCGTCGCAGTGTTCAACACGATCGCCGCGATCCCAAAACCCGCCTGACCTCACCTGCCCGCCCACGACATCACCACCCGGAGACCCGCCCACCGGCAGCGCCAGCCACACACGCACGCCCACACGCGAAAACAAGCCCGCCGTCACCCGACAGCAGCAGTCACACCGGCCCGTGAATCAGCGGGGTTAGAGTGGTGTAACTCGGTGGCCGAGATCGTCTCCGACATCCGTGTCGTTGACGGATGTAGAGCGGCCACCGTGTGATCCATCGAGTCAACCTTCCAAAGAATCCTCGAGGAGTCATCACGATGACCGCACCCCATATTGTCGACCCGGCAGGCCTGCTTGGCCAAGCCCTCACAGAGGCGTCTCCAGATCTGATGCGTGAGCTGCAGCAGACCATGATCAACGCCCTGCTGTCCGCGGACGCCGATGCCGTCTGCGGCGCCGAGTGGAACGCCCGCTCGGAGCAGCGCACCAACCACCGCAATGGCTACCGCCACCGGCCCCTGGATACGCGGGTCGGCACCGTTGATGTCGCCGTCCCGAAGCTGCGCTTGGGCAGCTACTTCCCGAGTGGCTGCTCGAGCGCCGCAAGCGGGCCGAGTCACGGTCGTGGCGGACTGCTACCTGCGTTCCGGGCACCGCGCCGGGAGCGGTCGAGTGGAGGAGGTTGTCGTGCCGGGGCAGGACGACCGGCACGCGGCCATCTCCCAGACTGAACCCCCCGGCCGCCGGCTCGTGGAGGAGAGCGGTGGTGATTGTCTGGCGGACGCCCGGGGCTGCCTCGCCCAGCGCATTTCTTGAGCTATCACTCGGCGGGCGGCGCAGGAACGAAGGATCCTTTCGATGGACCGCTGAGGTAGGTACATGCCTGCATGAACGAATGTATAGTCACGTAACCGCATGCCCGTCCAACCGGAAACCGCGCAGATTGCTGCGACGCCGATTCAGGAGATGTCATGTCAGTCGAGGTCCCTACCCGTCATCCAGAGCCGCGACGAGTCCTACTGGACTATCCCACCGTCAGGCAGGGCATTGTGGTTCCGGAGCGCTGAGAGACCTCCTGGAGTGGGCCGGTCTGGGCTGGGACGAGGTGCCGAGCGAAGGTCTGGTCTTCGGAATGGGCGGTGGTCTCGGCTTCACCTACCTGCGGGCACCGGGTCTCGCCCCTCCCATCTACTTCGTCGGGCGTAGCAGCGACCTCGAGGTCGACCTTCTCGCCAGGCTGGGTGCAGAGGTCGACGTTCGGGAACCCGACGATCCCGAGACCGGCTGGGGCTGGGTCCGCCGCGAACTCCAGCAAGGCCGTCCCGTGCTGATGTGGGCCGACATTTCTGAGCTGCCCTACCTCAATGTCCGCCTTCAGATGAGTCGGCACGACATCGTCGTGATCGGTTACGAAGACGACACCGAGACGGCTTTCGTGGTGGACAACGACCGAGCCGAGATGCAGAAAGTCCCCTACGAGGCTCTTGCGCGGGCGCGCGCGTCCCGATCGTTCCCCGTGCCCACGAGGCACACCACGTACTTCGTGAACTGGCCCCAGATCCTGCCCGATCTCCGCCAGACTGCGGCTTCGGCCTCGTGGCCTCGGTCGAAAACATGCAGGCGGCGACAACCGCGATTATTCCGGACGCGTCGGTGCTACCGCCGGATGCCGTTGCCGCTGCCGGGATCAGTGGAGTCACGGTCTCGCCGAGGATGTCGACCGGTGGCCGGGGCTCATGCCCGAACCGGAACTGGACATCGCGCTGCGTTCTCTCCACGCCTTTGTAGAGAAGGCAGGCACGGGCGGCGGCCTGTTCCGCCGGTTGCAGGCAGTTCTGTGGCGACGTGGCCCGGCTAACGGAGTCCGCGGAGATGGCGAAGGCCGGAACTGCGCTCTTGCGCTGCGCGGACACGTGGTCGGCTCTGGCTGCGGCCGGCCGTAGCGACGGATCGACGCTCGATCGCTGGCGACGGGTCAATGAACTCGCCGCGACGCTTCCCCGCGACGAAGGCCATGCCATCTCTCACATGCGCAAAGCGGCGGGGGAACTGGGGATGGGTGACCCATTGTAGGCAAGTCGGCGAACGCAGCAAGCGAGCACCACTGCCGGGTTGCAGCAGCAAATCTGCGGCCAGCGACGTAAAGGCGACCCGCTCTACGGGATCCGCACCATCATCCCGCTGCGACCCGGCACGGCTGACCGAGCGGCAGTGGCGACGGTTCAATGACGCATTGGCCGCCGACCCCCGGCACGAGGAACTGTTCCTCGCCTGGCAGATCGCCCACGAACTCCGACAGGCCTACCACCATAAAGACCTGCCAGCCGGGCGCAGCGCTGCGGAGAAGATACTCGCGACCTTGCCGTCCTGCCCGATCCCAGAGATCGCCCGCCTCGGCCGCACTCTTCGCAAGTGGAAGGACTCCTTCCTCGCCTACTGGACCACTGACCGATCCAACAATGGTGAACCGAAGCGATCAACGGCCTCATCGAACTCCACCGGCGCCTGGCCCGCGCTACCGCAACCGCGACAACTACCGCCTGCGGATGCTCCTCATCGCCGGCGGCTACGGACCTGACCCCACACTCAGATGCGAAGAGCCCCTTATCCGCCCTTCCGGAATCAGAGTGCATTGATCCGGTCGTGAAGCTGACCGGAGTGGATCAGTGACCGCAAGATGTAGTGCTTGAGGTTGCGGAAGCCCAGGGCGATTCCGCGGAGGTGTTCGAGGCGTCCGTTGATGGCCTTGACGGGCCGTTGGAGGCGCCCACGTCGAAGTAGGCGAGGATCTCGCGGTGCCGCTTCCATAGCGACCGGCCCAGCTGGGCGAGCTCGGGCAGTGGACGTTCCCGCTCTGGTGGACACCCGGAGATGAGCGGTGAGTTCCCCAAGATAGAGGGAGCGGATCGTCGAGGGTGCCGTCGATCTGGCGGCGGCGGATGCCGTCGTCGATCAGCGCCTTGCCGGCGTAGACGTCGGCCTTGCACTCGGCTAGTACGAACTGGGTGTTCTGGAAGTCCAGGAGTTTCTTGCCGAACGCATCGCGCTCTTTGACGTACCGGATGGTCTCGATCACCGCGGCTCGGCCACTGCCACGCCGGCGACTCCGATGATGAGTCGCTCCGCGGCAACTGGGTCATGAGTTCGGCGAAGCCGGAGCCCTCCTCGCCAAGGATGTTCTCCACCGGTACCCGCATGTCGTCAAAGAAGAGTTCGCGGGTGTCCCATCCGTGCATGCCGATCTTCTCGAGGACGGCGCCGCGGGAGAAGCCCGCGACGTTATTGTCGACCTCGGCGACTAGTAGGGAGATGCCCTTGCCGCCGGCCGCTGGATCGGTCTTGGCCACGATGACAACCAAGTCGCAGTGGGTGCCGTTGGAGATGAAGGTCTTGGCGCCGTTGACCACGTAGTGGTCGCCGTCGCGGATCGCTGTGGTCTTGAACGTTCTGCAGGTCTGAGCCGGTACCAGGCTCGGTCATGGCGACGGCCACCACTTTCTCGCCGGAGGCGAGCCCGGGTAGCCAGCGGCGCTTTTGCTCCTCGGTCCCGTAGGCGTTGATGTAGTGGCTGACGATCGTGGAGTGCACGGTGAAGCCGAACGCGCTGTCGTGCGCGTACGCCAGTTCCTGGGCCACTACAGCCTCGTGGCCGAAGTCGCCTCCCCCGCCGCCCGTCCTTTTCGGCGATGTCGGTGAGCAGTAGGCCTGCCGCTCCGGCTCTGTTCCAGAGTTCGCGGTCGACGTGGCCCTGCCGGGCCCAGTCCGCCTGGCGGGGGGTGACTTCTCTGGCGAAGAAGGCGCGGGCGTGGTCCCGTAGCAACTCGTGGGACTCGGTTTGCCAGGTGGGGCGGTGGTCGGGGAACAGGGTGGTGGTCATGATCTTGTCCTTGTCGGGCCGGGTCAGCGGCCGGTGAAGTTCGGCGAACGCTTGGCCACGAAGGCGGCCTGGCCCTCGTGGCTGTCGTCTGAGGCGAGTGAATAGACGAAGTTGCGCTTTTCCGTGCTCGAGCCCTGCGGCTATCGACCCGGTCTGCGCGGCCAGGGCGGCGTCTTTGGCCAGGGCCACGGCCAGCGGGGAATTAGCCGAGATCCGCTGCGCCAGGGCGATCGCCTGTTCGACGACCTCGTCGTCGTCGACCACCTTTCCCACCAGGCCGAGGGTGGCGGCCTCGGTCCCGGTGACCAGGTCGCCGCTGAGCAGCAGTGCCATGGCGCGAGGTTTGCCGAGCGCCCGGATGAGTCGTTGGGTGCCGCCGCCGCCGGGGATGACGCCGAGCTTGACCTCGGGTAATCCAAGGCGGGCACCCTGGCCGACGATGCTGGTGTCGCAGGCCAGGACGAGTTCGAGCCCGCCCCCCAGGGCCAGGCCCTCGACGGCTGCGATCACCGGTTTGGGGGAAGTTCTCCAGGTCGGCCCATAGAGTCCCCCGGAGGCCCGCCGCTGCCCGATCAACGGATCGGCCCGCAGGGCGTCGAACGCGGTGATGTCTGCTCCAGCGCAGAACACGCCGCTCGCGCCGGCCAAAACTATGGCGCGCACGGAGTCATCGGTCCGCAGCTCGGCTAGGTGCCTGTTCAAGGCTGCGAACACCGCGGCGTTCAGTGCATTCCGGGCCTCGGGTCGGTTGATGCGCAGGATCGCGACGGCTCCGCGTCGTTCGCTGCGCACCACATCATCGTGTCCGCTCCGGTTGTTCATTCCTCGGCTCCCCGGTAGAGATCGGCGTGGTCGGTGCGTAGCGTCTTTTGTCCAACTTGCCGACGCTGGTGCGCGGCAGCGCGTCGGCGAAGATGACGATGTCGGGCAGTTGCCACTTGGCGAACTTGTCTTCCAACACGGCGTGGATGTCGTCGACGTCAAGATCGGCACCGTCTTCTTGGACGACGATCGCAACCGGGCGCTCTTGCCACTTGGGATGCTCGATCCCCACCACGGCGGCTTCGCGGACCTGTGGGTGGGCGACGATCGCGTTTTCCATGTCGATCGAGGAGATCCATTCGCCGCCGCTTTTGACCACGTCCTTGATGCGGTCGGTCAGCTTGAGGTAGCCGTCGGGGCGGATCGTGCCGGCATCGCCGCTGCGCCACCACCCATCGGCGAACGCGCCGCCTTTGTCTTCCATCTTGTGGTAGCGCTCGATGATCCACGGGCCGCGCATGAGCACCTCGCCCTGGGAGACACCGTCGTGGGGTAGTTCGGTTCCGTCCGGTCCGACGACCTTGATGTCGATCCCGTTGACCAGCAGACCCTGGCCCGCTTGAGATCCCACTTCTCCTTCTCACTGAGCACGTCCCGCAGCGTGTGCTTCAGGCCTGCGTTGACGGTGACCAGCGGAGTGGTCTCCGTGGCGCCGTAGGCGTGGATGATGTCGGCGCCGGTGAGGTCATGGAAGCCGCGCATGAGCGTGAGCGACGGTTCGGTCGCCCCGGACAGCAGACGGGCGCGGCTGAAGTCCGGGCGCGTCTTGAGTGTGCGGATGTAGTCGAGCATCGGCTCGAAGATCGCGGGGGCACCGTTGGCTACGGTGACGGACTCGGAGATCATCGCGTCAACCAGCACAGAGGTGTCCTCGGCCGTATACCGTCCGGGCAGCACGACCTTGGCGGCCGAGTAGATGGCCGACTGCGGCAGTCCCCAGCCCTGGCCGTGGAACATCGGGGTGATGACCATGACGGTGTCGTCGTCGCCCATCTTCAACTGCGCTGCCTCGGCAAGAGTGTGGAGGTAGATCCCGCGATGGGAGTAGTACACGCCCTTGGGGCGGCCGGTGGTGCCGGTGGTGTAGCACGCGCTGTACGCCGAGGTTTCGTCGATCATCGGCCAGTCGAAGGTCGATTCCGCGGCCGTCAGCGCGTCTTCCCAGTGGACGACCCCGGGCAGGGTGGTGGAGATCTCCGAGAGTGGCTTGTCCGTCATGACCACCCAGGTCTTCACCCCGACGCCCTGCTCGACCAGCGCCTCGGCCACGGGCAGCAGGGACTCGTCGACCAGCACGATCGAGGCTTCGGCGTGGTCGGTGACATAGGCCAGGTCCACCGGGCGAGCCGCAGGTTCATCTGCAGCATCACCGATGCGATACCGGGAATCGCCCAGTACAGCTCCATATGGCGTTTGGAGTTCCAATCCAGGATTCCCACCACCGTTCCGGGCCGGCCCCCAGCCCGGTGAGCGCGTGGGCTGACTTCCCGACCCGCTCGAACATGTCTGCGTAGGTGTAGCGGTCCCAGCCCCCGTCGATGGTGCGGAATACGATCTCCTGCTCGGGGTAGGTCCGGGCGGAGTGCCGCAGCAGGGTGGTGGTGTTGAGCTGGTAACTGTCACCGTGTGTCGACGGCAGACCGGTGACGATGGGGTGGGACGTCATGTTGGTGCTCCTGAAGTGGGGTTGGGACGGTGGCTGGGACGGAGGGGGCTCGTCAGAGGCGTTCGATGATGGTGGTGTTAGCGGTGCCGTGGGCTTCGCAGATGGTCTGTAGCCCGTATCGGCTGCCGGTGCGTTCGAGTTCGGTCAGCAGGTCCGTCATCATGCGGGCGCCGGTGGATCCGAGGGGTGGCCGACAGCCACCGAGCCGCCGTTGACGTTGAGTTTGTCGTCGGGGACGCCGAACTCTTTTTGGAACATCAGCGGTACTCCCGCGAACGCTTCGTTGACCTCGAACAGGTCGATATCGTCCACCGTGAGCCCCGACCGGTCCAGGGCCTTGCGGGTGGACTCGAGGATTGCGGTGAACTGGATGATCGGATCGGCCGCGGCGACCGCGTGGACCACGAAGCGGGCGCGGGGGGTGAGCCCGTGGGCCTCGGCGAACTCGCGGTCGGCGATGAGTAGTGCGGCGGCGCCGTCGCTGAGCTGGGAGGAGTTGGCTGCGGTGGTCTTGCCGTCTTCGGCGAACACCGCCCGCAGGGACGCCATCTTCTCTGGGTCGAGCTCGGCCCGGATCCCCTCATCCGCGGTCACGGGCTCGCTGGAGTCATCGAGCGGGTCGCGGCGCAGCGGAACCAGCTGGGTCTCGAAGCGGCCGTCGCGGGTGGCAGCCAGCGCCCGCTCGTGGCTCCGGCGGCTGAAGGCGTCGAGTTCCTCCCGGCTGAGGTCGAAGCGGGTGTTCATCAGCTCACTGGACGGGCCTTGAACCAGCAGTCCGCCGTCGTAGCGGGCCAGTTCGCGGGGGAGTATTGCGGGCCTAGCGGGGCGCCGGGTTGTAATGAGGATGGCAGCGCCACCTGTGACATCGACTCCACGCCGCATGCGATGGCGAGGTCGTAGGACCCCGCCTCCACACCGTGGGCGGCAAATGCGACAGCTTGCTGCCCCGAGCCGCACTGTCGGTCCACGGTCACGGCCGGCACCGAATCGGGCAGGCCGGAGGAGAGCACCGCATGGCGAGCGATGTTGGAGCTCTGCTGGTCGTGCGTCATCACACAGCCAGCGATCACGTCGTCGATTTTCTCCGGCGCCACATCACTGCGGCGAACCAGTTCACTGAGGGTGGCCCCCAGCAGATCGGCGGGATGCCAGGCGGCCAGCGCCCCGCCGCGCTTGCCGACCGGGGTCCGGACGGCATCGACGATCACGGCCTCGCGGGTGGCTCGGGAACTACGGGGCTGGGGGGAGTCGGTCATGACTGGGTCCTTCCTCAAGGTGGTCAGGTGGTGGGCGCCGTGGGCGCGTGAGTGGTCTGCGCTGTGGCCGGGTGGGCATCGCGAACGGCGGTGAGCGGGATGTCGTGGCGCGCGGCCAGATCCTCCCAGTGGGCCGTGGTGTGCGCGGCGAAGGCGCGGGTGTAGGCGGCGGATGTGCCGTCGCAATCGAGTACTTCTCTGGTGCGGGCCTCGAAGTGCGGTTCGAGTGCCCCCAGGGCGATGTGGCCGTCGGCGGTGGCATAGATGTTGTAGGAGGGCAGAGCCCCGCCCAGTGGTGCTCCATTGCCAAACAGGCCGTGCCGGAGGGCAGCCGCGGAGTCGTACGCGGCCGCGTCGAGAGTGATGCGTTGATGTCCGCCGGAGTCGTGCTGTCCCCGGGCCAGCAGCAGGGCCAGGGCGGCCGAGATGGCCCGCTCCCCACCGACGGTGTCGGCGACCGGGACCAGCGGCAGGTGCGGCGGCCGGATGGTGCCGTATCTCGCCTGATATGTCAGGTCGTGGCCCGCGACCTCCTCGTCGGCGCCGTCGTAGCCCACGATCTCCACATGGCACAACCGCGGGTAGCGGTCGCTGAGATCGCCGAGGCCGAGTCGGCAGAACGCTGACGGGCGCATGGCGGTCACCAACACGTCCGCCGTATCGAGCAGCCTGGTCAGCTCCTCCAGGCCGCTACGACTTTTGAGGTCGGCCCGACGAACCTCCACTCCCTGTGTCAGTTCTGCGTACCAGGAGGGCGCGGCCACGGCCAAGGCGTCACCCACCGGCGGCTCCACTTTGATCACCGCTGCGCCGAGGTCACGAAGGCCTGCCACGGCCAGCGGACCGGGCAGGTTGGTAGCCAAAGAGACGACCTGTATGCCGGCCAGGGGTCGGAGCGATCTGGGACTCATTTCAGCGACTATACAAGTAGTCAGTAAACTTAGCCACTGTATAGCTTTAGCGATTGGCGCGTCCCCGTAGACTCGTTTGTCGACCGAAGGGAGACCGCGTGGACCGCCCCGCCCAGCACTCCGGCGACCAAGATCTCACCGCCAAAGCGCGAATCCGCAACGCCGCTCTCGAGCTTTACGCGGCCAACGGCGAGGACCGCACACCGATGCGGGCGGTCGCGGCCGCCGCCGGGGTTACCGTAGGGCTGGTGGTCCATCACTACGGGTCCAAAGACGGCCTCCGCGAGGCCGTGGAGCAGATCGTCGTGGAGCGTTTTGCGTCGGCCCTTGCTTCGGCGCCGACCGACGGGGCCGGCGAAGAAATCGCTCGCGTCCGGAATGAATCCGTCGCGGAAATGCTGGTCAGAAACCCGGAGGTGGTCAACTATCTCCGCCGGGCGCTACTCGAACCCGGTGGTCAGCGGGGGCAACTGCTGGAGCGGCTCACCGAACTTACCCACCGGGAGGTCGTTGCGATGCGCGAGACCGGCGCGGCCTCGCGGGGTCGCGCCGACTCCGTCCAGGTGGTCGACGTGATCATCAACCAGATGGGCCGGCTGTTCCTGCAGCCGCTGGTGGATGCCGTCTGGACCCACCTCGGGACCTTTACCCACACCGAGGGGCGCAGCAAGCCCGAGCTCGGCGTGAGCGTGTCCGGGGGAGGAGCTGTCGATCGTTCCCACGGGTCAGCCACCTGACTCGAGTTTCACTTTCACTGAACATCTGTACAAGCATCACGCTGGCGGTTACTGTTCCTGCTGTGTCCGGGGTCACATATCCGATCCCGGAGTCTTCAACACCTCAGGAGTCACCATGGCCACTCTCGGAGGCGCCCTCGCGCTCAATGCCCGCCGGCACCCGGACAAGACCGCACTGATCTTCGGCGAGAGCACCTACTCGTACGAGCAGCTCGCGGCCCGGATCAATCAGTATGCGCACGCGTTGGCGTCGCTCGGAGTCGGCAAGGGCGACAGGGTGGCACTGCTGAGTCCGAACTCCGACGCGTACATCCTGGGCCTGTACGGAGCGTTCCGACTGGGGGCCATTGCCGTGCCTCTCAACCCTCGCGTGCCGGCCCGCGAACTTCGCTACCTGCTCGAGGACTCCGGTGCGACGGTGCTGCTGTACTCCGAGGGGCTCGCGGTGGTGGTGGCCGGCCTCGACGAACTCGATCCGCTGCCGTCCGCGCCGCAAAGTCTGGTGCTGGACGAGCCCGCCGCGCAGGGCATCGCGCGGCTCGCAGACACCATGCCGACCACCGCGCCGGAAGTGGAGGTCATCGAGGACGACGACTGCATTATCCTCTACACCTCGGGCACGACCGGGCGTCCCAAGGGAGCGGTGTTCGACCATCACCGCATGCTGTGGGTGGGGAACTCGGTTTCCGCACTCGGTATGAATATCTTCGACCGGAATCTGCACGTCGCGCCGATGTACCACTGCGCGGAGCTGGTCCTGTTCGTTATGTCAGGGTTCAGCCTGGGCACCACTCACGTGGTGCTGCCAGCGTTCGAGCCCAAGGCGGTCCTGGATGCGCTGGAGAAGCACCGCATCACCGTGTTCCTGGGCGTGCCCACCATGTACCAGATGCTGCTGCAGCACCCCGAGCTCGGCACGCGCGATCTGTCCGCGTGGCGGCTGGGCTTCTTCGGCGCCGCACCAATGCCGCCGAGCGCGGCGACCAGCTTGCTCGCCACCCTGCCGCACGTGCAGTTCTTCCAGCTGTGCGGCCAAACCGAAGGCGGCCCGACCGGCATCTTCCTCACTCCGGACGAAGTACGCGCCCGCCCAGATGCCACCGGACGGGCGTCCATCACTAACGCCGAGACGCGGATCGTCGACGACGAGGGCAACGACACCGCGGTCGGCGAGCCCGGGGAGATCATTTACCGAGGCGAGACCATCATGAAGGGCTACTGGAACAAGCCCGAGGCCACCGCCGATGCGCTCCGCGACGGCTGGCTGCACAGCGGCGACGTGGCGGTCCGGGACGCCGACGGGTTTATCACGATCGTTGATCGGATGAAGGACATGATCATCACGGGCGGGCGCAACGTGTACTCGGTGGAGGTCGAACAGGCCCTCGCCGGCCACCCGGACGTGGCCGATGTGGCGGTCGTCGGGCGGCCGGACGAGATGTTCGGGGAGAGCCTCATCGCCGTCGTCACCCCGGTCGAGGGCCGCGAGGTCACCTTGGAGTCGCTCCGCGAGTACGGATCCCAGTTCATTGCGGGTTACAAGCTTCCGCGCGAGCTCATCACCCGGCCCATTCCCCGTAACCCCTCGGGGAAGACTGGTTCTCCCGAGACAGTTCGATGTGTGTTCACAGTTAGAGAACTCAACGTGTACGATGTGTGTTCACAGTTAGAGAACTCAACGTGTACTTTTGAAGGAGTGGATGTGCCCCGTACTTTCCTAGCAAGATCGATTGGATACGCAGCTGCTGCGCTACTCGTAGCAACAGCAACAGCAACAGCGGGCGCTCCGGCCGTTGCAGAGCCTGCGGACGCCCCTGTCGAGAACGGCGGCCTGCTGCGGTCTGTTAAGACGGATCTCCTGGCAGGCGCCATCCCTACTGGGGTGAAGGCGACTTCGGTCACGTATCGAAGCTCCGATACCCGCGGCAAGCCAGTCGCTACAACGGGAATTGTTATGGTTCCGGCTTCGAAGTGGACTGGTAGAGGACCTCGCCCATTGGTCACCTATGCAGTTGGCACCCACGGCTCGGATCCGAGTTGCCGACCTTCACAGCTGCTGACTCGCGGACTGACCACCGACCGCTCTGGCGTTCCTATGATCGAGCTACAGCTGCTTGACGTGGCTTCCCTCTTGACTCGAGGGTTCGCTGTAACCATGACCGACTTTCAGGGGACGGAGGCGCCGGGGCGGCTACCTTACCTGCAGCCCATTCCCCAAGCCCACGCAGTGCTTGATGCTGCGCGCGCCGCTATATCGGTGGGGGCAGTTGATCGCCGAGCGCCTGTCGGAATCTGGGGATACTCACAGGGGGGCGGGGCAGCTGCCGCCGCTGCCGAACAGGCCAAGTCTTATGCCCCTGAACTCAATATCAGAGGGTCTGTGGTCGGTGCGCCCCCGACCAACCCGGCGCGAACAATGATGTTCAACGAAGGGAAGCTATCGGCCGGAGTTATTGGCTACTTCGTGAACGGGGTACGGGCTGAGTATCCGCAACTTGCGCCGAAGATCGATGCGAAACTAAACAGTCAGGGTAGAGATTTTCTGCGTAAGACTGCGGGTGAGTGTCTGGTGGGCAGTGTCGTCGGCCACTATTTCAGATCGACAAAGGGGATGACGGTAAGTGGGCGACCGTTAATCGAAGAGTTGGCTTCCGATCCTGAGATAAACAGCGTATTCCAGAGTTTCGTAATGGGACGAACGGCACCGAGTCATCCGGTACTCCTTATGCAGAACGTGAACGACGACGTTGTCCCCGCCGACGATGCGAATGCCACGGCAGACGCTTGGAAACGCGGGGGTACCAACGTCGCCAGGGCGAATATCAACACACCATCGCTACCGCCCATCGGAGCTCCAGGACACGCAGTCGGATTGGTTACCGGTAATATCGCAGTCAACTGGCTGGCAGGCCGACTCACCCAATAAATGGCTCACAGCGAGGACCTGCGGAAGTCAAGCGTGTCTGCCGGCTTCCGCAGGTTGGCCCCTGAAGCATGGCCGTCACCGACACAGCTCGTCTATGCATCTGGCCACCAAGTGTTTGTCCACCACAGCAGCACGTGACCGCTGGTCCAGCGCTTAGTGATCGACGCAGGTCGCAGACACATGGCGTCCAAGCGGGTCGAAACGACGCGTAGCCAGCGCGCGATCACCGCCGGGTGAACTCCAACCCCACGGGTGACGCGCGCCGGACCAAACTAGGCGTGATCGTTGCGAAAGTACTTCGCTCGAGTCTCTGTCGGCAGCACTTCTAGCCGTCCCCTGAAATGAGAGCGTGCCGCCTCGACCTTCTGCTCATGACTTCGTGTGGCGGTCGTCAGCTGACTCTTGGCTCGCTCGATCTTTTCGGGAAGCGTCTTCTTCTCGTCAGCGGCCAGCCGTGCTTGTTTGTTGATCGCTGCCGCCAGCGCGTAGGCGTTCGGACCGGCTTTTGGGTCTTTCGATGCATCAAGGGTGGCGACACCATTTACTGCAGGACCATCAACCACAACGTACGCGTTGCCGGCACCGTTGGTGGATTCGTCGGCTGCCGATGCGGTGACGCCGATGATCGACCCGCTACCTTGCCTGGTGTCGATCCATCGCTGGTAGACCGTCACTCCTCCGCCGGCGGCGACCCGCTGGCCCTTGACGCTGCTCAGTTCGCTGATGGTTCGCTCGATGCTGGCGACTTCTGTCGTCATCAGCCGCGATGCAGCCCGGAACTGCTTGCGTGCAGACCTGGCGGCTGTCACTGCGTGCTGTACCTCGACATCGAGCTTGCCGAACTCCCGCCGGCGGTATTCGAACCAGCCGACGCCGACGATCACGGCCAGCGCGATGATGACCGCTACTGCTATTCCGGTGGCATCCATGTGGTTGGTCCTTCTGCTTGGTCACAATTGTTGTCGGGAACGGCGGATTGACATGAGAGTCTGTCAATCTTTGGATGGGCCTCGAGTCCTTGACCGGGTCGATCAGGGAGCGTCTTGCGAGTAGCGCTCTCGATTTGGTGGCGCAACTCCGTGGCTATGCTCGCGGGAACATCGATGTGAGCCTTGCCGAAGAGTTCGGTCACTCGTCGGTAGGCAGTTGCTCGTTCGTTAGGAGGAGATCGATCGTCGAGCGCCACTTTGATTGCCGATTCAGCGCGTCGCAGCAGAGTTCGTTGCTCAGCCGACAGACCGCTGTCACCCGAGGCTGAAGCAGCTGCGTACGCGGCCCTCCATGCGGTTTCGGCAGCAACGGCCCGATCGGCGAAGTCACGCACGAAACCGAGTTCGTCAGGAACGGTGCCATCTACTCGCAAGGCATCGGCATGGGCGAAAGCAGTGTAGAAAGCTTGCACGAGCGGGTGTGTTCGATCGGCCAGTAGTGGGCGATGGAAGAATGCCGTTGCGTCGGTCTCGTAGGCAGCGAACTCTTCCCGCACCGTGTTCAGTCGGCGAACAGCGTCAATCCATAGCGCAGAGCGTAGTTGAGCATCGTTACCAATGCGCCCGGACGGTGGTGCCGCTGCGACGTCCGCGGCTGGCGGCTGTGGCCGGACTTCGCCACGAGTGTGCGGAGTATGAGAGGCCTGATGAAGGACTGCTCCGGGCGTGACGCACAGGACGCAGAAGCTGTTTCGCGCGCTTGTCACCGACTGAGGGGGAACCAGTTCGTTACCGGTGCTGCCTCGTATGGGACGAGTGATTACGACTGATCCGGATATGGGCCAAGCTTCATACGGTGCAGTGACAAGCATGTCAGCAGCTGCGGAGCGGAGACGACGCAGCCACTCCCGAAAGGCAGGGTCACCGTCCGCGATTATCAGTGGACCTTTGTTGTCGTCAACCCACTCAGCCACAGTGAGACCGGTTCCTGGGATCAGTAGTGTGGCGACGGCTTGACTCAGGTAGTAGCTCGTGGGGGCGTCGCGATCATTGTCGGCGTCATCGGCCGCGTGCATGGGCGAAATTCCTTGCCGGTACTGGGTCTCAGGTTTCGCTGAGTGTATCCGCCTGTCCGGAGAGCTCGTTACGCAGACTGAGGACCCGAGGAGTGGTGTCGGCGAGCATGGTCAGTTAGGTTTTTGCCGCCCGCGGGCGTCGGCAGCGTGGTGCGCTCGAGCACGACTCCAGGCTCAACTAGCCGTTGCCTGTTCCCATGTCGCCTAACAGCAGCACAGCTGCGGATGTCGTTCCGAGACAGGTGGGTGGCGTGCGCGCCGCGAGCTACTACGTACGGCTAGCGAACGGCGGTTGCAACCGGCTCAAGCAGTAGCAGGCACGACCGATCCTCGTAGCGGTCGACTTCGGCCGTTATGTCGAGGTTCGTCCCCACGCCGATCGTGTCCGGTACCGGGCCGACCCAGTGGAGGTCGTTGAGGGTGTTCTCATCACGGAACTGGAAAGCCGGTCCAGTCGCTGACGCAGCGTCGCCCGCGTTGATTAGGATGTCGTACCTAGTCTTCGCGTTCCCGTGCGGTGCCATCGCGGCGATGCTGCCGGGAAACACGATCGTTCGACCACGATGAGCCGCAGCAAACGCTGCGATGTCCGGCGAGCAGTAGTCAGTGAACGCGAGGACAGCCGCGAACTCAGGACTGTTCTCAGGCGTGAGCACCTCGCCATCACGGGTCGATGACCGTGACGCTGCTTCGCCAGTCGCTTCAGCGGACGGTTGCCCGCTCGGCGAAGCTGTCGCTTCACCCGGCGCGGGATTCGCCGGGGCAGTGTTCTTCTCGATGACTAGCCCGACGGTCACAATGATTGCCAGCACGAGCACAACCACGCCGCCACCGATGATCCAAAGCAGCCGACGAGACTTCGGCCGGGGGCGACGGAAGGTGATTTCAACCTGAACCATACCTGGCGACTGCGAGACCAACTCCCAGCCGTCGGCCTCCCACTTCTTTACAATCCGCGACTCCATGCCGCGGACCGCACGGATCGTTTTCGTCTCGTACGTGACTCCGGTGTCCGTTGCCATGCTCACAGCCCCTCAGCTTCATGCCAGGAAGGTGGCCGGCCCGTGCTGAGCCTACTGGCCATCCGAGCCCGTACCCGCCACTGGGACACCCCATATCCCTTTGTCGCCCGCGGGTGATCCTGCGGAGGGTCAGGGCCGAAGGACGGACGAGTGCGGCTAATCTTGTCGAGTTTCGTCAAGAGAGGGCACCCATACGACCACTCCACCGCCTCCCCCACCTGGGTGGTATCCAGATCCATCGGGAGGTTCAGGATCACGGTACTGGGACGGCAAGAAATGGAGGGCACAGGTGGCGCCCGCCCCGCCAGCACCCGACTTGGGTAGTGGAAAGCTAGCCCCGCTGCTGTCTGATACACGGGGTGCTGCGGGTGCTCCGATGTCAACGGCCAGTTTGATGTCCCCGCTGGTGGCCAGGTAAAAGTCCCCACCCTGTGCGGGATGTTTTAGGTGGGTGGTACCTCCGTTCGGTGTGTCATGCGGTAGGAGTCGCCGTCGGTGATGACGATGGTGGCGTGGTGTAGGAGTCGGTCGAGGATGCTGGCGGCGGTGGTGTGTTCGGGCAGGAATCGTCCCCATTGTTCGAAGGGCCAGTGGCTGGCGATCGCGAGAGATCGGCGTTCGTAGGCGCCGGCGACGAGCCGGAACAGCAGTTGGGTGCCGGTGTCGTCGAGCGGGGCGAATCCGATCTCGTCGAGGATGAGCAGATCTTGGCGCAGCAGGGTGTCGATGGTTCTGCCGACGGTGTTGTCGGCCAGCCCGCGATACAGGGTCTCCACGAGGTCGGCGGCGGTGAAGTACCGCACTTTGTGTCCGGCGTGCACTGCGGCGATCCCCAACCCGATCAGGGTGTGACTCTTACCCGTCCCGGCAGGGCCGATCAGGGCGACATTATGTTGCGCCCGAACCCATTCCAGTGAAGACAGGTATTCGAAGGTATTGGCCGGAATAGAGGATGCGGCCACGTCGAACGATTCCAAGGTTTTGGTGACCGGGAACCCGGCAGCTTTGAGTCGGTTGCGGATGTTGGAGGCATCACGAGCGGCGATCTCGGTTTCCACCAGGGTTCGCAGTACTTCTTCGGGTGTCCACCGCTGGGTTTTCGCGGTGAGCAGGACCTCGGGTGCGCTGCGGCGGATCGAGGCCAGTTTCAATCGGCGTAGCGCGTGATCGAGGTCGGCCGGTAGCGGCGGCACTGTCTGAGGTGCAACGGGTGTCGATGTTGTGGTGGTCATGACACCTCCTTGTCGCCGGCGCCCAGCTTGTAGGCATCCAGCGAGCGGGTGGGCGCGGTAGGCAGGTGACCCAACAGTGCTGTGCCGGCCGGTCGCGGGTTGGGGGTGCCGGCTCCGGCATCGAGGATCGAGCGCACATCGGCGGCCTTGAACCTCCGGAACGCCACCGCCCTGGTCAGAGCGGTGAGCACCTGTTCGCGGCCGTGGGAGGTGACGAGCCCGAGGATGTCATCGAGTTCACCGCCCAGGCGGGTGTTCCCGATGGCCGCGGCACCGACCAGGAACTGCTCAGCAACCTCACCGAGATCGCAGAACTGTTTCTCTACCGCAGTTTTGGGCCGTGGTGCACGACTGGGCGGGGTGCGTGGCCCCCCGTAGTGATCATCGTTGAGGACGACCTCACCAGGTGCGGCCAACAGATGATCGGCGACCACCTCACCGGAGGCAGGTTCGGCGATCAGGAGCCGCTCACCGTCCTGGATGAGGGTCACGGTGGTGCCGATGAGCCGGTTGGGTACCGAGTAGCGGGCCGAGGCGTACCGGATACACGAGAGGCGATCGACCTTACGGGTGACCGGCGGTGGACCGACCTGGGCCCGCAGAGACGGCAACGGGCTCAATGTGTCTCGTTCGATCGTGAGTTGGTCAGCAGGCACGCACAGTGTGTCGCTGTGACGGCGGGTGTTGACCTCGACACACCAGTCCCGCGCGGCCCGGTTCGCTGCGTGCACATCCAGCTGCACGTCGTCACGACCAGCAGCGATCTTGGCTTCGGTCCACAACGGCTGCGCCAGATCCGACTGCGCGTACCCGCAGAGGTTCTCCACGATCCCTTTCGATTCCGGATCGGCGCCGTGACAGAAGTCCGGGGAAAACCCGTAGTGGGTGGCAAACCGCACATACGTGGGGGTGGGTACGACGACGTTGGCGACGACTCCACCTTTGAGGCAGCCCATCCGATCAGCGAGTACCTTGTTGGGTACTCCACCGATCTCTTCCAACGCCTCGGCGATGAATCCGAGTGTGGTGGTCGCTGTTTCGTTGGTGGCGAACCGAACGAAACGCCACCGCGAGAACGCCACCACCGCGCAGAACATGTGTAGCCCGCCGATTACGGCCCAATCGATGACCAGGTAGTCACCCGGCGCCCACACTGCCGGGCGGCGGCCACGATGATGGTCACGGCGCCACTGTGTTTTCTCCTGGGCGACGAGACGACGGAAGTTGCGGGCCGAGCCCTCATAGCCCGCGGCACGTGCTACCGGCAGCAGTCGCTTGGCGGTGATCCGGCCGTGTGACCGCTCGACTCGCTCAGCGACCAACTCGGCGACCGCATCGTAGTTGCGGGCCCGTTCCTTGCGGTCGGGTGGTTGATCGTCGGCCTCGAACCGGTCGACCACACGCTTGACGGTCTTGTGGGTGGTGCCGCACACCTCGGCGGCGGCGCGATAGCTTCCGAGTTCTCGGTAAGCAGAAATGATGTCCATACGGTCCTTCGCAGACTTCAATGGAACTCCCAGGCGGTGATGGTGATCGGTTGGCACCTTCACCGTCATCGCCTGGGCCCTCAGTTCCGGGTCGACACGACGAACACAGGGTGGGGACTTTTATCTGGCCACCAGCGGGGACCTCGACCTGGCCACCAGTGGGGACTTTCTCATGGCCATGGACACATGGCTGATCGGATCGGGACGTTGCTGAATCGTTCGGGTGGCGAGGAGGTGCTCATCGTCAGCCGCGGGAAGGTGCGGACTCGGTTCCGTCGTCGGGATGAGTTGGGTTGGAACTTTCGGGTGGAGTCGACGGACTCGGAGAACGTCATCGAGGTAACGCCAAAGCCGAAGCCAGATCCGAAGCCGGCTCGCCGATCTTCGCATGCGCGTGGGCAGCGGGTGGCGTACGTGCGGGTGTCAGCCGCGGATCAGAACGAGGCGCGTCAGCTCGAGGCGGTGGGGGAGTGCGACCGGGTCTATATCGAGAAACAGTCGGCACGCTCGCGCGCTGATCGCGTAAAGCTCGAAGAGTGCATCAGGTATCTGCGGGACGGTGATGAGCTGGTTGTCGCGTCGATGGACCGACTCGCTCGTTCCCTGGTTGATCTCAAGCAGATCGTCGGCGAGGTCACCGCGAGGGGTGCGAGTGTGCGGTTCGTCCACGAGCGGGCCACCTACGCTGCTGGTGCCCAGGATCCTCGAGCCGACCTGATGCTCTCGCTGCTCGGGGCGTTCGCAGAGTTCGAGCGGGCCATCATTCGCGAACGCCAGGCCGAGGGTATCGCCATCGCCAAGGCGAAGGGCAAGTACAAGGGACGCAAACGCGTCCTGACTGAGGAGCAGATCGACAAGGCCCTTGCCCGTATCGAGGCGGGGGAGGGGCCGTCAGCTATCGCCCGGGATCTCGGGGTGGGTCGATCCACGCTCTACCGCGCACTCCAGCGAGTAAGGAAGTAGGCGCCGCCGACACGTCGCGTTAGCCCGCCCACTGCGCGACGAAGCTGGTGCGACACCCTTACAGGACACCGAAGTCGTAGCCCTTGCGTCGAGATGCCGCGTTCGGAGATCCCCGCTACGGCATGGACGACGAGGGTTCGAGCACGCGTCAGTGAGTCCCGGTTGGAATGAGCTCCACCGTCTCGTTCGGCGCGACCTAGTGCGCGCCCGGGTGACCACCACTCGCCAGTGAGACCGCCGCGAAACGTCCGTAGACCACCGCCACCGCCACTTACCGGCGAAAGTCACAATCACAACCCTGCATAGCCACAGGATTTCACGCCAGCCACCACACCGGGCTCCTGCCACGAGGATTGTGCAGCAGTCTCCTAGTAAGCGGGGTGGTCCAGCTCGTCGAGCACGCGCTGGGCGATGCGGTAGGCCGCGTTGGCATCGGGCACGCCGCAGTAGATCGCCGTCTGGAGCAGCAACTCTTTGATCTCGTCGTTGGTCAGCCCATTGGTACGCGCGGCCCGCACGTGCATGGCCAGCTCCTCGTGATGGCCGCGGGCCACCAGGGCGGTCAGCGTGATGAGTGAGCGGCTGCGCCGGTCAAGACCCGGACGCGTCCACACCGACCCCCAGGCGTACTGGGTGATGAAATCCTGGAAGTCGGCGGTCAGATCGGTGATCGCCGCGGTCGCGCGGTCGACATGGGCGTCGCCCAGGACCGCCCGGCGCACCGCCATGCCGGCGTCGCGCACCCCGGCGACGGTCGTGGGAGCGGCAACCGCCTGCCCCGCGTTCGCGTGATCGCGGATGAGTTGGGCGACCTCGGACGGTTGCTCGGCCGGGGGCAGGTGCGCGACGCCGTCGAGGACGACGAGCCGCCCGTTCCGGACTCCAGAGGCGATAGCCGCGAGATCGGCCGGCGGAGTGGGGACGTCGAGCAGACCCGACACCGCCAGCACTCGCGGTTCGATCTCGCCGAGGCGGTCACGGACGTCGAAGCCCGCCAGCGCCTCGCACACCAGCGCATAGCCCTCGTCGTCGGCGTCCCGCAGGTCGTGCAGCAGGGCTGCGCCGATCTCCGGCTCCCGCTCCAGGAATCCGGGTGCGAACCAGCGCTGGGCCGACCCTTCGATCATCGACGGGGTGCCCGACGCGCGCACGGACGTGGCCCGTGTCCGCCAGGCATCCGGCTCGCCGATCCGTGCGCCCGTCGACAGCAGGACAGCGGAGTCGATGCGCGCGGGTGCGTCCAGCAGCAGCTGCAGCCCGACGGCGCCTCCCACCGAGTCGCCCGCGTAGGTGAAAGTGCTGGCGAACGTGTCGCGCTGGGCCACCACGTCGTCGACCATCCCGAGGACACCGGCGGCCAGCTCGGCCATCGTGAACGGCTCGGCGGAGCCGGCGTTGGACCCGTGCCCGGGCAGGTCCCAGGCGAGAACCTCGAATCGATCGGTGAGTCCGGCGGCGCAGCGCGCCCACAGTGACTGAGCGGACGTGCCCAGCGAGGGCCCCAGCACGAGAAGGGGGAGGGCCGGCGATCCGCCGAGCCGGACGGCCGTGATGCGAGGGATGTTCACTCGTTCTCCTCCAAGAAGGTCCGGGCCCGCTCGACGGCGCCCGCGATGAGGTCCTCGGAGAATCCGAGGTACGTGGTCGGATCGGCGCTGGCGGTGGCGTCCAGCAGCCCGGCGATCGAGCGGCGTTCCGCCAGCACGCTCTCGGCCGACGTGTCGAGCGTCGTGCGCATTCGCTCGGCGTCCACGTGCAGACCCGTCAGCAGCTCGGTGGTCTGGGATGCGGCCACGACGGCGCGTCGGCCGAGCAGGTGCAGGGTCGACCACTCGACGTGCCACGCCCCGTCCGGACGTTGGTCGCCGGAGGCGGCCGACGCGACGTGCAGCGTGGCGGCAAGACCGGGGGCTCCCAGGGCCGCGCGACGCACCAACACGGATAGGACCGGGTTGTTCTTGTGCGGCATCGTCGACGAGCCGCCGCGACCCTCAGCCGTCGGCTCGGCCAGCTCGCCGATCTCCGTCCGTGCCAGGGTCGCGACATCGGTCGAGATGTGTCCCCACGCGTCCGTGCACGTCACCAACGCGTCGGACGTCCGGGTGACCGTCGCCCGCGAGGTGTGCCACGGGCGCAGCTCGCGCAGCCCGAGGGCCACGGCGGTGTCGGCGACCAGGTCAGCGCTCGTCCCCTGGGGATCGTCGTGCCCCCGCAGGCCCGCCAGCTCGGTGGCCGCCGAGAACGTCCCGACCGCCCCGCCGAGCTGCACCGGCAGGAGGGAGCGGGCGTCGAGGACCAGATCGGCGGCGTCGACCAGGCCGTCGAGCCAGCCCGCGGCGACCGCACCGAATGTCGTGGGGACGGCGTGCTGGGTCAGGGTGCGGCCGACCATCGGCGTGTCGGCGTGCTGCGCGGCGAGACGGGCGAGAGCGGTCACCTGGGCGCGCAGCTCGCCGATCAGCCGTTCGAGCGCATCGCGCAGCGCGAGCATGAGGGCGGTGTCGAGGACATCCTGGCTGGTGAGCCCGCGGTGAAGCCAGGTGGCGGCGGGCTGCGGCGCTCGCGAGCGGAGCAGCCCGACGAGCGGGACGACGGGGTTGCCGCTGCCCTCGGCTGCCGCCGCGATGTGCGGCAGATCGTCGGCGGTGACGAGCGGGGCGAGGTCGGTGGCGGCGGCGGACGGCGCGAGCCCGGAGGCCACGAGAGCGTCCAGCCACGCGGACTCCACCCTGACCATGGCGGCGAGCAACGCCTCAGCACTCATCAGGTCGCCGGCGCGCTCGTCGCCGGGCCAGAACAGGTCGGTCATGGCGTTCAGTGTGCCGCCCCGTGGCCCGGGAACGTCAGGAAGACGGTCTCGCCCTGGCCCTGCAGACGGATGTCGAACGCATGTCCCTGCGCATCGGCCTCCGCGACCAGCGTCGCGCGACGGTCCGGCTCGAGGCTGCTGAGAAGGGGGTCCGCAGCGAGGGCGGCCTCGTGTCCCGGCAGATATGCGCGTGTGAAGAGCCGATCGAGCAGGCCACGCGCGAACACCGTGAGCGCGAAGAACGGTGCGCCCCCGTCGACCCCACCCGGCGCGATCGTCGAGAACGAGTAGTGGCCGGCGTTGTCGGTCGACGACCGGCCCCAGCCCGTGAACGTCCAACCGTCGCGGCGCAACGAGCCCGGCTGCTGGACGATCGCGCCGGACGCGTCCGCCTGCCAGAGCTCGACCAGCGCGTCGGGGACCGGCGCACCAGAACCGTCGAGCACGCGGCCGTGGAACCGGATCGCACCCGGGCTGCTCGCAGGCACCAGTTCGGAGTCGCCGTCATAGGGGAGTGCGTAGTGGAAGAACGGGCCCACCGTCTGGCCGGGCGTGGGGTGCAGGCGGGGGCTCATGCGTGGTCCTTGTCGTCGTTGTTCTCGGTCCAGGTGCGGTGGGCGCCGGTGAGCACGATGTCCCACCGGTAGCCGGTCGACCACTCGGGTCGCGTCAGGTCATGGTCGTAGCGGGCGACGAGGCGGTCACGGGAGCCCTGGTCGGTGATCGACTGGTAGATCGGGTCCAGCGCGAACAGGGGATCGCCCGGGAAGTACATCTGCGTGACGATGCGCTGGGTGAACTCGGTGCCAAACAGGGAGAAGTGCACGTGGGCGGGACGCCACGCATTGCGGTGGTTCCGCCACGGGTACGGACCCGGTTTGATCGTCTGGAATGAGTAGCTACCGTCCGCACCGGTCAGGCACCGCCCGGCGCCGGTGAAGTTCGGGTCGAGCGGCGCAGGGTGCTGATCACGCTGGTGGATGTAGCGTCCTCCGGCGTTGGCCTGCCAGATCTCGACCAGCTGGCCCGCGACCGGGCGTCCGTCGCCGTCCACGACCCGGCCGGAGATCGTGATGCGCTCGCCGATCGGCTCGCCCGAGCGCTGAATCGTCAGATCGGCCTCGAGTGGATCGACGTCCCGGTGGCTGAAGCACGGAGACCACAACTCGACGCCTTCCGGATCGACCTGGTGCAGATCCTTGGTCGGATGCCGCAGGAGGCTGCTGCGGTACGGGGAGTAGTCGAGGCGGGGCCGGATAGCGGACGGGTCGGTGCCGGCGGACAGGTCGGCGATCTCGGCGCTGATCTCGGCTTGGGTCGATAGGTCAGGAGTGCTCACCAGCCCGACGGTAGGTGGCCGGGGCGTACGCTTCGAGCTATATCGTTCACTGAGTGAAAGGGGGGCGACGATGGCCGGCAACACCTCCGACCCGGGAGCCAGTGTCGCCTCGCGCCTGCTGACCGTTCTCGGCGCCTTTGACGATGAGCACCGGGCGATGACGCTGAGCCAGATTGCGCGTCGGGCGGGTCTACCGCTGCCGACCACTCACCGATTGGTGGCCGAACTGGCCACCTGGGGCGGCTTGGTGCGGCGGCCGACCGGCGAGTACGTGGTGGGTCGCCGGATCTGGGAGCTCGCACTACTGGCGCCGACCCAGACCGGCCTGCGCCAGATCGCTGAGCCGTTCCTCCACGACGTGTACGGCGCGACGCTGGCCACCGTGCACCTCGCGGTGCGCGAGGGCGCCGAGGTGTTGTACCTCGACCGGCTGTCCGGCACGGCGTCCGTCCCGATCGTCAGCACCGTCGGCTCCCGACTGCCGCTGCACTGCACGGCGGTTGGGAAGGTGCTGCTCGCGCACGCGCCCGACGACGTGCTCGCCGAGACGCTCGGCTCGTTGACCCGGATGACGCCGTTCACGGTGACCCAGCCCGGGCTCCTGCGCCAGCAGCTGGCTCGGGTGCGGCGCCATGGGTATGCGACAACGGTCGAGGAGATGTCCCTCGGGGCGTGCTCGGTGGCCGTCCCCGTGCTTCGAGACACCGCGGTCGTCGCATCCCTGGGTCTTGTGGTTCCCCGCTTGACGAGGGACAGGACCCGCCTCGTCGGAGTCCTCCAGGCCGCGGCGTTCGGTATCGGCCGGGAACTGGCGTCAGGCGGGTGATGGGAAGGAGATCTGACGCGGGCTAGAGGGAGACAGGGGCCGACGCTGATCCATCTAGACCGATGTCCGGCGAAGTCGTACTTGAGGCATGAGAATCCAAAAAATCGAACCCCACGGAATCCGGGGCACACCAATGTGCCCATCAAACCCGGGGCACACCAATGTGCCCATCAAACCCGGGGCACTTCAGAAGCGGTATTGCTCGCACCACAGCCTTGACCTGGAAGGGCAGGAATGCCAGCCATGAACTTTTTACCGCCCTGCCCACGGGTGCGTAAGCGCAGCGTGCCGGAGATGGATGCGGCATCGGATGCCCCGGTGGCAGGTCACAGCGCGTGAGACATCCGGGCCGTGGATTCGCCGCTTTGGCTGTGGCCGTACTGGTGACTGTCTTAACAAACATGCCGGTGTTTCTCCTTGGGGCGCTGGCCACGGAGATCACCGCAACAATCCGCGTCCCGGCCTACGGGATCGGCCTGGCGGTAGGGGTCTACTGGGCTGCGGCCGCCCTCACCTCCGCGTGCACCGGTGTGATTGGTCGTGTGCTCAGCGAGAAAGGCATGGGCATCGCCGCCTTGCTTCTGGCGGTCGTGAGCCTGACCGGCAGCGCGTCCTGGATCTCTGCGTGGCCGTGGCTAATTGTATGGGCATCCCTGGGGGGACTCGGGAACGGTCTCGGGCACCCTTCCTCCAACCACTTGCTCGTCACGCACATCCCAGCCGCCTCGTGCGGGCTGGCCTTCGGGGTGAAACAGGCCGCGGTCCCTGTGACGGGGTTGGTCGCCGGCGTTTCGATCCCGTTGGTTGCGTTGACTCTGGGATGGTCCATGGCCTTCCTGCTGATGGCTGTACTGGGCATGCTCGTACTGGTCCCCGTGGCCCGGACCCGGACCATGCCGGTCGTTATGGGTACGACCCGGCCGGCGGGGCAATGGGATACCCAGATGCGTTCGGCGTTGGTGCTGATGGCCGCGATGACGATGTTCGCGGGCGGTGCCGTTACGTCCGCCGTGGCCTTTGCCGTGATCGGCGCGCTGGAGCGGGGGATTGCAGTCGGCCCGGCTGGTGTGATTCTGGCCGTCGGCAGCGCCTTAGGAGCCGCGACCCGTATCGTCATTGGCGGAGTCGTCGATCGAGGCGGCGTGTCAGCACTTTCTCTGATCCAGACAGCACTCATCGTCTGCGCCGTCGGGCTTTCACTCATGGCGATCCCCACCACCTGGAGCTACGTGGTAGGTGTCCTGCTAGCGGTGGGCCTGGGGTGGGGGTGGCCAGGTCTGGTGCACTTCCTCATCTCGCACATGGCGCCTGGGGCCACCGCAGCGGCCACCGGCATTGTCCAGACCGGCACGTACATCGGCAATACCATCGGCCCCGTGCTCACCGGGGTGGCCCTTAGCCCCGCTGATTCACGGGCCGGTGTGACTGCTGCTGTCGGGTGACGGCGGGATCGATTTCGTGGGTGGGCGTGCGTGTGTGCCGGCTGGCGCTGCCGGTGGGCGGGTCCCCGGGTGGTGATGTCGTGGGCGGGCATGTGAGGTCAGGCTGGTTTGGGGATCGCGGCGATCGTGTTGAACACAGCGACGATCGCGACGGCCCAGGGCCATGTTTCCGGGATCTTCACTTTTCGCCGTCGGCCGCTGCGGACCAGCCGGGCTGCCACGTGAAGGAAGCGGTAGCGCAGTGCCTTGGGCTCGCACAACGCCAGGACTGCGGCCTCGCCGGTGCAAGCGAGCATCCGCGTCCAGGCAACGAGGTCCGCTGCGATCATCACCGCGACGAGCCAGGCCTGGTTGAGCGCGAACCCCCGCGAAGGTAGCCGCCCGAGCCCGGTGTCCTTGGCGTGGCGTATCCGGTCCTCGACCCGGGCGTGAGCCCGATGCCTGGCCTCGAGGAATTGCAGCTGACCCGTGGCGGTGGTGTTGGTGACAAAAGCCTGGTAGCGCCATCCATCGATCTCCTCGAACATCGACAACTGAGCACCCGGATGGGGCCGCTCGCGGCGCACGATCACCCGCATCCCGTCTGGCCACTTGGCGAGCATCCGTTGGGAGAGGAATCCGGTCAGCTCCGCGATGTCGGCCCCGTCACGAATGTCCCCGTTGGGGTTGAGCGCTGGTCCCCACGCGGCTTCGGGGCAGGTCGCGATGGCCCGGCGAATCGGGGCAGTGATGGAGAAGCCGACCGAGTACTCCACCTGTCGACCACGGACGCGGTTCTGCTCGGTGATCCAGTCGATCAGGTCGTGGGAGGCGCCGGCACCGTCGGAGCGGATCAGCAGATCACGCCGATGACTGGCGGGGATCTGCGCGATTGCCTGGCCCAGGACGTCGATGTGGTCGGCGGCGGTGTTGGACCCGGCGTTGCCTGGGCGCAAGCTCGCGGCGAGGAACTCTTCTGTGTTGTCGCACCACACGCCGATCGGGTGGTACCCGAACGTGCGCTTATACGTCGGCGCAGCAAGCTCCTTCTCGCTGTGAGTGACCACAATGGTGGCGTCCACATCGAGCACGACCGTCGATCCCAGATCCCGCCCCGCACACGCCGATGCGGGCACTCCGCCGGGCAGGTGGGACCACACGTGCCGCCGCGTGCGAGCCCGCGCCACCTGGATCTTCTTGCGCTTGCCGGCAGTGACCTCATCGAGCGTGCGCCACACCGTCGGCGCCGACGCCACTGGGCCCAGGGCGCCGGACTGGTGGCGCAGGACGCCGATGTCGGAGATGGACTCGCCGCCATCGGCGAGCATCACCGCGGTATCGATCAACACCCGGCCGCGATCGTGGATCGGGATGAACCGGCGGCGAGCCATGGCCCCTGACAGCTCGGCGGTCAGACCGACCTGATCAGCCAGAAGTCGAGGCACGATAGCCCCGGCATGCGAGACCACCCCGACACCATCTGCAGTAACGGACAGACCGGCCGACCACGAAGTACGCTTCACCTACCGAGTGCTTTCTGCTGGAGAACATGGAACCTTAGACAAGTCCCAGTTTCCCCTGTTCAGGAAGCACTTCGGTCTATTTTCGCCCAGCGATCCGCAGATTCCCATGAATCACCCGGGTTAGCCTCGGTAACTCGACACTGACCTGGGCGATGCTCGTCACTATGGCAACCGTCGCCGTGGTCATTTCCTTCTTCTTCGGGCTCCGACTGCGGAGAATCGACTCTCTGGAATCGCCGCTGGCCTGAGGTGGTCCTGTCCACAGCACCACCGTCACCGGCCGTCGAGATCCTTAAACGAGCAAGTTCTGGATTTCTTTGGCGACTGTCTGGAGCATAGCTCCGAGTTCTGTGCGGAGTTGTTCAGTCATGCGGTGAGCGGGCACGGATACATTGATCCCGTAGTATCCTCCGCTCGGGCTGGTGATGGGAACAGCGACTGACATGACGCCGTCTTCGCTTTCTTCCTGGCTCGTTGAGTACCCGGTTTGCCGAATCGTTTCGAGGGCACGCTCCAGATCGGAACGGGAAATGATAGATCCCTTGGTGAGACCCGGGAGCTCCTCATACGGGTACAGGGCATGCAGTTGTTCCGTGGTGAGTAGGCTCAGCATTGCTTTGCCCGTTGCAGTGCAGTTGGCAGGAAGCATCGCACCTTGACGTGAGGCAACGCGGACGGCACGTTGGCTTTCGATGGCCTCCAGAAAGTGTGCGTTCGAGCCTTTGAGCTCGGCAAAGTGCACCGTCTCTCCGGTTGCCTCGAATACCCTTTCCATTGCTGGACGAATTAGCGTTCCGATGTCGACGTGGCGCCGTATGGCGAAGGCGATGGAGCTGAGTGCTTGTCCGGGTTCGTACGCTTTGGTCTGAGGGTTCTGCCGTACGAAACCTCGGTAGAGGAGCATCCCCATGAGGCGATGGGCCGTAGATGACGCCACTCCGAGGTACTTGCTGGCATCGGTGAGCCGGATGCTCGGCCGAGTCTCGAAGAGCAGCAACAATCGGAGTGCGTTGTCGACGGATTCGATGGGGTACTGCGGAGGAGGGCCGTATCTGGAGTCGTCCTCCGCCCGTGATGCGGACATGAGCTTCATGTTACTGACCGGGGGTTCAGTCTCTGTCCGGCTAGGGCGCAGGCCATCAACGAGGCTCACCAAGTCGTGCGAGTTCATGTCTCCAAGCAGTCTCTGTGTTGAATGCTCCTCCGAGGTCGGGCAGTTCGGCCATATCGGCGTCGGGCAGATCGACGAGGTGCCCACCAGCCGAAGTCACTTGCAGTGCCAACCCGGACAGGCCGTCCACGCTGATGGCCTGGAGAACTGCTTGCTCGACGGTTTCGGCCGCGCTGGTGAGGCCGTGGCCCCGCAGCACAACAACGGGCCTTGTTCCCATAGCATCGGCCATTTCGGTGGCGAGCCGACGGTCGCGGATGAGTACTCCGCGGGGATAGACGGGCACCCCGTTGGCGGCGAGGCGGGCTCCGGGAATGTCGTACGCCCCTACGATGGGGCGTACTGCAAGCCCTGCCAGGTCGGCGGCAACCACTCGCGGGGGATGGGCGTGAACGACAGCCCGGATGTCTGGGCGGCGCCGGAAGAGCTCGGTGTGCAGCGGCAGTTCGTTGGGGACCGTGTATCCGCCCGCGAGCTCGCCGTCGGCGGCGGGATTGCCGTCGAGGTCCACCATGCGGATGTCTTCGGCTTGCGTATACGCCAGTCCGCGTTCGTACGGGCCGCGACAGCGCACCAGCAATGTGCTGTCGGTAATTTTCAGGCTGATGTGACCCAAGATTCCATCTGCAAGGCCCCGATGGGCCAAGACCCGGCAGGCGAGGGCGATACGTTCCCGGCTGACGCTCTCGGTCTGGGGCAGCAAGTTTCCGGGTGTCATGACGCCCTCCTCGGCGGTGGCTCCAACTGGGGTTCGAGCTTGGCGCGCAGATCCTGCACCGTGATGCCCCTGGCCATGCCCAGACGGCAGGCAATGAGGGCTTTGGGCCAGTTCACGATGGCTGCGCCCCGGACGGTGGTGCCGTCGATGGTGTAGAGGGCGGCGAACTTGCCGTGGACCTGCGGGTGTCCGATGAGGACGTGGTCGACATTGCCTCCGACGCGTCCCACGACCTGGATCTTCCAGTCGTGCTGGTCGCTCCACACGTATTCAATGGGCGTGTAGGCGCGCGGCTGTTCCGGATGGATGATGTTGTAGGCCACGCAGGCGGCCTGTTCCACCGCGTTAGTCCAGTGCTCGGTCCTGACGTCCTCGCCGTGCTTCTGGTGGCGCCAGCGGGCTACGTCGCCGACGGCGTACACGTTCGCAGCGTCGAGGGCTTGACAGTACTCGTTGAGCACGACCCCGTTGTCCACCAGCAGGCCGGATGCGCTAAGCCAGGAGTCATTGGGGATGACGCCAATACCGATCAGCACGGTGGCCGCCTGAACGCTCTCACCGTTGGTCAGGTGGAGGGAGAAGTTGCCCTCCTCGCCTTCGATAGCTTCCACTCCGGTGCCGAACATGGTGTCGACCCCGTTGTCCTGGTGAAGGTCTGCGAACCACTGGCCGATCTCAGGGTTAAAGAGGCGGCTCATGGGCACGGGCACCGGGTCGATGACGGTGACCTCCAATCCCAGGCCGCGGGCGGTGGCTGCCGCTTCGGCGCCGATGAACCCTGCCCCGATAACGGCCAGCGCCCCACCCCGGAGAAGGTCCCCACGTAGTTCGCGGGCGTCCTCAAGGGTGCGCAGCACGTGAATCCCTGGAGACTGGCCCCAGGGAGAGGGCCGGGGTGATGCTCCGGTGGCAATGACGAGGTTGTCGTAGCGAAGGGGGTCATGCCCTTCAAGCTTCAGCAGGTTCTCGGCGACGTCCAGATCGACAGCGCGGTGCCCCAGCAAGAGTTGGATGTCCTCGGCATCGGCCTGCTCCTGTGTCAGCAGCCGGATAGAGTCCTCGTCGGCGGATCCCGCAAGAACGGATTTCGACAATGGCGGCTTATCGTAGGGAAGTTCGGTCTCTTCTCCCACGAGGATGATCTCCCCCTTATAGCCTTCCAGCCGGAGGGACTGCGCGGTGCGCACCCCGGCAATGGAGGACCCGACGACGACGACGGTGCCCGGGCTCATGCGTCCTCTACCACCAGTGCGGAGACCGGGCAGCTGCGCGCGGCTTCGGTGACGCGGGCGCGGTCGGCTTCGGGGACTTCGGTCTGGAGCAGCACGACGATCCCGTCGTCGTCCAGGTCGAAGTAGTCAGAGGCTCCGACGACGCAGTTCGCGTATCCCTGACAGGCCTGCAGATCGGCTTTTACAACGGGCATGGTCGAACTCCTTAGCTTGAGACGGTGGTGCTCTGGCGGTTGGGGTGTTTATTCGTCTTCGGCCACGAGCGGCCCGAAAGGGTGTCCGATCATGGCCGAGAACGTGGCCGGGGCCTGCCAGGTCAGGGACTCCAGTTCCAGCGGACAGAGCGTTACCCACTGGCCCGAACGAGGAGATTGAATCATCAGCCGCGAACCGTTGCGGGTCTCGATGCGGGTGACCTGGACCTCCGAGAACTCGTTAGCGATCACGATCGGCTTGCCGGTGACGTGCTCTTCGAGCCGGCGGCGTTCCTCGGTGGCCTGGATCGCCGCGAGGCGGTCTTCCTCCTCGCCTTCCCATTCCAGTTTCACAGGAAGATCGCCAGGTTCTGCATGCGGATGACCGACTCGTCGACCATGATGGTGCGACGGGCCAGCTCCCACCCGGACCCGGATGAGGTACGGCGGAGGAGATCCTCGCGTCCTGCCGAGACAGTGGAGGACTCCCCGACGTCACCACGGCTGCGGAAGAGAAGAACCGCCGAGTCCACGATGATCTCTTGCGGGTCGGGGGTGCGGAAGGTGCGCACGTTGGTGATGTAGTGGCGCAGCCGTGATGGGGGGTCTTCGGTCCACGCGTGCTCGGTGGCGAAGCGTGCCACGCGGCGACTGAGCGAGTACTTGTTCTCGTCCCAGTGCGCCATCCCCGGTGAGGTGGAGTATCCGGCGCCCAGGGCAGTGGTGACGCGGACGGGCATGAGATAGTGCACGTCATCGGCGATCCGGGAGAGCCACTCGTCGTAGTCCTGGGCGTCCAACAGGTACGCCTCATCGACCAGCCAACGATGCGCCTCCAGGTGAAGTTCATCGTTGAAAGGCAGGGTCTGCCCCGTCCGCTGAGTACGCGGGGCGTGGGCTCCCAGCGCCGATTGTTCGGACAGCGTCAAGTTCTCGTTCTCGTGTGCCGTTCCAACACTCATGATCAGACCTCCTCGTGAAGGGTTGCTGCGGGCGCGGTCTCTGCGCTGCCGCAGGCCGGGCGGGCGGGCCCCGATCCGGCGGCCGGTGGCGCTTGCACCGGGTCCGAGCCCACGTGCACCTGCGCTGCGGCTTCTACCGGACGTTCGAGGTGATCGGCCCACCGGCGCAACAACTCCCGCTGGTTGTACTCGCTGTAGCCGACACGGGTGGCGCCGGGTCCCGAGTATTCCTCGGGGGACAGGGCCTCGACGACGTTCTCGCCGTTCTCGAGCATGCCCATCCGGCTGTTGAGCAGCAGACGCCGTGCCATGGAGCCGGCGGCAGTATTGGTGAGGGACACCCAGTTCTCGACGTCGTCCTGCTCGAACATGCCGCCACTGCCGAAGCACATGAGATACGCCTTGTAGGAAAGCGCTTTGTACTCCTCCGGCGCGTTCTTGTCGACGGCGAACCACGAGAGGACTTCCGTCTCGTTCTCGCTGATCGGCTGCCACACGCGGATAGAGATGAAGGGGAGCACCTCGTCGGAGCCCTCTTCGACCCGCGGCCAGTTATGGACGAAGCTCATGTTCGGGAACAGTGAGGCCGCCGAGATCATGAACCCGTCCTTGCCGACCACGTCGAGCTGCTCCTGGGTCCACTGCTCCTTCATCCGGGCGATCATCTCGTCCGGGTAGCCCACGTAGCGCAGGCGCTCCTCCAGGCCACCTTCGGGCAGCTTGTAAGTGGTGCCGCCACCGTTGCCAGCCCAGTACGTGGTGCCGTCCTTGCGCTTCTCCGCCTTGGGCTCGCGGAAGAGGCCGATCTCCACCACCGAGGTGTGGGTCTGGGGCGTGTGGTACATGTCCCCGGCGAAGTTCTCGGCCCCGATCTTCCAGTTCGCCTTGACCCGCCAACGCTGAGGGCCACGCAGCTCGATGCCGTCCGCGCTCTGCTTCGTGTAGTAGTCCAGGTAGAACTTGAAGTCCCCCAGGAACTCCTCCAGGGGCTCGGCATCCGGGTCCATGCTGATGAAGATCAGACCGTTGTACGTGGCCAGCGAGGGAGCAGGCAACAAGGTCTGGCCCTTCTTCTTGAAGCCTTCCTCCCCGCCGTATGCCTCCTTGTGAAACGGCAGGCCAACGAGGCGCCCGTCATTGCGGTAAGACCAACCGTGGTACGGGCAACGGAAGTGGGAGGCATTGCCCATCTCCGCCCGGCACACCTGCATGCCCCGGTGGAGGCACATGTTGAACAGGGCCCGGACCTGGCCCTGTTCGTCCCGAGAGATAATGAACGAGTCCTCGAGGACCCTGCGGACCACGTAGTCACCAGCCTCGGGGACCTCCGACTCGTGGGCGACGAACAGCCAGCTGCGGCTGAAGAGACGTTCCTTCTCGAGTTCGAAGAGCTCTTTGTCGTTGTAGATATGTGCAGGGATCATGCCCCGCCGTACGTCCTCGAGGACGCCGTGATGGTCTGCCATGGGAGAGCTCCTTCTCGATCATCGATCAGTCAGTCTGTAGAGCAGAGGTCCACTCTGTCGTGAAGAGGTTTCCGCATTTTGTGATCTACGTCAACCCCTCCCACTCTTCGTGCCAGGTACGGGTGGGTGCGGCAAGGGTCAGTGGCCGTTTTCGGGGGAGTCGGAGTCGCGGGCGGCGTTCTCTCCGCGGTCCAGCCTCGCCAGGGCGGCCATTTCCTCGGCAGTCAGGGAGAAATCGAACACCGAGATGTTCTCGACCAGCCATGCGGGTTTGGCGGCCTGCGGGATCGGGACGATTCCTTGCTGGACGTGCCAGCGGAGCAGAACCTGCGCCGGACTCTTTGCTGTCCGTTGCGCGATCTGCACCACGATGGGGTGGTCACGCAGTCCCGATTCGCGACCAATAGGGCTCCAGGCCTCGGTAATGATGCCCAGGTCCTGGTGCACTGCCCGCGGGGGTAGCCGTGCGAGATCGGGGCTGAGCTGGATCTGGTTCACGTCAGGAACCACGCCGGTCGCGGCAATGACCTTCTCCAAATGGTCCGGCTTGAAATTGGAGACACCGATCGCTTTGACACGGCCTTCGTCCAAGAGCTTGACGAGGCCTCTCCATGCCTCGGTGTACTGGTCCAAGGCCGGCACGGGCCAGTGGCACATGAACATGTCCAGGTAGTCCAGGCCCAAGGCTTGGAGACTGCGGTCGTAGGCCCTCTGCACACCGTCGACGCTGTGGGACTCCTTGTTGAACTTGCTGGAGACGAACAGCTCTTCACGCGCAACGCCGGCAGTGCGGACACCGCGTCCCACCGCGTCTTCATTGCGGTACTGGAACGCGGTGTCGACGAGCCGGTAGCCGCTTTGAATGGCGTAGCGGACGGCCGTCTCGCACTCTTCCCCCACCAGTGGCCAGGTGCCCAGGCCCAGATGCGGAATGCTATGCCCGTGCCGCAGTCGGAGCCTCGGGACCGTTGCGGGGTCATCGCTCGGATGGGTTTTCGTCGTCATGGACAGCCTCTCGTCGAAACGTCTTGCTTTCTTGTCACCGGAGGCAAATAGCGCGAGCCTCGGGGTCTGTGTCGGTCAGTCGACATCTTTGTTGGATCTCCAGGTGGTTGCAGCTGGGGTGATGATGAGCAGGCCCGCGGCCAGCAGGGCCGCGGTCACCGGAACGAGGGTGACCAGCCCGGCCATGCCCAGCGGTGAGAGGAAGAGCGCCGTGGCGCGGAAAGTGCCCGTCAATGCGAGGGCGTCTCCGCGTTCTTCTGGGTGCACCTTCTCCGCTGCGATGGCCGGACCGACGGTCTGCAGGACCCCGGCACCGATGCCGGAGATGGCCAGGGCAATGGCCACCGGGGCGGTCAGACCGGCGAACGGTCCCACTGCGGCCAGTCCCAGCCCTGTAGCTATCATCCCGATGACCAGAGACGCCCTGACGCCCCGGCGCCGGACCCACCCGCTGGCGGTACTACCGACGAGAACGGTGGCGTTGGCGATGGAGAGCAGGATACCGATGACTGCAGCCGGTTGGCCTGCCAGGGACAGGGCCAAAGGGACGTAGGAGTTTAGAAGGCTTTTCCAAACCCCTGCGCCCGTGTTCATCCAGCAGGCAGCGTTGACACCGGGTCGTCGCCACAGACGGACATCCCTGCCAGTGGGTGAAGAAGGCCTGGCCGCGAACGGGGGAAACCTGATCAACAAGGCCGCGGGGACGACGGCGACGGAACCTGCGACGATCCCCATCATGAGTGGCAGTTGCACCGAGGCCTCCCAGAGGTATCCGGCCACCGTGGGGCCGAGAAGCGCACCGATCCCCGCCGCCAGATTGACGTCCCGGAGGCCACTGACCGGTGCGGCGGATGTACGAACGGCGTGGGTCTGGCTGCTGGTCCAGAAGAACGCCCGGGCTATTCCCTGGACCAACTGGGACGCGACAAAAAACACGACCGCGGGAGAAATCGCGAGCAGTGCGCACGAGATCGCGATCATCAGCCCGGATCCAGCTTCCTCTTCGAAGTTGTTTGTATCAGACATCTGGTCTTTCGAGCACGAAAGACCGACGAAGGGTTCTGCTAAAGCGAGATGAACGCACCAACCGCGGCGTTGAACTTTTCGCGCTGGTCACTGAACACGTGATGACCAGCGTTGTTGATGAGATAGAGCGAGCTATCCAGGGTGTTGGCAGCGATCAGATCGAAGAGCCCCTTACCCATCGACACCGGCGCCGATCGATCATTGACTCCCCACACAACCAGCGTCGGCACCGGGATTCCTGCGTCGGCAAGCCGTTCCTGAACCCAGCGCCTGCCCTCGCTGAGGCTAGGCAACCAGTGCTCCTCCGCATTGCGTGCATATCCGGCGACAGCGTCGCGCTGCTTTTCGCTCTCGAGCCACTTTGTGGCGATCCCGATGTAGTCCTCGGGCAGATCTCCCTCATTAACCGCCTGGGCAGCATGATAGTGACGGATCAACTCGGCCGAACCTCCGGGGGCAGTCCTTTCGACTCGCTCGTAGAAGTCCATGTCGGTTCCGACGGGCGGCGCCGGTGCCGCAGTCGCACTGCTGATGATGACCAGCTTCTTTACCATCTCAGGGTACTTCAACGCGAGAAGGACCGCCGTCATGCCGCCGCGCGAGTGACCCACCAGGGTCAGGTTCTTGAGCCCCAACTGAGTTGCAAAGTTCGCAACGTGTTCGGCGACCGCGTCGACAGTCCAGTCTTCGTCATTCAGCGGGAGACCAGTCTCGCCCTGACCGAGTTTGTCGACCGCGAGGACACGGCCGTACTCGCCGAAATCCTCTAGAACGTTGCCCCAGGATTCGATTCCGGCCGGTATGAAGAACCCGAAATGCCCCCCATGGATGAGGAGGATCGGATCCTTGTCCTGGCCGTCGTCGAAATAACGCGTCTGAACCCCTTTCACATCGACGAAATGGAACTTCTGGGTGATTGAAGAGCTTGGCACGGATAACGCCTTTCTGTGCACGATAACGATTGAACAATTCATCGCAGTTCGACCCCTACCGACGTGGTAGTTCTGGCCAGTAGAAATCTCTTCTGCGTGTGCCTGAAAGCTACGCGCCTCCGCATCGACTGTCAATAGAAAGGGCCCTTCCGGATTCAGAGTGCATTGATCCGATCCTGAAGCTGTCCGGAGTGGATCAGTGACCGCAAGATGTAGTGCTTGAGGTTGCGGAAGCCCAGGGCGATTCCGCGGAGGTGTTCGAGCCTGCCGTTGATGGCCTCGACGGGGCCGTTGGAGGCACCCACGTCGAAGTAGGCGAGGATCTCGCGGTGCCGCTTCCATAGCGACCGGCCGAGCTGGGCGAGCTCGGGCAGCTCGGTGGGCACCCCGGTCCGGATCGAGCGCAGGAGCTTGTACATCGCGATCTTGCCCTCCCGCTTGCCCGAGGCCTCGTAGGCGGCGATGAGTCGCTGGTAGACGCCGTAGGTGACCTCCACCGCCGCGTGCGCATCGTTGGCGGTGAACGCCTTGAACAAGCGCACTTTCTGTTTGTCGGTCAGCAGCCCTGCCCGGGTGTTGAGCGTCCTGCGGATGCCGTACAGCGGATCGCCGGTGCGGCCCCGGTGCCCGGTGGTGGCCTGCTGGATGCGTTGGCGGCACACGGTGAGCTTGTCGGCGGCAAGATGCACGACGTGGAACGGGTCCATCACCGTGCGTGCTGCGGGCACGGCCTTGGCTGCGGCGGAGTGGTAGCCGGCGAACCCGTCCATCGTGACCACCTTGACTCGGTCTCGAAATGCCTGGTCGCGGGCGTTGAGCCACTCGGTGAGGACCTTCGCCGAACGGCCCGGGACCATCCTTTGGCGCGGCCGAGGAACTTGTGCCCGCCGCCGTCGGGGATGCGTCCGAGCTTCTTGATGTCCACGTGCACCAGATCGCCCGGTGCGGCGTGCTCATAGCGCTGCGGGCGTCGCTTGGTGGCGCGCACCGGGGCGCCGGTGGCCGGGTCGGTGAACGCCAGGCGCACGCACCCGAAGCGGGACAGGATCTTGTGCACCGTCGAGGGGTGCATTCCCAGGTGGTAAGCGATTCGGGCTGGCCCCCACCGGCGCGATACGCGCAGGCCGATCACCCGGCGCTCCCGACGACGCGGGGTGCGGTGGGGGCAGGTGTGCGGCCGGCTGGAGCGGTCAACCATGCCGGCCTTGCCCTGCTCGCGATACCGGCTGGCCCAGCGTCGGGCCGTGGTGACCGAGACACCGAACCGTTCCGCAGCTCGGGCCGGGGGCCAGCCGTCTTCGACGACACACCGGGCCAGGCGCAGTCTTCCCGTGGGCGTCAAGGTCGCGTTAGCGTGGGACACGAAGACCTCCGTTGTGGGTGTGGTTGCTTGGTCGCTTTCACACCTCACACGGAGGTCTTCCTCATTTCATCTCGCCATGCCGACCGGAGACACAACCTCCGTGGTCAGTACATCTAGCCGACTGGGCCAGTGCCCGAGGTGCGGCAGGAAGGCAGGCCGGTATCCTCTTGGGCGTCAACGATATGCCCGCCGCGGCGACCAAATGCTGTACGCGTGGCAGCCCGGGATGCTGGCATCGAGCCCCGGATCGCGAGTCGCCCGGTCTGACAACGTGGTCGTTGACCCGCTCAGCGATCGGCCATTGCGGCTGCCACCCCTCCAACCGAGAGCGCGAGCGGAGAGAACCTGCTGAACGGCGCAGCCGGCCGCTAACGTCGGTGGTAGCACGTTCACGAACCGGGGCACAGGGCGTACCGGCCACCGCCGCCCGACGGGGTTCGTTCTCGACCGCGGTTGCCACCGCGTCCGGCGAAACTCCGTCGGTCACCGGCCGCGCCGCGGCAGCGATGGTTCGTCCACCAGGGGGTCGGAGACGGTGATGGCCCGCATCGGGCAGCTCGCGGCGGCCTCGAGCGCTAAGGCGCGGGTGCGGGGGCCACCGTCAACAGGCTCCAGAACGACGGCGACGCTTCGCTCGTCATCGAGGTCGAAGAGCTCGGGCGCGGTCACAACGCACGAGGCGAAGCCCTCACACCGCTCGAGGTCCACCGTAATGTTCATCATGTTCATCGTCCCTCCGTGGTTAAGTCATGGGCAGTCTGTTCGGCGGCGAAGCGCCGCATCGGATCGATCCTGAGCGCGCCGGCCAGCTGCATGATCAGCAGTGGGTGGGCGCCCCTTTGCTGGAGGGTGACCAGGTCGCCCTCCAGGACGGCCGCAAGATCGGCCAGCCGTACGCCTGCGAGGTCGGCCGCGAGCTGGCCCGACTCTTCCGCAATAGAACGAAACTCCGGATCCCGGACGACCCGGCGGATGACCTGGTCCAGGGGTAAGTTCACGGTTCCTCCTCGGGGGCCAACCGAGCCAGCGCGATCCCGGTCGCCCAGTCCGGGACGGACTCGTATGCCAGGACGACCCCTCTCGGCCCACGGGCCGTCCGCTCAGGCTCCGACACTCCCCAGCCCTCCTGACGGGACGCGGCGGCCATCGCGGTGACCCAGTTGCAGATCTCCGGGGCACCATTGCCGGCCTCAGCGAGGACGTCGGCGGTCTTCATGGCGAGGATCGCGCCGAGGTCCCCTGCGCGCACGTGCTGCAGGAATCGCTCGTCGAAGGCGGAGTTGATCTGGCCCATCTCCGGCGTGCCGACCCAGTGGGAGAGCCCGCCGGTCCCGAGCACGACCACTGTTTCGGCTGCGGGCCGCCGCGTAATGACGTCGCGCAGCAGTTCCCCCAGTTGGGCGCTGCGCCACAGGGGTGGCAGAGGCTCGGTGTTGGCGTTCTGGAACACCGGGACCACCGGGATGTCCATCTCTGGTCGGATCAGGGTCAATGGTGCCATGAACGCATGGTCGATCTTCGGGTTGGCGGAGAACGCGAGGTCGAATCCGGCGGCCACCCCTTCGGAGAGCAGCTGGGCAGCGAAGGCGCCAGCAAGTGGGACCTCGGCGCTGGCCACTCCTCCATCGCCCCAACCGGTGGCTATCTCTCCGATTCCGACGCATATCTGCGGAAAGCTGTCGTAGCTGAAGGATGCTAGGTGCTCGCTGCTGACGACGACGAGCACGTCAGGGGACAGCCGGTCAATTTCCGCACGCACCTGAGCGAAGGCCTGATGGACTGCGGCGTGCACGTCGTTGTCCGGTTGGAGCTTTCGGATCATCATCGCCGTGTGGGACGTCGCGTACGCACCTACCAGCCTGCCCATCAGCGGGCCGCCCGTTGCCGGTTGGTGGCCGGATCCGTGGGGCCGCCGTCGCCGTCGCCGTCGGTGCGCCCACCTCGGCGCCCCGCGGTGACCGAACGCACGAAACCGCCGACGACAGCGTGGAATTCCGCCGGCTTCTCGAACTGCGGCCAGTGACCGGCGTCCTCCATCAGACGGAACGTTGCATCGGGAATGATCCGGCTGGCCGCCTCCCCCACCGTCCACGGCATGGTCGGGTTCTGCCGGGTCCACAGCACGAGCGTCGGGCAGTTGATCGTCGCGAGCCGCTCGGCGGTCAGCAGTTCCTCCGGCCGGGGCCGGGAGGTGAATGCGGCGACCATGTCACCGGCGGTGGCGGCGAAGTCCGGGCTGGCGTAGATCCGGTACCGGGTCTCCACCAGTTCGTCGGTGACCACGGACGGGTCATGGACCAGCCATTCCAGCCGAGTCCGGACCTTCTCCCGGGTCGGGGTGTCCAGAGCCTTGGTGGTAGCCTCCGCGACCTGCCGGCCGACGTTCTCGGTCAGCGTGGCACCGTCGGCGTCCACCTGCAGCCCCGCCCCGGTGACGCTGACGAGCGAGGCGACCCGCTCGGGGTGGTGGACGGCGAGAAACGCCGCGACCCAGCCACCGAGAGACTGCCCGACCAGGTGGGCTCGCGAGGCGCCGATCTCGTCGAGGAAGCCGAGCACGTGCTCGGCGAGCGCGCGGATCGAGTACTCGATCTGCGGCTTGTCGGTGAAGCCATGACCCAGCATGTCAATGGCATGCACGCGGAAGTCCCGGCCGAGGACGGCGACGTTGCGCACCCAGGTCTCGGCGTGCCCGCTCACGCCGTGCAGCAGGACTACCGGCTCACCGGCGCCTGCCTCGATGCTGCGGGTGCGGTAAGAGCTCGCCTGGCGGTACCGGACCTCGGTTCCCAGCAGGTCCACCCAGAACGAGTTCCCCTGGGGCTGGGCCATTCCCCCTTCAGTGCTCGTCACGTTGAAGCTCCTCTCTGTTCGGCCGTGCGGCCGGTGCGGGATGGTCGGTCACTCCGGTCCGAACGGCTCGGAGAGCAATGTCGTGTAGGCCCTCTCGTCGAGCCAGGTGAGGCTCTCCAGCTGCAGCGCGTCAAGGAAGACCTCGCGGCCGGTGCGCAGGCTACGGATGGCCAGGCGAAGGTCGTTGCCGTCTCGGTCGGCGCGTACCCGCACCCGGGCGAACTCGTTGCGGACTACGAGCTCGCCGTCGGCAGAGCCGATGCGCAGCCAAGAACTCGGCTCTGGTGCGCCATCAGCCCCGACGTCCCGACTGCCGTCGAGGTCAGCCGCCTGGGCCTCAGAAGAAGATGGAGATGGCACGGGGCAACACCCGGTGGTCGAGGAGCACGGTCCGTTCGGCGATCTTCCAGCTCTCACCGGAGGTCACGATCCGGTCGCGACGGGAGCCGACGAAGAACTGCTCGGAGTTGGCTCGCCGGGACTGGAAGATGATGAAGTTGCACTCCGCTACCAGGTCGCCGTCCGGCCCGGGGGTGACCAGGACGTTGCTGATGAACCGGCGCGTCCGCGACCGCGGCTGCTCCGCGTGGGCAAGGCCACCGGCCAAGCGCTCCATCCGCTTGGCGAGGAAACGGGCGTCCTCCTCCATGAGCGACCACTCGCCGGGGACGTGGTCCCGGTGCTGCCGCACCTCACGGGTCTCCGTGATCGGCATCCAGTAATGGACATCCTCAGTGAACAGGTCGAGCCACTCGTCGTAGCGTTGCTCGTCGAGCATCTTGGCCTCGCTGTAGAGGAAGTCCTCGACGTCGCGGCGCAGATCGGTGAGGGAATTGGTCATTTCTGCTCTCCCGGGGTGGTCATGAGTTCGAGCCAGTAGCGATAGAAGTTGCGGTGGTTCTGCTCCGAATAGTGGGGCCCCAAATGGCCGGGGTATCCCTCCTCGTGGATCTCGCCCTCGTGCCCCAGGCCCATCGCGTAGTTGAAATCCCGGGTCTGGGAGACCACCCCTCGGGCGGACTCGGTGATTTGCTCGAAGTTCTCGCCATCGTCCTGGCCAAAGATCCCGGCCGCGGCGTTCTCCTGGGACATCTGGGTGCGGGCGAAGTCCTTGACCGACTGCGGCGCGTCGCGGTCGAAGAGCGCCGTCTGCCAGACCTCGATCTCACCCGGTCCCCTCGGGTGCCATTGGAAGAGCCCGAAGACGTGGAAGACGCCGAACTTGATCCATGACAGGTTCGGGAAGATATTGCCCTGACCGAGCCCGTGCATCTCCGCCTGCAGCGGGGAGACCCGGGCCTTGAGCCGCTCGTGCACGGCGTTGACGTACTCGATCGCCTCCGGCCCGAGGAGCTGAGCCATCCCGACGTCGTTCTGATAGGCCCGGCCGGGCTTGCTGATGTCGCCCATCCCGTGGCCGTGGTCGAAGTATGCGATGTAGTCGCCGAGCGTGTCGTAATCGGGGAGGAAGCCGATCTGGAAGGCCGACCCATGTGTGTAGAGCACGTGGTAGTCGTCGCCGGCGAAGTTCTCCGCCGCCAGCTTCCAGTTGGCCTTGATCCGGAACTTCATCGTGGGGCCGATCACCTCGAGCCCGCCGAGCGGCGCCTCGAAGGCCAGGTCCAGATACCAGAGCTGGTCAGCGCCGAGGTAGTCTACCAGCGGGATGGCGTCCTCGTCCCAATTGGCGAAGATGAAGCCCTTGTAGTTCTCCACCCGCGGAACGGCCTTCAGACCTAGGCGCGGCTTGTCCAGCTCGCCATGGTAGACGGTATCTGCGCGCGGTGCACCGATCAGATCGCCGTTGTTGCTGTAGGTCCAGCCGTGGTAGGGGCAGCGGAAGAACTTCGAGGACCCGGCGTCGGTGCTACACACGGCCATGCCCCGGTGGGCGCAGGAGTTGAGCATCACCCGGATCACTCCGTCCGCACCGCGAGTGGCGATCACAGGGTCCTCGCCCATGAAGTTCGTCAGGTAGTCGCCCGGCTCACTCAACTGGGACTCGTGGCCGATGAACAACCACGTCTTGGTGAATACCCGGTCCAATTCCTTGCGGTAGGTTGCCTCGTCGACGAAGACTGTTCTGCTGACGGCACCCTCGTCGGGCTTCACCAGGTCGTGCAGTCTTGCGGCGGCCACGTCAACGGGGCGTTCGCTAATGCTGGTCATGATCGGGTCCTCTCGGGGTCTGACGGGTTGCGTGAGGTGAGATGGGAGGGCGGACCCGAACGGCCCACCTGTAGGCGGATCGTCTGGGCGTCTGCGGTATCACTGAGCGCTGTCATTGCTGGTCCAACTGTTCTGGGCCCCGAGGTTTGCCATGCCCGCGGCGTACAGGGCACCCTGCGCGTCGAAGGGGAGGTGGGCCACGCCGGCCCGCTCGTATGACGGGGTCGCGGCTTCCAGCCGGCTGTAGATCTCCTCCATGTCCGGAGGCAGCTCATGGTCCTGCCAGGCGGCGTAGTCCCCGTAGCCGTGGTCGTAGTTCCACTCCGGCACGTAGTAGAGGCGCCCGGACGTCCCCGCGCTGTCCTGGGCGGCGAGGAAGAGCGAGATCGGCAGCAGGTGCTCGGGAATCGCCGGGCGCATGAAGTAGGCAATGCCCTGCTCGTTGAAGGCCCGGGCGGTGGCGTCGAACCACGACGCTCGGGTGTGCCCCGGCATGATCGCGTTAACCGCGACCCCGTCGCCGCGCACTTCCTCGGCGAGGTAGAAGGTCAGCGCCATCACGGCGGCCTTGGTGGCCTGGTAAGGCATCTCGACCGTCCACGGGCGCAGCCCGTGGTAGCCGCCGCCGGCGGCGACGGCCAGGACGCCACTGCTGACGACGTTGACGATGCTGCCCCGCTGCTGGGCCCGCATCGGCTCGATGAACCGGCGGATGGCCTTCAGCGTGCCGAACACGTTGACGCCGAACATCACCTCCCAGTCGCGGTCGGTCGTGTCAAGGGTGTTCCGGTGGCCTGTGGGCGGGAAGAGGGTTTCGGAGACCAGAGACGCGTTGTTCACTAGGACGTCGACGGTCCCGAACCTGTCGATTACAGCGTCTCGGGCGGCGTCGAGGGCGTCGTCGTCGGTGATGTCCATGTCGACGGCCATGCCGCTGCCGTCCGACTCCAGCTGCTTGCGGAAGTCGTCAGCGTCGTCCCACGTCAGGTCCGCTGCAACGACCTTGGCGCCGGCGCGCAACAGTCCCTCGCAGAGGGAACGGCCGATGCCGCGGGCTCCACCGGTGACAACGATGACTCGACCCGCCGCCTCGCCCTGCCACTCACCGAGTGCCCGCTCGACCAGCTGACGCTGCCGCGCAGTGGCCACGGTTTCTCCACCAGACTCCGACATCCAATTCTCCTCAAGTTAGGACGGCTTTCTGCATTGCAGTACACATAAAAGAGTATGACCTTCATCACAGGCTGTCTATGGGCTATTTTGGTATCGAGCTATTCACTGGTGAAACTAGGAGCCGTGCGTGGAGCTGCGTCAACTCAGGTATCTCGTTGCGGTGGCCCGCGAGGGGTCGTTCCTCCGCGCCGCCGCCACCCTCGATGTGCCGCAGCCCTCGCTGTGGCGTTCGATCAAGGCGCTGGAGGCGGAGCTGGGCATCGCCCTCTTCGAGAGGTCCGGCCGCGGAGTACAGCTCACCGGTGCCGGGAATCAATTGCTGCCCCGCGCCCATTACCTGCTGAATCGAGCGGAGTCGGTCTCCCAGTTTGCCCACGAACTCGCTCGCGGTCGAGCGGGCGTCGTCACGGTGGCCTGCGCATATCCGCACGTGTCACGGTTCCTCGCGCCCCTGATCGGCACCTTCCGGTCGGCGCATCCCGCTATCCACGTCGCCGTCCACGAGTACTCGGGCCTGCCCGCGATCGAACAGGTGCTTAACGGGGACGTCGATCTCGTGACGGGCCTCGGGCAGGCCGACCAGCGTCTTGCGGGCCACCAGCTCGGCGACGTGCGGCTGGCGGTGGTGACCTCCGACGACCACCCGTGGCGGGGCCGGAGCCACGTCTTGGTCGCTGAATTGCGTGGCCAGCCGGTGCTCACCGGGCACGCCGATAGCCTCACCCGGCGCCTGCTGGAGCCGGCGCTGCGGGCAGGGGGCTTCGGGCTCGACATCACGTCGGAGAGCGTCAACGCCACCACCATCGTTGCGCTCGCCCGGGCAGGGCTGGGCGTGGCCGTCATCGCCGACGACAACCTCAGTGCCGACGACTCGGCCAGATGGCCAGTGCTGGTCGACGAGCACACCCCGATGAGCGCCCCGCTGTGGATCTACTGGTCACGCGAAGGAGGCATCGCCCCGGCGGTACGGTCCTTCGTGCGCCACGTCCAGGGGACCGGCAACCGGCTGGACCGGGACGGCGGGCAGCCCAGTCCAGCCTGAGGCCCAGCCGACTTCGGCCTGACCACGCCGATCAGAGCAGGAGATGGTCGATCTCCTCCGCCGCAGCTACCAGCCGAGTGAGGATGTCCTGCTCGGTCGCCGAGCTCATGCGACTGAGCGGCAGCGAGGCCTTGACAGCCAACCGCGGAGAGCGGGTCGAGGCCAGTGCGACGGCGAGGGAGGCGACATCCTCCTCGCTCTCCTCCTTGCTCGACGCGAACCCCCGGGAACGGATCGTGCGCACCGCGTCGAGAAGTTCGGTCCGGGTGCCTAGCGAATGGGCTTTACCGCCTGGTGGACGCCGCCTACGAGAAACGTGCCATCGCGATCAGCTCGAACCTGCACCCGGCCGGTTTCGACGAACTCATGCCCAAGACCATCGCCACCGCGACAGTGGATCGGCTACTGCACCGCGCCCACGTCTGCCAGACCAGCGGCGACTCCGTCCGCCTCTCCGAAGCACTCGCAGGCCAGGGAGTGAAGCCCTTGTCCTGACAACCCGAAAACCCGAGATGGCCAACTTCTGGGCAGATCCCATTGAAGTGCCCCGGGTAATCGATGTCTCCATCAAACCCGGGGCACTTCAGCGGTCAGGTCGTCGGTGAGGCAGCATCGTGCGCACAGTCCTCGGCGGTGGGGTTCGTCCTGGTCTCCGCAGCGGGTGCAGGTCAGTCGGGGGTCGTCGATTCCGGCACAGTCAGTGCAGATGGGCTGGTCGTTGGCGAGGCCAGGCAGCAGTCGATCCGGGCGTTGGCAGCGGGGGCAGGTGCCGCGTCGGCGGGTGGCCTGTTGGTAGCAGCGGCGGCAGACGAAGCCCTCGGGCCAGCGCACTCCGCGATGCTGCTGCTCGTCGTTGCACCGTGTGCAGTGGTACTTCGATGTGTCAGCCATGTGTCCGCCGCCTGCCTGGGGGTCTACGCCGTCGGTCCGGGTCGGTGGATGTGTGCCCGCTTCGGTCGCAGTGGCACGTCGGTTGCGGGGGAGGCGTCGGTGGCTGTGGCGGTGCGTCTGGAGGGGGAGGTGTCGACGTGGAAGACGCAGAGGTCTTCGACGGTGCAGTCCAGGACGTGGCACAGCGCTCCGAGTAGGGCCAGGGGCAGTCGCTCAGGGGTGCGTCCCAGGAGGCGGTAGAGCTGGGAGGCGGAGAGTTCGATTCCCACGTCGTGCAATGGCGTGATCAGGTCGGACAGGGTGTGCATATCTCGGTCGGTCATGACCTGGCGTAGTCGCCACTGGTAGGCGATCCGGTGTTTCATTGCTGGTCGGTCCTTTCGGGCAGGCGTTTGGCCGCGGCGCGAAGTGCGGCGGCCACGACACGGCTGCGGTAGTCGGGGGAGACGAAGGTGTAGAGCGAGGTGGTTGAGGCGTACTTGTGTCCGACTTGTTCCTGGATGAAGCGGGTGTCGTATCCGGACTCGACCAGCAGCGTGACGTAGCTGCGGCGCAGGGAGTGAAAATCCAGTCCGGGATCGGTCAGGCCGGCGGTGTCGCAGAGGTCGGCGAAGCTATGGGACAACGCGCCGTTCGAGATGCGCTCGGATCGCTCGGTCGGGAACAATGCGGTCCCGACCGGGTGGTCAAAGGTGGTGCGGCCCTGGTCGATCCATCGTTTGAGGCAGTCGATCGCCCAGGCGGTCTCCGGGACCGTCAGGACGCCACGCCGCTTGGCCGCAGATCCCTTGCCGGGTTTGCCGTGGCGGACGTAGCAGAACCCGAACTGGCCGAACTGTGGTGCTCGAGGGTTCGGTCCGAAGTCTGTCAGATCCAGCATGCGGACTTCGTTGCGACGCAGGCCCCACGCGTAGGCGACCTTGATGATCGTCGCGGTCCGCAGGGCCACCATCGCGCCCTTCGAGCCAGCCTCGAAACGGTGGTTGACCTGATCGTCCGCGAAATCGCAAAGGTCCTGCAGTTCATCGGTGGTGTAGGCCCGTTTGAGTGGATTGTCGGGGCCCTCGTAGGTGTGGCGGGCCGAGTTGGCCTCGGTGATGATCTGTATCGGATGCGTGTCGAATCGGTCCTGGCATTGCTGGGTCCACTCGTAGGCCGGATCGAGCAGGTAGTCCATGAAATGCCGCAGTGCACCCTGGTAGCTCAGCACCGTGCCCAGGGCCAGGCCGTGGACCCCGCGCAGTTCGGTGAACCAGTCATCGACCATCGGGGCGTCCAGTGCCAGGGGCCGGCGACACCGCAGAAGTCCTGGAACCGCCGGATCGTGGCGACCTGGGCCGCGATCGTGCCAACGGACAGGTTCCGGGCCATCTGCTGGTGCGACCACCCGGTGACCATCGCCTCGAACACCGCGGCTTCCGGCCGCAGGACAGCGATGCCGTCGGCCAATTGCAGCCGCGCCGACCCCGGCGGAGGATCCTGATCTGCCATCTCGCACCACCCAAACATGGTTCGCGATATATGCGAAAGTATCGCACTTTGCGCGAATCAACACAAGAGGTCGCAGGTAGCGGCATTGCCAGTCAGTCCGCGGAGGTTGGGCCACTGCACTCAGAGGCGGCCCCGGGAAGCGGTCCGTCACGTGACGACGTGCAGGTCAGTCGGGGTGCCGGACAGGGCGGGCGAGAGAATGTCCGGGAGGTGTCGAGTTCGCAGAACTTACAACTCAGCACCCGCTACTTGTCATAACGTCTGGTTACCGGTGCTCGATGTGGGTGGCAAGGCGACACGAGTTTTCGGACACTGCTGCCCTGCGGAAACGACTGGTTCTGTGAGTGTCGCGAAATCGATCGCTAGCTAGCGGACGCGCTCGGACGGGGGTTTGACTACCTTGAGCCACCGTCGTGAGGTGGGGTCGTCACGTCCCACGCTGACTTGCGGATACGAGATGAAGGTCGCTTCGTCGATGTAGGGCGGGACCGTTGCTCTTTCTGGTGACGTCCTGCCGTGTGTCAGTTGAAGCCTCCGGACGGTGTCGTGGCCTGCTCTCTTTGCCACATGACGATGGTCAGTTCGGCGTAGAGGACGGTGTGGTCGTCCTGATCGGTCAGCCGCATTTCTATCTTCACTCGTCCGCGTGTTCCGTCGAGAGTGATCTCGGCAATTTGGGCGGTTCCGGTGAGAACGTTGCCGGGTCGGACGGGCGCCGGGAACCGTACCTTGTCGAATCCGAGCCCGGCGATCACTGCCCATTGGTTGAGCATTGTTTGTGTGAGCAGCCGTTGAGCGATGGCAATGGTGTGTACCCCGCTGGCGATGAGTCCGCGGAAGTGACCCTGGTTGGCGGCGTCCTCATCGATGTGAAACCACTGTGCGTCCCAGCGGGTGGCGAAATCGACCAGTTCGGCCTTGGAGACGGTGTGATCGCCCAGTTTGTGAATCTGGCCCGGGGTGAAGTCTTCGGCGTAGACGGACGGACTTGGGGGAGTGGCGTTCACAGCGACCTGGCTACGAGCAGCTTCATGATCTCGTTGGTGCCGCCGTAGATCCGCTGCACGCGGGAGGCGGTGTACATCTGGGCGATGGGGTACTCCATCATGTAGCCGTAGCCACCGAACAGCTGTAGGCACTTGTCCACCACGCGGCACTGCATGTCGGTGGCCCACAGCTTGATCATCGAGGCGCCGGCGGCGTCGAGGGTGCCGTCGATCTGGCGGCGGATGCCGTCGTCGATCAGCGCCTTGCCGGCGTAGACGTCGGCCTTGCACTCGGCTAGTACGAACTGGGTGTTCTGGAAGTCCAGGAGTTTCTTGCCGAACGCATCGCGCTCTTTGACGTACCGGATGGTCTCGATCACCGCGGCCTCGGCCACTGCCACGCCGGCGACTCCGATGATGAGTCGCTCCCGCGGCAACTGGGTCATGAGTTCGGCGAAGCCGGAGCCCTCCTCGCCAAGGATGTTCTCCACCGGTACCCGCATGTCGTCAAAGAAGAGTTCGCGGGTGTCCCATCCGTGCATGCCGATCTTCTCGAGGACGGCGCCGCGGGAGAAGCCCGCGACGTTATTGTCGACCTCGGCGACTAGTAGGGAGATGCCCTTGCCGCCGGCCGCTGGATCGGTCTTGGCCACGATGACAACCAAGTCGCAGTGGGTGCCGTTGGAGATGAAGGTCTTGGCGCCGTTGACCACGTAGTGGTCGCCGTCGCGGATCGCTGTGGTCTTGACGTTCTGCAGGTCTGAGCCGGTACCAGGCTCGGTCATGGCGACGGCCACCACTTTCTCGCCGGAGGCGAGCCCGGGTAGCCAGCGGCGCTTTTGCTCCTCGGTCCCGTAGGCGTTGATGTAGTGGCTGACGATCGTGGAGTGCACGGTGAAGCCGAACGCGCTGTCGTGCGCGTACGCCAGTTCCTGGGCCACTACAGCCTCGTGGCCGAAGTCGCCTCCCCCGCCGCCGTCCTTTTCGGCGATGTCGGTGAGCAGTAGGCCTGCCGCTCCGGCTCTGTTCCAGAGTTCGCGGTCGACGTGGCCCTGCCGGGCCCAGTCCGCCTGGCGGGGGGTGACTTCTCTGGCGAAGAAGGCGCGGGCGTGGTCCCGTAGCAACTCGTGGGACTCGGTTTGCCAGGTGGGGCGGTGGTCGGGGAACAGGGTGGTGGTCATGATCTTGTCCTTGTCGGGCCGGGTCAGCGGCCGGTGAAGTTCGGCGAACGCTTGGCCACGAAGGCGGCCTGGCCCTCGTGGCTGTCGTCTGAGGCGAGTGAATAGACGAAGTTGCGCTTTTCGTGCTCGAGCCCTGCGGCTATCGACCCGGTCTGCGCGGCCAGGGCGGCGTCTTTGGCCAGGGCCACGGCCAGCGGGGAATTAGCCGAGATCCGCTGCGCCAGGGCGATCGCCTGTTCGACGACCTCGTCGTCGTCGACCACCTTTCCCACCAGGCCGAGGGTGGCGGCCTCGGTCCCGGTGACCAGGTCGCCGCTGAGCAGCAGTGCCATGGCGCGAGGTTTGCCGAGCGCCCGGATGAGTCGTTGGGTGCCGCCGCCGCCGGGGATGACGCCGAGCTTGACCTCGGGTAATCCAAGGCGGGCACCCTGGCCGACGATGCTGGTGTCGCAGGCCAGGACGAGTTCGAGCCCGCCCCCCAGGGCCAGGCCCTCGACGGCTGCGATCACCGGTTTGGGGAAGTTCTCCAGGTCGGCCCATAGAGTCCCCCCGGAGGCCCGCCGCTGCCCGATCAACGGATCGGCCCGCAGGGCGTCGAACGCGGTGATGTCTGCTCCAGCGCAGAACACGCCGCTCGCGCCGGCCAAAACTATGGCGCGCACGGAGTCATCGGTCCGCAGCTCGGCTAGGTGCCTGTTCAAGGCTGCGAACACCGCGGCGTTCAGTGCATTCCGGGCCTCGGGTCGGTTGATGCGCAGGATCGCGACGGCTCCGCGTCGTTCGCTGCGCACCACATCATCGTGTCCGCTCCGGTTGTTCATTCCTCGGCTCCCCGGTAGAGATCGGCGTGGTCGGTGCGTAGCGTCTTTTTGTCCAACTTGCCGACGCTGGTGCGCGGCAGCGCGTCGGCGAAGATGACGATGTCGGGCAGTTGCCACTTGGCGAACTTGTCTTCCAACACGGCGTGGATGTCGTCGACGTCAAGATCGGCACCGTCTTCTTGGACGACGATCGCAACCGGGCGCTCTTGCCACTTGGGATGCTCGATCCCCACCACGGCGGCTTCGCGGACCTGTGGGTGGGCGACGATCGCGTTTTCCATGTCGATCGAGGAGATCCATTCGCCGCCGCTTTTGACCACGTCCTTGATGCGGTCGGTCAGCTTGAGGTAGCCGTCGGGGCGGATCGTGCCGGCATCGCCGCTGCGCCACCACCCATCGGCGAACGCGCCGCCTTTGTCTTCCATCTTGTGGTAGCGCTCGATGATCCACGGGCCGCGCATGAGCACCTCGCCCTGGGAGACACCGTCGTGGGGTAGTTCGGTTCCGTCCGGTCCGACGACCTTGATGTCGATCCCGTTGACCAGCAGACCCTGGGCCCGCTTGAGATCCCACTTCTCCTTCTCACTGAGCACGTCCCGCAGCGTGTGCTTCAGGCCTGCGTTGACGGTGACCAGCGGAGTGGTCTCCGTGGCGCCGTAGGCGTGGATGATGTCGGCGCCGGTGAGGTCATGGAAGCCGCGCATGAGCGTGAGCGACGGTTCGGTCGCCCCGGACAGCAGACGGGCGCGGCTGAAGTCCGGGCGCGTCTTGAGTGTGCGGATGTAGTCGAGCATCGGCTCGAAGATCGCGGGGGCACCGTTGGCTACGGTGACGGACTCGGAGATCATCGCGTCAACCAGCACAGAGGTGTCCTCGGCCGTATACCGTCCGGGCAGCACGACCTTGGCGGCCGAGTAGATGGCCGACTGCGGCAGTCCCCAGCCCTGGCCGTGGAACATCGGGGTGATGACCATGACGGTGTCGTCGTCGCCCATCTTCAACTGCGCTGCCTCGGCAAGAGTGTGGAGGTAGATCCCGCGATGGGAGTAGTACACGCCCTTGGGGCGGCCGGTGGTGCCGGTGGTGTAGCACGCGCTGTACGCCGAGGTTTCGTCGATCATCGGCCAGTCGAAGGTCGATTCCGCGGCCGTCAGCGCGTCTTCCCAGTGGACGACCCCGGGCAGGGTGGTGGAGATCTCCGAGAGTGGCTTGTCCGTCATGACCACCCAGGTCTTCACCCCGACGCCCTGCTCGACCAGCGCCTCGGCCACGGGCAGCAGGGACTCGTCGACCAGCACGATCGAGGCTTCGGCGTGGTCGGTGACATAGGCCAGGTCCACCGGGGCGAGCCGCAGGTTCATCTGCAGCATCACCGATGCGATACCGGGAATCGCCCAGTACAGCTCCATATGGCGTTTGGAGTTCCAATCCAGGATTCCCACCACCGTTCCGGGGCCGGCCCCCAGCCCGGTGAGCGCGTGGGCTGACTTCCCGACCCGCTCGAACATGTCTGCGTAGGTGTAGCGGTCCCAGCCCCCGTCGATGGTGCGGAATACGATCTCCTGCTCGGGGTAGGTCCGGGCGGAGTGCCGCAGCAGGGTGGTGGTGTTGAGCTGGTAACTGTCACCGTGTGTCGACGGCAGACCGGTGACGATGGGGTGGGACGTCATGTTGGTGCTCCTGAAGTGGGGTTGGGACGGTGGCTGGGACGGAGGGGGCTCGTCAGAGGCGTTCGATGATGGTGGTGTTAGCGGTGCCGTGGGCTTCGCAGATGGTCTGTAGCCCGTATCGGCTGCCGGTGCGTTCGAGTTCGGTCAGCAGGTCCGTCATCATGCGGGCGCCGGTGGATCCGAGGGGGTGGCCGACAGCCACCGAGCCGCCGTTGACGTTGAGTTTGTCGTCGGGGACGCCGAACTCTTTTTGGAACATCAGCGGTACTCCCGCGAACGCTTCGTTGACCTCGAACAGGTCGATATCGTCCACCGTGAGCCCCGACCGGTCCAGGGCCTTGCGGGTGGACTCGAGGATTGCGGTGAACTGGATGATCGGATCGGCCGCGGCGACCGCGTGGACCACGAAGCGGGCGCGGGGGGTGAGCCCGTGGGCCTCGGCGAACTCGCGGTCGGCGATGAGTAGTGCGGCGGCGCCGTCGCTGAGCTGGGAGGAGTTGGCTGCGGTGGTCTTGCCGTCTTCGGCGAACACCGCCCGCAGGGACGCCATCTTCTCTGGGTCGAGCTCGGCCCGGATCCCCTCATCCGCGGTCACGGGCTCGCTGGAGTCATCGAGCGGGTCGCGGCGCAGCGGAACCAGCTGGGTCTCGAAGCGGCCGTCGCGGGTGGCAGCCAGCGCCCGCTCGTGGCTCCGGCGGCTGAAGGCGTCGAGTTCCTCCCGGCTGAGGTCGAAGCGGGTGTTCATCAGCTCACTGGACGGGCCTTGAACCAGCAGTCCGCCGTCGTAGCGGGCCAGTTCGCGGGGGGAGTATTGCGGGCCTAGCGGGGCGCCGGGTTGTAATGAGGATGGCAGCGCCACCTGTGACATCGACTCCACGCCGCATGCGATGGCGAGGTCGTAGGACCCCGCCTCCACACCGTGGGCGGCAAATGCGACAGCTTGCTGCCCCGAGCCGCACTGTCGGTCCACGGTCACGGCCGGCACCGAATCGGGCAGGCCGGAGGAGAGCACCGCATGGCGAGCGATGTTGGAGCTCTGCTGGTCGTGCGTCATCACACAGCCAGCGATCACGTCGTCGATTTTCTCCGGCGCCACATCACTGCGGCGAACCAGTTCACTGAGGGTGGCCCCCAGCAGATCGGCGGGATGCCAGGCGGCCAGCGCCCCGCCGCGCTTGCCGACCGGGGTCCGGACGGCATCGACGATCACGGCCTCGCGGGTGGCTCGGGAACTACGGGGCTGGGGGGAGTCGGTCATGACTGGGTCCTTCCTCAAGGTGGTCAGGTGGTGGGCGCCGTGGGCGCGTGAGTGGTCTGCGCTGTGGCCGGGTGGGCATCGCGAACGGCGGTGAGCGGGATGTCGTGGCGCGCGGCCAGATCCTCCCAGTGGGCCGTGGTGTGCGCGGCGAAGGCGCGGGTGTAGGCGGCGGATGTGCCGTCGCAATCGAGTACTTCTCTGGTGCGGGCCTCGAAGTGCGGTTCGAGTGCCCCCAGGGCGATGTGGCCGTCGGCGGTGGCATAGATGTTGTAGGAGGGCAGAGCCCCGCCCAGTGGTGCTCCATTGCCAAACAGGCCGTGCCGGAGGGCAGCCGCGGAGTCGTACGCGGCCGCGTCGAGAGTGATGCGTTGATGTCCGCCGGAGTCGTGCTGTCCCCGGGCCAGCAGCAGGGCCAGGGCGGCCGAGATGGCCCGCTCCCCACCGACGGTGTCGGCGACCGGGACCAGCGGCAGGTGCGGCGGCCGGATGGTGCCGTATCTCGCCTGATATGTCAGGTCGTGGCCCGCGACCTCCTCGTCGGCGCCGTCGTAGCCCACGATCTCCACATGGCACAACCGCGGGTAGCGGTCGCTGAGATCGCCGAGGCCGAGTCGGCAGAACGCTGACGGGCGCATGGCGGTCACCAACACGTCCGCCGTATCGAGCAGCCTGGTCAGCTCCTCCAGGCCGCTACGACTTTTGAGGTCGGCCCGACGAACCTCCACTCCCTGTGTCAGTTCTGCGTACCAGGAGGGCGCGGCCACGGCCAAGGCGTCACCCACCGGCGGCTCCACTTTGATCACCGCTGCGCCGAGGTCACGAAGGCCTGCCACGGCCAGCGGACCGGGCAGGTTGGTAGCCAAAGAGACGACCTGTATGCCGGCCAGGGGTCGGAGCGATCTGGGACTCATTTCAGCGACTATACAAGTAGTCAGTAAACTTAGCCACTGTATAGCTTTAGCGATTGGCGCGTCCCCGTAGACTCGTTTGTCGACCGAAGGGAGACCGCGTGGACCGCCCCGCCCAGCACTCCGGCGACCAAGATCTCACCGCCAAAGCGCGAATCCGCAACGCCGCTCTCGAGCTTTACGCGGCCAACGGCGAGGACCGCACACCGATGCGGGCGGTCGCGGCCGCCGCCGGGGTTACCGTAGGGCTGGTGGTCCATCACTACGGGTCCAAAGACGGCCTCCGCGAGGCCGTGGAGCAGATCGTCGTGGAGCGTTTTGCGTCGGCCCTTGCTTCGGCGCCGACCGACGGGGCCGGCGAAGAAATCGCTCGCGTCCGGAATGAATCCGTCGCGGAAATGCTGGTCAGAAACCCGGAGGTGGTCAACTATCTCCGCCGGGCGCTACTCGAACCCGGTGGTCAGCGGGGGCAACTGCTGGAGCGGCTCACCGAACTTACCCACCGGGAGGTCGTTGCGATGCGCGAGACCGGCGCGGCCTCGCGGGGTCGCGCCGACTCCGTCCAGGTGGTCGACGTGATCATCAACCAGATGGGCCGGCTGTTCCTGCAGCCGCTGGTGGATGCCGTCTGGACCCACCTCGGGACCTTTACCCACACCGAGGGGCGCAGCAAGCCCGAGCTCGGCGTGAGCGTGTCCGGGGGAGGAGCTGTCGATCGTTCCCACGGGTCAGCCACCTGACTCGAGTTTCACTTTCACTGAACATCTGTACAAGCATCACGCTGGCGGTTACTGTTCCTGCTGTGTCCGGGGTCACATATCCGATCCCGGAGTCATCGACACCTCAGGAGTCACCATGGCCACTCTCGGAGGCGCCCTCGCGCTCAATGCCCGCCGGCACCCGGACAAGACCGCACTGATCTTCGGCGAGAGCACCTACTCGTACGAGCAGCTCGCGGCCCGGATCAATCAGTATGCGCACGCGTTGGCGTCGCTCGGAGTCGGCAAGGGCGACAGGGTGGCACTGCTGAGTCCGAACTCCGACGCGTACATCCTGGGCCTGTACGGAGCGTTCCGACTGGGGGCCATTGCCGTGCCTCTCAACCCTCGCGTGCCGGCCCGCGAACTTCGCTACCTGCTCGAGGACTCCGGTGCGACGGTGCTGCTGTACTCCGAGGGGCTCGCGGTGGTGGTGGCCGGCCTCGACGAACTCGATCCGCTGCCGTCCGCGCCGCAAAGTCTGGTGCTGGACGAGCCCGCCGCGCAGGGCATCGCGCGGCTCGCAGACACCATGCCGACCACCGCGCCGGAAGTGGAGGTCATCGAGGACGACGACTGCATTATCCTCTACACCTCGGGCACGACCGGGCGTCCCAAGGGAGCGGTGTTCGACCATCACCGCATGCTGTGGGTGGGGAACTCGGTTTCCGCACTCGGTATGAATATCTTCGACCGGAATCTGCACGTCGCGCCGATGTACCACTGCGCGGAGCTGGTCCTGTTCGTTATGTCAGGGTTCAGCCTGGGCACCACTCACGTGGTGCTGCCAGCGTTCGAGCCCAAGGCGGTCCTGGATGCGCTGGAGAAGCACCGCATCACCGTGTTCCTGGGCGTGCCCACCATGTACCAGATGCTGCTGCAGCACCCCGAGCTCGGCACGCGCGATCTGTCCGCGTGGCGGCTGGGCTTCTTCGGCGCCGCACCAATGCCGCCGAGCGCGGCGACCAGCTTGCTCGCCACCCTGCCGCACGTGCAGTTCTTCCAGCTGTGCGGCCAAACCGAAGGCGGCCCGACCGGCATCTTCCTCACTCCGGACGAAGTACGCGCCCGCCCAGATGCCACCGGACGGGCGTCCATCACTAACGCCGAGACGCGGATCGTCGACGACGAGGGCAACGACACCGCGGTCGGCGAGCCCGGGGAGATCATTTACCGAGGCGAGACCATCATGAAGGGCTACTGGAACAAGCCCGAGGCCACCGCCGATGCGCTCCGCGACGGCTGGCTGCACAGCGGCGACGTGGCGGTCCGGGACGCCGACGGGTTTATCACGATCGTTGATCGGATGAAGGACATGATCATCACGGGCGGGCGCAACGTGTACTCGGTGGAGGTCGAACAGGCCCTCGCCGGCCACCCGGACGTGGCCGATGTGGCGGTCGTCGGGCGGCCGGACGAGATGTTCGGGGAGAGCCTCATCGCCGTCGTCACCCCGGTCGAGGGCCGCGAGGTCACCTTGGAGTTGCTCCGCGAGTACGGATCCCAGTTCATTGCGGGTTACAAGCTTCCGCGCGAGCTCATCACCCGGCCCATTCCCCGTAACCCCTCGGGGAAGATTCTCAAGCACGTGCTGCGTGATGCAATCACGGAAGGCACAGTCGCCACCAGCTAACAATCGGATAGCTCGTTAGGCTCCTCTACCAAGCCACCTGCCATTTGGCCCGCTCTGGGAGAGGTCGAGTTCGCGGGATACTCGGCGTCGCCTACTTGTCATAACGTAAGTTATCGGCGGTAACTTAATGGGAGTGTGTGCAGCTGCATTTACTGTTGATTACCTGCGATAACGTGTTTTCTGGTGGACGCTCAGGGGGCTCGTGCAGCGAGGGTGTCTGGTTACGGGCGTTGGGTGAGGATGGTGCTGGCTTCTTCCATCTGTCGGACCCACTGTGCGGTTGCGGTGGAGCGCAGCTCGACGAGATCAAGCATCCGCGCGAGGTCGTCGGAGAGGTCTCGGGCGAAGATCGGTTCGTGGTGGGCGATACGGTTCCGCAGTTTCCGGATGACCTCCAGGTCGTCGCGGACCTGCTTGCGAAGCTCTTTGGCGGTTTTCCCGGCGGTATTGGGAAATAGTGACAGGATTTGGTGGTGCCAGATCCGCTCATCGTGGCGAGCGGTGAACATGGCCTGCCAGAACGAGAGTTTCAACTCTGCGACCACTTTCCCGGTGGTCTGTTCGCGACTGCGGGTTTGGATTAGGTCACGTTGCGGGTTGTAGATGTGCCCTTTGGGTGAGGGGAGACTCTGCTGGAAAGTCTGGTTCCACGGCCATTTGGGCCCGTACACGGCGGTAATTGCCTCGTCGACCGCATTGCGTGTGGAGATCTCGGCGAAATGCGAGGGCAGCATCAGTGCGGCGGCGATGCGCGCGTTCCAGCCGTAGAGCGCCATGGCCTGGGCGGTATCCCCGCCGGCCGCCGAGATGTAGGTGTTTGCCCGAGGGGTACTCAGCACAGCCTGGATGGCTGCGGTATCAGTGGGCTTGGCGGGCGGCACTCTGAGAACGTACACTTGGAGTTACTAGCCGTGGGACTTGCGGGCGTAAGCCTCCCCCTGCGGACATAGGAATAAAGGAAGGGATCTCGCCGAGCGAGGTCCCTTCCTTTCTGTGTCTGGGTTACTGCATCGGCGTTGTCGCTGGCCAGGGCTGGCGCAACCGGAAGGTACAGGTGTGCGCTGGCGACAAGTCTCTCCCGTGTGGCGGTGTACGCCGTATGGGGTCGGCGATGATGTGCCGCCAGCTGTCGATGCCACGTCGGCGTCCGTGCTGGAGGGCTACAACCGCGCCGTCGGAGGGCGCCGGGCCCACGCGTCGCTCGTGACCCCATCTGGCTCGACGGTAGGAGTGCCGGCTCCGACGGCCATCCCTGCCCATGGTCGCCGCGCCACGCCTGGTGCGGACTATCCGTCGAGCGCGGAATCGGGTAACGTCGGTAACGCCACACGTTACCGGTTACCCGTTACCGCTACTTGGGGAGTTGTCATGTCGTCGTCGGAGAAGATCGCTCACGCCTACGGCGTACTCGTCGCGCGCGGGGACAAGGTCACCGTGCGGGCGGTGCAGAAACAGGCGGGGGTGCGGATCGGCGAGGTAGCGGCGTGGATGCGCGAGCACGCCACGGGCGCAGCAAGCGAGGTTCCCGAGGCCCCGGACTTGTCTGAGCCGATGTCGGCGATGGTGGCCTCGGTGTGGGCGGCGGCGTGGAAGCGCGCCGCCGAGCAGGCAGACGAGGCCACCGCGGTGGCGCTCGATGCCGCGCGCGCCGGCGAGGCCGACGCCCTCGCCGCGGTGGAGATAGCCACCGCGCAACAAGCAGACGCCGACGCGGCCCGAGATGAGGCGGTCCGGGACGCCGAGCAGCTGCGCACCGAGCTGGCCCAGGTCCGCCAGCAACTCGAGACGATGCAGCGCCAGGCAGAGCAGGCGCGAGCCCTGGCGGAGGAGGCTGACCGCGCCCGGGTGCGGGCCGAGGCCACCTCGGACACCTTGCGTGAACTGCTGGACGCGTTTCGTTCCTCCGGGCAGGCCGACGAGGACAAGTAGCGATCCGCACCGTGGTGGCCTTGTCGTGTCGGACCGGGCGAGCACACTGACAAAGCAGGACAGGCAATGAACAAGCGGCCCGGACTTCCGTCAGGTGCGGTCGGGCCGTAACGGGACGAACGCCAACACGGGGGGCGTCATGTGGGATCTGCAGACCGCGGTACAGGCCGTGGTGGTGGTCGCTGTGGCCTCGGTTTTGGTGCCGCCGCTGGCGCGCGGCATCGGAGGCATCTGCGCCGTGATCGGCTTCTGTGGGGTGACCCAGTCGAGCTCCTGGGCGCCGACGGTGATGGCGTTGGGGATGGTGGCGTGGTTTGTCGGGCACTGGTCGTTCGCCGTGCGCCACGATGTGCATTACCGGTCCCGTCTGGCGCTGGTGGTGATCGACAAGACGCCACTGCGGTGGGCGATTCCGCGCTACTGGCAGCTGCGCCGCCAAAGACGCATCGCGGAAGCCCGCTGACACTTCCCACCCGACCGAAACAGCAATGGCCCCACCGCTTCGGTGGGGCCATTGCTGTAGGTGTTTGGAGACGATTCTAGAACAGTGGCGGCTCGTCTAGGGGCGCGGTGTTGCCGCAAGCTTGGGCGTAAGCCTTGGCGTTCCAGCCGCCGGAGACCGCCTCGCGGACCGCGAGGGAGCGGGCGTGCCGGTCGTGGCGTTCGGTGGTGTTGCGGATGATCCCGGTACGCCCGCAGGCGACCGCGTAGAGCAGGTTCGCCGATTGGGTTGAGGCGATAAGATGGTCCGGGTCTAGGCGCACGCACAAGGGTTCATTGCAGCGGTGCTCACCGATCGCCCCGTCGGTTAGTTCGCCGGCGACCAGGAGCGCGAAGCGGTGCGCGTACTCGGTTCTGCTGACGCCGCCTTGTCGCCAGGTGATACGTCCGTATCCGTCGGAGATGGCGCCGGTCCAGATGTGGCATCCATTGCCCGGGGCGCGCACGACACGTGAGTAAAACGCGGCGATCGCCGCCGAGGTCGGAGGCAGTGTCGAGTCGTACGGCCTGGACCGCCTCGCAGCAGGTCGGGGCTGGGGACAGGCGTCCATTCCCGGCAGCGGGATGTCCTCGAACCACCGGCCCGAGGAAGACTCAGGGCTGCTGCTCACCGTTGGTGTCCGCCGAGGTCTGATCCGCCGCTGGCGTGTCACCGCCGTCGGCATCGTTGACCGTGTCGTCGGTGTCGGTGGTGTTGTCCTTGGCGGCGCGGATCGCCGCCCCGACCTCGCGGGCGGACAGTCCGGTCATCTCCGCCAGGTCGGCCTGCGCCACACCCAGGTCCCGAAGCTCGACCAGCGCATCGCCGAGGGCGATCTGCGCGTCATTGCGGGCGTCGATCGCCGAGAACACCGCGACCAGCTTGGCCTCACGCTTGCGTGCCCGCTCCAGCTCGTCGGCCATCGCCTGACGAGCGCGGGCCCGTGCAGTCTGTGAACGTGAATCAGTCTTGGTAGCCGCCATGACACCCGACCCTATTGCCCCACCCATCGTGCCGCAATGCTCAACCAGCACACCGTCTGGCCGATCCCGCTGTCACCGTCGCCGTTCGTCCCCGATCCGGTCGCACGTTCCGTGCTCCTTGATCCTCGCCTTCGCTCGTCTCAAACAGCCACACACAGTAGGCACTTCTAGTGAGCGATGGGAAACAGCTGGTCAGCGCCCTGCGTCCTCGTGGGGCGTAGACGCCCCGCACGAGGCCGCATACGCTGGAGGCTGTGATGAGTCTCCGAGCTCGGTTCATGGCGACCTCGAACTCGGCGGTCATGCCGAGTACCTGGAACATCATGGCACCGACCGGGTCGGCGGGGTCGTAGGTAGTCCTCCCGACAGTCAGTGATGCGCCCTCTCTCCGGATCTGGTCCGCGATGTCGAGCAGGTCGCGCAGCGATCGTCCGAGACGGTCGAGCTTGGTTACCACGAACTCGTCGCCATCTCGCAGTTCAGCCAGCGCCCGATCCAGCGCCGGGCGCTGACGGCGCCGGCCACTGACACCGCGGTCGAGGTGTATCCGCCGGCGATCAACGCCGAGCTCGATCAGTGCCTGTCGTTGGGTCTCGACGTTCTGTTCGTCGGTAGACACCCGCCCGTACCCGATCTTCACCCCAGCAGTGTTGCATATGCCTGTGATTTATCCACTCATATTGCGCTACATGTCATTGATGCAGCGGCATGAGTCGCCGTTAGGGTCCGAGCTGCGCGAGTCTCCGCCCGGGGGCTTGCTCACGGCGTGTCGCGTTAGACGATCGTCAAATGCGACACCAGACTGACGGCCCATGGTGACCTGGGGGAGTTGCCACAATCCCCAGTGCCCTTCGCGGCAGTTCGGCTTTGGGTGTTTAGGTTGGCCCATCCCTGTTGCCGTCGGGCGCGGGACGTTTGCTCTCGGCGTCAGTTGCCGCCACCCAGACTCTGTTCTCTTCACCCTCCGCGAGAATGCGAGTGGCACGGGCGTCCGGGTCTCCCGGGCTGAGCGCTACGATGCCGTCGTCGACGTAGTCGACGACGGCATCAAGGAACGCTGCGACCTGGCCAAGGTGGTGTTCTTCTCCATCCAACTCGATGTTTAGCCTGGGTGTTTCATGGGGATCTGCGGATCGCTGGGCGAAAATAGACCGAAGTGCTTCCTGAGCAGGGGAAACTGGGACTTGTCTAAGGTTCCATGTTCTCCAGCAGAAAGCACTCGGTAGGTGAAGCGTACTTCGTGGTCGGCCGGTCTGTCCGTTACTGCTGATGGTGTCGGGGTGATCGCCCACGCCGGGGCCATCGTGCCTCGACTTCTGGCTGATCAGGTCGGTCTGACCGCCGAGCTGTCAGGGGCCATGGCTCGCCGACAATTCATCCCGATCCACGACCGCGGCCGTGTGCTGATCGACACCGCGGTGATGCTCGCCGATGGCGGCGAGTCCATCTCCGACATCGGCGTCCTGCGCCACCAATCCGGGGCCCTGGGCCCGGTCGCCTCGGCGCCGACGGTGTGGCGCACACTCGATGAGGTCACTGCCGGCAAGCGCAAGAAGATCCAGGTCGCGCGTGCCCGCACGCGGCGGCACGTGTGGTCCCAACTGCCCGGCGGAGTACCCGCATCGGCGTGTGCGGGGCGGGATCTGGGATCGACGGTCGTGCTCGATGTGGATGCCACCATCGTGGTCACCCACAGCGAGAAGGAACATGCAACTCCGACATATAAGCGCACGTTCGGGTACCACCCGATCGGCGTGTGGTGCGACAACACAGAAGAGTTTCTCGCCGCGAGCTTGCGCCCGGGCAACGCCGGGTCGAACACCGCTGCCGACCACATCGACGTCCTGGGCCAGGCCATCGCGCAGATCCCCGCCAGTCATCGGCGTGATCTGCTGATCCGCTCCGACGGTGCCGGCGCCTCCCACGACTTGCTGGAGTGGATCACCGAGCAGAACCGCGTTCGTGGTCGACAGGTGGAGTACTCGGTCGGCTTCGCTATCACTGCCCCGATTCGCCGGGCCATCGCGACCTGCCCCGAAGCCGCGTGGGGACCAGCGCTCAACCCCAACGGGGACATCCGCGACGGGGCCGACATCGCGGAGCTGACCGGGTTCCTCGCTCCCGGGATGCTCGCAAAGTGGCCAGACGGGATGCGGGTGATCGTACGCCGCGAGCGGCCCCACCCCGGCGCCCAGTTGTCGATGTTCGAGGAGATCGATGGATGGCGCTACCAGGCTTTTGTCACCAACACCGCCACCGGCCAGCTGCAGTTTCTTGAAGCCAGGCATCGGGCTCACGCCCGGGTCGAGGACCGCATCCGCCACGCCAAAGACACCGGCCTGGGCAGGCTTCCCTCGCGGGAGTTCGCTCTCAACCAGGCTTGGCTGGTGGCGGTGATGATCGCCGCAGATCTGGTGGCGTGGACTCGGATGCTGGCCTGCACCGGCGACGCCGCAGTTCTGGCCTTGTGCGAGCCCAAAGCGCTGCGCTACCGCTTCCTTCACGTGGCAGCCCGACTGGTCCGTAGTGGCCGGCGGCGGCGCGTGAAGATTCCCGAAACATGGCCGTGGGCCACCGCCATCGTCGCAGTGTTCAACACGATCGCCGCGATCCCAAAACCCGCCTGACCTCACCTGCCCGCCCACGACATCACCACCCGGAGACCCGCCCACCGGCAGCGCCAGCCGGCACACACGCACGCCCACACGCGAAAACAAGCCCGCCGTCACCCGACAGCAGCAGTCACACCGGCCCGTGAATCAGCGGGGTTAGAGTGGTGTAACTCGGTGGCCGAGATCGTCTCCGACATCCGTGTCGTTGACGGATGTAGAGCGGCCACCGTGTGATCCATCGAGTCAACCTTCCAAAGAATCCTCGAGGAGTCATCACGATGACCGCACCCCATATTGTCGACCCGGCAGGCCTGCTTGGCCAAGCCCTCACAGAGGCGTCTCCAGATCTGATGCGTGAGCTGCAGCAGACCATGATCAACGCCCTGCTGTCCGCGGACGCCGATGCCGTCTGCGGCGCCGAGTGGAACGCCCGCTCGGAGCAGCGCACCAACCACCGCAATGGCTACCGCCACCGGCCCCTGGATACGCGGGTCGGCACCGTTGATGTCGCCGTCCCGAAGCTGCGCTTGGGCAGCTACTTCCCCGAGTGGCTGCTCGAGCGCCGCAAGCGGGCCGAGTCCGCGCTGATCACGGTCGTGGCGGACTGCTACCTGCGTTCCGGGCACCGCGCCGGGAGCGGTCGAGTGGAGGAGGTTGTCGTGCCGGGGCAGGACGACCGGCACGCGGCCATCTCCCAGACTGAACCCCCCGGCCGCCGGCTCGTGGAGGAGAGCGGTGGTGATTGTCTGGCGGACGCCCGGGGCTGCCTCGCCCAGCGCATTTCTTGAGCTATCACTCGGCGGGCGGCGCAGGAACGAAGGATCCTTTCGATGGACCGCTGAGGTAGGTACATGCCTGCATGAACGAATGTATAGTCACGTAACCGCATGCCCGTCCAACCGGAAACCGCGCAGATTGCTGCGACGCCGATTCAGGAGATGTCATGTCAGTCGAGGTCCCTACCCGTCATCCAGAGCCGCGACGAGTCCTACTGGACTATCCCCACCGTCAGGCAGGGCATTGTGGTTCCGGAGCGCTGAGAGACCTCCTGGAGTGGGCCGGTCTGGGCTGGGACGAGGTGCCGAGCGAAGGTCTGGTCTTCGGAATGGGCGGTGGTCTCGGCTTCACCTACCTGCGGGCACCGGGTCTCGCCCCTCCCATCTACTTCGTCGGGCGTAGCAGCGACCTCGAGGTCGACCTTCTCGCCAGGCTGGGTGCAGAGGTCGACGTTCGGGGAACCGACGATCCCGAGACCGGCTGGGGCTGGGTCCGCCGCGAACTCCAGCAAGGCCGTCCCGTGCTGATGTGGGCCGACATTTCTGAGCTGCCCTACCTCAATGTCCGCCTTCAGATGAGTCGGCACGACATCGTCGTGATCGGTTACGAAGACGACACCGAGACGGCTTTCGTGGTGGACAACGACCGAGCCGAGATGCAGAAAGTCCCCTACGAGGCTCTTGCGCGGGCGCGCGCGTCCCGATCGTTCCCCGTGCCCACGAGGCACACCACGTACTTCGTGAACTGGCCCCAGATCCTGCCCGATCTCCGCCAGACTGCGGCTTCGGCCCTCGTGGCCTCGGTCGAAAACATGCAGGCGGCGACAACCGCGATTATTCCGGACGCGTCGGTGCTACCGCCGGATGCCGTTGCCGCTGCCGGGATCAGTGGAGTCACGGTCTTCGCCGAGGATGTCGACCGGTGGCCGGGGCTCATGCCCGAACCGGAACTGGACATCGCGCTGCGTTCTCTCCACGCCTTTGTAGAGAAGGCAGGCACGGGCGGCGGCCTGTTCCGCCGGTTGCAGGCACAGTTCTGTGGCGACGTGGCCCGGCTAACGGAGTCCGCGGAGATGGCGAAGGCCGGAACTGCGCTCTTGCGCTGCGCGGACACGTGGTCGGCTCTGGCTGCGGCCGGCCGTAGCGACGGATCGACGCTCGATCGCTGGCGACGGGTCAATGAACTCGCCGCGACGCTTCCCCGCGACGAAGGCCATGCCATCTCTCACATGCGCAAAGCGGCGGGGGAACTGGGGATGGGTGACCCATTGTAGGCAAGTCGGCGAACGCAGCAAGCGAGCACCACTGCCGGGTTGCAGCAGCAAATCTGCGGCCACCGCGGACGTAAAGGCGACCCGCTCTACGGGATCCGCACCATCATCCGCTGCGACCCGGCACGGCTGACCGAGCGGCAGTGGCGACGGTTCAATGACGCATTGGCCGCCGACCCCCGGCACGAGGAACTGTTCCTCGCCTGGCAGATCGCCCACGAACTCCGACAGGCCTACCACCATAAAGACCTGCCAGCCGGGCGCAGCGCTGCGGAGAAGATACTCGCGACCTTGCCGTCCTGCCCGATCCCAGAGATCGCCCGCCTCGGCCGCACTCTTCGCAAGTGGAAGGACTCCTTCCTCGCCTACTGGACCACTGACCGATCCAACAATGGTGGAACCGAAGCGATCAACGGCCTCATCGAACTCCACCGGCGCCTGGCCCGCGGCTACCGCAACCGCGACAACTACCGCCTGCGGATGCTCCTCATCGCCGGCGGGCTACGGACCTGACCCCACACTCAGATGCGAAGAGCCCCTTATCCGGCCCTTCCGGAATCAGAGTGCATTGATCCGGTCGTGAAGCTGACCGGAGTGGATCAGTGACCGCAAGATGTAGTGCTTGAGGTTGCGGAAGCCCAGGGCGATTCCGCGGAGGTGTTCGAGGCGTCCGTTGATGGCCTTGACGGGGCCGTTGGAGGCGCCCACGTCGAAGTAGGCGAGGATCTCGCGGTGCCGCTTCCATAGCGACCGGCCCAGCTGGGCGAGCTCGGGCAGTGGACCGTTCCCGCTCTGGTGGACACCCGGAGATGAGCGGTGAGTTCCCCCAAGATAGAGGGAGCGGATTATGGGATCTACTCGTCGGAGCTTCACTGCCGAGTACAAGGCCAACGCGGTAAGTTTGGTCATCGATGATGGCCGTGCGATCGCCGAAGTTGCACGCAGTATCGGCGTTCACGAGATGACGTTGGGGAAATGGGTGAAGAAGACTCGAGACGAGGGAAACGGTGAGTCTGACCGCCCGTTGAATGAGGACGAGCGGGCGGAACTCGAGCGCCTTCGCGAAGAAGTGAAGCACGCCCGGATGGAGGTGGAGTTCGCAAAAAAAGTAGCGACCTGGTTCGCGAAAGACCCGCGGTGAAATTCGCGGCTATCGCGGACTGGGCTGAATCCGATTCATATACGGTCACGTTCATGTGTGCTCAACTCGGCGTATCGACTTCTGGCTACTACAAGTGGCGCGGCAAGTCGCGCTCAGCTCGAGACCTCCGAGACGACGAGTTAACAGCGCTGATCGAGTACCACTACGAGCACCTCAACGGCCGTCCCGGCGTTCGGCGCATGCGTGCGGAACTCGCCGCCGGCGGCCACCGGGTCTCGCACAAGCGGGTGTGGCGGCTCATGAAGGTCGCAGGTCTGGAAGGCCGCCACCCGAAGGCGTGGAAACGCACCACCGTCGCCGGAGACAGCCCCGTTGGGGCACCTGACCTCATCGGCCGCGACTTCACGGCGGCCGAGGCGAACACCAAATGGTGCGGCGATATTACTTACGTACGGACCTGGAACGGCTGGGCGTACCTGGCCACCGTCATCGATCTGCACTCCCGGATGGTCGTCGGATGGGCCGTGGCCGACCACATGCGAACCGAGCTGGTCACCGACGCACTGGACATGGCCATCGCTCGTCGTCGACCACCCGGAAAAGTCATATTCCACAGCGATCGCGGAACTCAATACACGTCCACCGACTTCGATAAGTACTGCACGAAAAACAATATCCGACGATCATTGGGGCGCACTGGCATTTGTTTCGACAACGCGGTCGCAGAATCATTCTTCGCGAGCTACAAGAAGGAACTCATTCACACGCGCCCGTGGCCCACTCTAAAAGCACTCAAAAAGAGCACATTCACCTGGATTGAGGAGTACTACAATAGGGCCCGACGACATTCCACACTGGGCTATTTGACACCAGCCGAGTTTGAACTAGGATTCAGAGACATATACGACTCGCCGCTTAATTGCAGTGGCCACTTTAGCGGGAACACTCCACAGTTCGGTGGGCACCCCGGCCCGGATCGAGCGCAGGAGCTTGTACATCGCGATCTTGCCCTCCCGCTTGCCCGAGGCCTCGTAGGCGGCGATGAGTCGCTGGTAGACGCTGTAGGTGACCTCCACCGCCGCGTGCGCGTCATTGGCGGTGAACGCCTTGAACAGGCGGACCTTCTGCTTGTCGGTCAGTAGCTCAGCGCGGGTGCGCAGGGTGCGGCGGATGCCGTACAGCGGATCGCCGGTCCGTCCCCGGTGTCCGGTGGTGGCCTGCTGGATGCGTTGGCGGCACACGGTGAGCTTGTCGGCGGCCAGGTGCACGACGTGGAATGGGTCCATCACCGTGCGTGCTTCGGGGACGGCTTTGGCGGCGGCGGTGTGGTAGCCGGCGAATCCGTCCATCGTGACCACCTTGACTCGGTCTCGAAAAGCCTGGTCGCGGGCGTTGAGCCACTCGGTGAGGACCTTCGCCGAGCGCCCGGGGATCATGTCCAGCAGACGAGACGGGCCGGTGCCGTCCACGACCGGGGTGAGGTCGACGAGAACGGTGACGAATGAGGACGTGCCGTCGCCGCGGACGTGCTTCCATTTGTGCTCATCGACCCCGAGAATGCGGACGCCGTCGAAGTGTCCGGGCTGGTCGTAGACCATGGCGCGGGTCTCGGTGACCGCCAGGTCGTTGACCAGGTCCCAGCCCAGCCCGAGGGCCTTCGCGACGGCGGACACGCTGGTGCGGTCGATCGCCAGGCGCTGCAGGATCCAGCGGCTGCAGCGGCGGGTGGTCTTGGCCCGCGGCTTAGCCAACGCCGGCATCCGCTGCTGGAAAATCCGCGTCTCGCATTCGATGTTGTCGCAGGTGAAGCGGGGTATGCGTACGTGCAGTCTGGTGGGATGGCCGACGATCGGTAGATCCGTGACCTTCCGCTGGACGTGGTCACGCAGCCTCCCCTCCGTCCCGCAGTCGGCGCACACCGGGTCCAGCGTGACCGGGGAGCAGAACAGGTGCGTGAACTCGTCGGCCACCGCGGCGTCGGTGATGGTGACCCCGAGCTCGACGGTGCGGCAGATGGTGTCGGCAAGCAGGCTGGCGGTAGCGTTCAAAGCGGGTCCTGGGTGGTTCTGGGTGCAGGTGTAGGAACCGCAATCCTCACACCCCCAGGACCCCTACATCTTGTGCCTCACCGCATCACCGCAGCATCCCCGCTACGCACTCCGGATCCGGAAGAGCCCCCAAACTAGACTATACGTCGGTACCGCATACTGTATGTTCGTACAGTACATGGTGTCCCGGCTCAGTCGGCCTTGTCGACCTGACTATCGCGCCGTCGGCAGCCAGTTGCTCAGGCCACCCGCACCGGCCTCCCGGCCCCTTGGACGCCAGGTGGAGGTTGGGTCACGGGTCGGACGTACGGGTGTCGGCGATATCTCCGTCGCCACAAGCCGAGGTATCGCACCCAGCACAACTTCATCGACAGGAAGGTCTGGACATGGACACATTTCGCGACAAGGCCGGCGGGCCGATAGGTACCGATATCGACACCTGGGTGCGCTCGTTTACGCGCATGGAATCCGGTTCCTCCGAGCTTCCTCCCCACCACCCCAACTGCCTTGGCTGTGGACCAGAGAACCCGAATGGTCACTTCCTCTCGGTACGGCGTGACGGAGACGGCGTCGTCGCACACCACCAGTTCGACCAGCGCCACGTCGGGGCACCCGGCATTGCACACGGCGGCGCGGTAGCGACCGTGATTGACGACCTCTTCGGCTTCTTGCTCTATTCGGTCGGCGAGCTCGCCGTGACGCGCCGTCTCGAGCTCGAGTATCTTGCGCCAGCACTACTCGACACCCCGTACATCCTGCGCGCTGCAGTTCGGTCTCGCGATGGCCGGAAATTGGACCTCACGTCCACGATGGAGGATGCAGAGGGCCGCACTGTTATTACTGCCACTGCCCTGTTCATCGTGGTCGAGGTTGAACACTTTTTGCAGTCACAGAGAAACTCGAGGGCTTAGGCCAAACTCACCGCCGCGAGCACCAGGCCCGAATACGTCGAGGATGTCGGCGGAGCCTGAAGCTATTGAACGCCACGCCCAAAGAAAGGGCGAAGCTGAAGGCACCGTGCATCGCCAGTTGCCCTGTACGAGTCAACCAAGAGGCAGCGCTACCTACGACGGAACCCCGTCGGCGGGTGGCCGGTCCAGTGCTTGAAAGCGTGTGAAAAGCTGGCGAGGTCGCTATATCCGAGGTCCGTGGCGATCTCGCTCGCGGACACAGATCCGTCCAGTAAACGAAGAATCGCGTACTCACGAATGACCGACTGGCGCAGTCCGCGATAGGTCATCCCTTCCTCAGAGAGGCGCCGCTTAAGTGTGCTCGTAGAGATGGAGAGTTCGTCTGCAATCCACTGACTTCCACAATCTGCGGGACGCTTCTCTATCAGACGTCTCACCTTGTCCGAATACGAGGCGATTTTACTCCGCTCGTCGAGCCTTCGCTGCAAGTCACTGATAGCGAGTCGATACGCCACGGGGTCAGAGAACCGGCAGACGTGATTGACCGCGTCAACGGGAAAATGCAGAATGGACAGTGAAGCGTCAAATACCAGGCGACCAGCTAACCGATCCTGATCCACGGGCAGACCTTCCGGAGCGGGCCAACCCAGTGAGAGTGTGATGTCTGGTGCATCGCCAACGAGTATATTCAGCAGCCTCAGCAGGACCGCACCACAGTAGGTGACCACTAGGGAGTCTAGCCCCGGTAGTTCACGGGGATCTGCGGATCGCTGGGTGAAAATAGACCGAAGTGCTTCCTGAACAGGGGAAACTGGGACTTGTTTAAGGTTCCTGATCCTCAAGCAGAAAGCACTCGGTAGGTGAAGCGTACTTCGTGGTCGTCTGGTCTGTCGTTCTCCGTCGAGGATGTCGGGGTGATTGCTCATGCCGGGGTCATCGCGCCGCGTCTTCTGGCTGATCGCGTCGGCCTGACCGCCGAGCTGTCGGGGGCCATGGCGCAGCGCCGATCCATCCCGATCCATGACCGTGGCAGGGTGTTGACCGATGTCGCGGTGATGCTCACAGGTGGCGGCACGTCCATCGCCGACATCCGCGTCCTGCGCCACCAATCCACTGTCCTGGGTCCGGTCGCCTCCTCTCCGACGGTGTGGCGCGCCCTGGACGAGGTCACCGCTGGTAAACGCAAAAAGATCCAGGTCGCGCGGGCCCGTACGCGGCGGCATGTGTGGTCCCAGCTGCCCGGCGGGGTGCCGGCCTCCAAGTGCGCGGGCCGGGATCTGGGGGACACGGTCGTGCTCGATGTGGACGCCACCATCGTGGTCACCCACAGCGAGAAAGAACAGAGCGCGCCGACCTACAAGCGCACCTTCGGCTACCACCCGATCGGCGTGTGGTGCGACAACACAGAAGAGTTCCTCGCTGCGAGCTTGCGGCCGGGCAACGCGGGGTCGAACACCGCGGCCGACCACATCGACGTCCTGGGGCAAGCCATCGCCCAGATTCCCGCCGCCCATCGGCGTGATGTGCTGATCCGATCCGACGGCGCCGGCGCCTCCCATGACCTGTTGGAGTGGATCTCCGAGCAGAATCGGATCCGTGGTCGGCGGGTGGAGTACTCGGTCGGCTTCTCGATCACCGCCGGAATCCGCCGGGCCATCGCGATCGCCCCCGACACCGCGTGGGGGCCAGCGGTGAATCAAGACGGCGACCTGAGGCCGGGCGCGGAGATCGCCGAGCTGACTGGACTGCTGCCGCCCAGGATGCTCGCCAAGTGGCCCGACGGGATGCGGGTCATCGTCCGCCGTGAGCGGCCCCACCCCGGCGCCCAGTTGTCGATGTTCGAGGAACTCGACGGGTGGCGCTACCAGGCGTTCGTCACCAACACCGCCACCGGTCAACTGCAGTTCCTCGAGGCCAGGCATCGGGCGCACGCCCGGGTGGAGGACCGGATCCGCCACGCCAAAGACACCGGCCTGGGCCGTCTGCCCTCGCGAGAGTTCGCTCTCAACCAGGCATGGCTGGTGGCGGTGATGATCGCCGCCGACCTCGTCGCCTGGACCCGGATGCTGGCCTGCACCGGCGCCGCCACCATCCTCGCAGCGTGCGAGCCCAAAGCGATGCGCTACCGCTTCCTCCACGTCGCCGCCCTACTGACCCGCAGCAGCCGACGTAGACGGGTCAAAATCCCCGAGACCTGGCCCTGGGCCACCGCCATCGAAGCGGTGTTCCACACGATCGCCGCGATCCCCAAACCGGCCTGACCCCACCTGCCCACCCACGACAGCACCACCCGGAGACCCGCCCACCGGCAGCGCCAGCCGGCGCCCAAACACGTCTACACGACCCGCCGGACACAACATCCGTAGAAACCCGACTCCATCACGCCCCATGAATCAGCGGGGTTAGTCTCTGCGTAACCGCGACATTGATGCGTGACCCCGCAGTGAGTGTGGGGCGATCGGTGGCATCGATGGTGAATTCAAACGGTGACCAGGTGGTGCTTGCCGCTTGGCCTTGTAGCAGGGTTGCTGCTTCGAAGAGATGTCGGAGTTCTCTCGCAGAGAGGGCGTTCGGGATGCGAAGCAGATCCGTGGAGTGCTGCTGGATTACGTCCAATGCTCGTACGAGCCGCGCCGTTAGATGGAGATTCGGATTTCGGTCATGAGGGTAAGGCACAGTCCAGCTATAGCGGCGCGGTCCGTGGCTGGGACTCAGCCCGATTGACGCTCCGCGATCGACCGCATCCATGAATGAAACGGCATCGATTGGAGTGTTCCCGCTAACCCCGGTAGTTCACGGGGATCTGCGGATCGCTGGGTGAAAATAGACCGAAGTGCTTCCTGAACAGGGGAAACTGGGACTTGTTTAAGGTTCCTGATCCTCAAGCAGAAAGCACTCGGTAGGTGAAGCGTACTTCGTGGTCGTCTGGTCTGTCGTTCTCCGTCGAGGATGTCGGGGTGATTGCTCATGCCGGGGTCATCGCGCCGCGTCTTCTGGCTGATCGCGTCGGCCTGACCGCCGAGCTGTCGGGGGCCATGGCGCAGCGCCGATCCATCCCGATCCATGACCGTGGCAGGGTGTTGACCGATGTCGCGGTGATGCTCACAGGTGGCGGCACGTCCATCGCCGACATCCGCGTCCTGCGCCACCAATCCACTGTCCTGGGTCCGGTCGCCTCCTCTCCGACGGTGTGGCGCGCCCTGGACGAGGTCACCGCTGGTAAACGCAAAAAGATCCAGGTCGCGCGGGCCCGTACGCGGCGGCATGTGTGGTCCCAGCTGCCCGGCGGGGTGCCGGCCTCCAAGTGCGCGGGCCGGGATCTGGGGGACACGGTCGTGCTCGATGTGGACGCCACCATCGTGGTCACCCACAGCGAGAAAGAACAGAGCGCGCCGACCTACAAGCGCACCTTCGGCTACCACCCGATCGGCGTGTGGTGCGACAACACAGAAGAGTTCCTCGCTGCGAGCTTGCGGCCGGGCAACGCGGGGTCGAACACCGCGGCCGACCACATCGACGTCCTGGGGCAAGCCATCGCCCAGATTCCCGCCGCCCATCGGCGTGATGTGCTGATCCGATCCGACGGCGCCGGCGCCTCCCATGACCTGTTGGAGTGGATCTCCGAGCAGAATCGGATCCGTGGTCGGCGGGTGGAGTACTCGGTCGGCTTCTCGATCACCGCCGGAATCCGCCGGGCCATCGCGATCGCCCCCGACACCGCGTGGGGGCCAGCGGTGAATCAAGACGGCGACCTGAGGCCGGGCGCGGAGATCGCCGAGCTGACTGGACTGCTGCCGCCCAGGATGCTCGCCAAGTGGCCCGACGGGATGCGGGTCATCGTCCGCCGTGAGCGGCCCCACCCCGGCGCCCAGTTGTCGATGTTCGAGGAACTCGACGGGTGGCGCTACCAGGCGTTCGTCACCAACACCGCCACCGGTCAACTGCAGTTCCTCGAGGCCAGGCATCGGGCGCACGCCCGGGTGGAGGACCGGATCCGCCACGCCAAAGACACCGGCCTGGGCCGTCTGCCCTCGCGAGAGTTCGCTCTCAACCAGGCATGGCTGGTGGCGGTGATGATCGCCGCCGACCTCGTCGCCTGGACCCGGATGCTGGCCTGCACCGGCGCCGCCACCATCCTCGCAGCGTGCGAGCCCAAAGCGATGCGCTACCGCTTCCTCCACGTCGCCGCCCTACTGACCCGCAGCAGCCGACGTAGACGGGTCAAAATCCCCGAGACCTGGCCCTGGGCCACCGCCATCGAAGCGGTGTTCCACACGATCGCCGCGATCCCCAAACCGGCCTGACCCCACCTGCCCACCCACGACAGCACCACCCGGAGACCCGCCCACCGGCAGCGCCAGCCGGCGCCCAAACACGTCTACACGACCCGCCGGACACAACATCCGTAGAAACCCGACTCCATCACGCCCCATGAATCAGCGGGGCTTGCGGCAAGATGTGGTCTGTGTTCTACTTGTGGCGCAGGACACAGTCGTCCGTTTGGGAGTGGCAGCGCGTGGTGGGTCAGCCGAGTGGGCCTGGCTTGTTCGCTCAAACAACCTCAGCGAGAGAAGGTTGGCTATGACAGCGACTGCTATCAGGGATGGTGGTTCTCCACACACTGAATCGGCCAGCGTGTAGCAAATTTTGACATCCCCATTTGTTCCTATCAACCTCCTTGGCCGCGCGGAGCGACTGAGGAATATCGAGAAGAGACAGGAGATTTTTCTGATGAAAACACGAGGCGCGATTTGCTGGGAGCCTGGCGCGAACAAGGGTTGGTCAGTCGAAGAGATCGAACTGGGTGATCCTCGGCCTGATGAAGTACGAGTCAAACTCGCAGCGTCGGGGCTCTGTCATTCGGACGACCATATCGACTCCGGCATCTTTGTCGGCTTGGAGCCTATGGTCGGTGGACACGAAGGCGCCGGAATCGTTGAGGAAGTCGGCTCCGCAGTCAAGGGAATCGTGCCGGGCGACCACGTCGTGCTGGCGTTTATCCCCTCCTGCGGCCGTTGCTACTCCTGTGTCAGTGGACATTCGCATCTTTGCGATCTCGGAGCCCACCTCTTCGGAGGAGTGGCGCTCTCGGACGGGACCCACCGGGTCCAAGCGCGTGGCAAAGGCGTAGGGACGATGTGCTTGCTGGGAACCTTCTCCCCGTATGTTGTTGTCCACGAGGACAATGTCATCAAGATCCGTGACGATGTTCCGCTTGATCGGGCCGCGCTCGTAGGGTGTGGCGTCACGACGGGGTGGGGTTCGGCATTTCACACCGCGGGCACCCAGCCCGGAGACACGGTGGCCGTGATTGGCGTCGGCGGAATCGGCATGAACGCAGTACAAGGTGCCCGCCTCGCAGGTGCCAAGAACATCATTGCGATCGACACTGTGGCTTACAAACGAGAGCGCGCCAAGGAGTTCGGCGCAACGCATGTGGCCGCAAGCATGGAGGAAGCCCTGCCCCTTATCGCGGAGCTAACTCGGGGCACCCTGGCGCATCGGGCCATCCTGACCACCAGCGTTGCTGAGGGCGAGCTGGTGGAGCCAGCACTGAAGCTGGTCGGCAAACGGGGAGTGCTGGTTCTGACCTCGAGTGCACCGGGCGATCAAATAAAGGTCGACCTGGATCTGTTAACCCTCACCTTGTACGAGAAGGAAATTCGCGGCGGTCTGTTCGGATCATCGAATCCCCGCATTGATATCCCCCGCCTGCTCGACTGGTATATGGAGGGAGAACTCAAGCTCGACGAACTGGTCACTACTACCTACACCCTCGACCAGGTTAACCAAGGATACAAAGACATGTTGGATGGCAAAAATTTGCGCGGCATCATCACCTACGAAGAGGCTTGAGTTTCATGACCAGCACCACACACCACAGGACACTTTCCTGGGCTAAGGAAGCTGAGTACACATTCAAGTTCAGAAAGTTGGTTCTGGGAACATGACGCACTACTCACTCTTCATTGACGGCAAGTCTGTCGATACCGACGAAACCTATGACGTGGTCAGCCCGGGTGATGGCACGGTGATTGCCACGCTAGCCAAGGGAGGAACCGCGGAGGTCGACGCTGCGGTCGAAGCCGCCGCAGCGGCTTTCGCCAGCAGCGGCTGGCGCGAAACTCCGATGCATGAGCGGGCGGCGGTAATCGACCGCGCAGCGGATGCGATCGAAGCCCGCGCCGAAGAAATCAGTTTGCTCGCCTCGCGAGAGAACGGCACACCGGTCAGGCTCGCTCAAGGTCTCTCTGTCGGCTTCCCAGTCATGCATATCCGCTACTTTGCCGACCTGGCGCGACGACACGTCACCGATCAGCCGACCATGGTAAGCGGCAGCGTAGTCGGCATCATTCGTCGTGAACCGATTGGCGTCGTCGCAGGAATCGTTCCGTGGAACTTTCCACTGCTCCTCACGGTGTGGAAGTCGATCCCGGCAATCGCAGCGGGCAACTCTGTCGTGCTCAAGGCCGACGAGAAGACGCCGTCAACGGCTCTCATCTTGGCCGAGGTGCTCAAGGCTGCGGGATTGCCCGATGGCGTATTCAATGTCATCACTGGTGATGGAGCCGAAGTCGGTGGGCATCTTACCAAGCACCCAAAGGTCCGGAAGGTCTCATTCACGGGGTCCACTGCCACTGGACGGACGGTCATGGCGAACGCTGCAGAGCGTGTCAAGAAGGTCACCATGGAACTCGGCGGAAAGGGAGCAAACATCGTGCTCCCCGACGCCGACCTCGACCTGGCGGTAGACGGATCACTCTGGGCCTTCTTGGTCCACGCCGGCCAAGCATGTGAATCCGGCACCCGGTTGTTCGTCCACCGAACCATCTATCGCGAGTTCGTTGATCGCCTTGTCCAGCGCGCATCGCAGCTCACTATCGGTGATCCCACAGATATGAGCACCGACATCGGACCCTTGATGAACCGAGCTCAGCGGGAACGCGTGGAAGGGTTCATTGACAGCGGTAAGAAGGATGGGGCAACCGTCGCATTCCAGGCCGAACTTCCTGCTGACCTGAACAGGGAAGGCATGTGGGTTCCTCCGACAATCTTCACCGACGTCACACCTGACATGAAGATCACTACGGAGGAGATTTTCGGCCCTGTGGTCTCAGTGATGGCATACGACGATATCGATGCCGTCGTGGCAGAGGCCAACACCAGTGAGTACGGACTCTCGGCCGGCGTTTGGACCACCGACTATACGGTCGCAATGGACCTAGCGCATCGACTTGAGGCTGGCACCGTATGGATCAATGACTGGCACGCCCTGTCAGGCCAACTGCCGTTCGGAGGTGTGAAGCAGAGCGGATTCGGCCGTGAGATGGGCCCGAATGCCATCAACGAGTACACCAATGAGAAGTCGATTGCAATTGACTACTCGGGCCGCGATGCCCGCGCGGCGTGGGGACTTACTATCCCGTAAGAAGAATTGTTCGGAATTCTGACCCACTGAGAGTGCCTCGCAACGAAAACTTCGTTGCGAGGCACTCTCGATCCGTCTCGCCCCGGCGGACCCCTCCAGTTAACCGGCCCTTCCGGAATCAGAGTGCATTGATCCGGTCCTGAAGCTGACCGGAGTGGATCAGTGACCGCAAGATGTAGTGGTTGAGGTTTCGGAAGCCCAGGGCGATTCCGCGCAGGTGCTCGAGGCGACCGTTGATGGCCTCGACCGGGCCGTTGGAAGCCCGGGTGTCGAAGTATGCCAGGATCTCGCGGTGGCGCTTCCAGAGAGAGCGTCCGAGCTGCGCGAGCTCCGGGAGTTCCTTGGGTACGCCGGACCGGATCGAGCGCAGGAGTTTGTACATCGCAATCTTGCCCTCCCGTCTGCCCGAGGCCTCGTATGCAGTGATGAGTCGCTGGTAAACGCCATAGGTGACCTCCACCGCCGCGTGCGCATCGTGGGCGGTGAACGCCTTGAACAGGCGGACCTTCTGTTTGTCGGTCAGCAGTTCGACCCGAGTGCGCAGGGTCCGGCGGATCCCGTAAAGGGGATCGCCGGTGCGGCCGCGGTGCCCCGTGGTGGCCTGCTGGATGCGTTGGCGGCACACGGTGAGCTTGTCGGCGGCAAGCTGCACGACGTGAAATGGATCCATCACCGTCCGAGCAGCGGGCACGGTTTTGGCGGCGGCGGCGTGGTAGCCGGCGAATCCGTCCATCGTGACAACCTTGACTCGGTCACGGAACACCTGGTCGCGGGCATCGAGCCACTCGGTGAGCACCTTCGCCGAGCGCCCGGGGACCATGTCCAGCAGGCGCGACGGGCCGGTGCCGTCCACCACCGGGGTCAGGTCGACCAGGACGGTGACGAACGAAGACGAACCGTCGCCGCGGACGTGTTTCCGCTTGTGCTAATCGACCCCGAGAACGCGGACGCCGTCGAAGTGGCAGATAGGGCTAGTGGGTACGCCTAGTCCGGCGATCCGGTACTTCGATTCCGGCGACTCGGTACTCCTTAGGGCGGGCGGGGTGGTCTGCTCGGGGTGAGGCGGCGCGACTGCGCCGCTTCTTCCTATTTGAGGAGGCTGATGTGGCCGAGTACAAGGCCATCATGACGTTGGCGCTGGCCGGGCATAGCTACAGCGAGATCGTCGCCGCCGTCGGGTGTTCGCGTCGGGAGATCGCGGCGGTGAAGAAGACGATCACCGCGTACGGCATCACCGCCGGCCAAGCGTCGTCGATGAACCCGGCCGAGATCGCCGGGATGTTCCCCGACGGGCGCAAACGCGTCTCGGAGGACTACACCAAGCCCGATTTTGATCGGGTGCTGGCGTCGATGAAGTTCAACCGGCACTTCACCATCCAGCAGGCCTGGGGCAAATATCTCGCGGACCCCGTCGGGGCCGGGAAGAAGTACGGGTACTCCCAGTACTGCGCCCTGTTCGCCGACCACGCCCGCATCAAGGACGTCGTGGCCACGCTGCATCACGAACCCGGCAGGACGATGCTGGTCGACTGGGCCGGCGACACCCTCGAGGTCCTCGACGCGGTCACCGGTGTTTGGGACGCCTTTCGGAAAGCGCGGTTCTGATGATCGGGTAGCGGTCGGACGGGCATCGGATAGCGGCATCTGCCCGTCCGACCGCTGGGCCGCTATGGCGTTGCCGTGGCGAGGTGCCGTCTCATGTTCGGGCCGTCGAGGGCGATGATCTCGGCGCCGGCGACGATCCGGTTGAGGATCGATTCGGCGATGACCGCGTCTTGGAGCGACTTGTACCAATCTGGCGGATCGAACTGCGAGGTCACCAGCGTCGAGCCCCGCCCTTCCCGAGCGGCAAGGATGTTGAGCAGCTCCGCCGCGGTGTGCGGAGCCACCGGCGTGGTCAGGAAGTCATCGAGAACCAGCAGGTCGCAGTTGTGCAGATCAGTGAGGAAGTCCAGCCTGCGCTGCGAGGTCGGCTCCAGCACGGCGAGCCGGTTGGCCAGGTCGTCGAGCCGGAAGAACCTCGCGGTGTAGTACTTTCGGCACGCGGCATTGAGCAGCGCCTGGGCGAGGTAGGTCTTGCCCACGCTGGACTGGCCGAGCACGACGAGATTGCGGGTGGCGTCGATCCATTGACAGCTGGAAAGTCGTGCGATTAGCTCGCGGTTGACGTTGCGGTCAGGCAGGTAGCGGATCTCTTCTACGCAAGCATCAGGGTTTGGCGATCTGGAGGCCTTGAGTAGTTTCTGGGTCCGGCGTTCCTGCCTGGCCGTGATCTCTTTGTCCAGGGCGTGGAAGATCTTCTCCGAGAAGGTCCACTCGTCGCAGGCGGGATCGTTGGCCAAGTCGATGACGGTCTGGCCGAACGCGGTCATCCGCAACTGGGTGAACAGTGGCATGTCGGCGTCGGTGAGATGACGATCAGTCACTGCAGCTCCTCCCGCCCCGCGGTGCCGCTGCTCGGGCCTCCGGTGAGGACGGCGAGGCTGAACTGCTCCGGCCCGGCCAGATGCGCCCCGGTGGTATCTCGCCGATCCGGCGGTACCGCTACAGGCGTTGCGGTCGCCGGCGTCGTCGCTGCGGTCGTGGTGGTGGGTCGAGCGGCGGCCTGGGCCCTCAGGGCCGCCAGCTGCTGCTTGACGGCGGTGTAGCTGATCGCCCGGCGTGAGGTCTCGGAGACCAGCTGCCCGCAGGCCCGCTCGAGCAGCATCTTGTTGTCCCCGCGGGCCAGGGCGAGGATGTTCTGGCACGAGCGGTAGCCCTGAGCCTCGATCCGCTGGCGATCCAGGACCTCACTGATCGCGGCCACGGTGTGCGGTCCGATCTTGTGGGCCTGGCGCACGAAATACGCCCGCGACCACAGGTCCGATGACTGCAGATGCTGCGCGGGAACATGGTCAGGGTCGGTCACGAAGGCGTGCCGCCTACCGGAGACGGCGTGGGAGGCGATGACCTCCCCGCCAGCCATGACAGTGAGTGTGGGGCCGGTGATCTTCACATCGACGTGCTGGCCAGCGAAGGTGTAGGGCACCGAGTACTTCACCGTGGCGATCTCCACGTGGTAATCCCTGTTGACCTTGGACTTCTTCCAGATGACTGGCTGCCAGCGGGCCTCGGGAAGGTCGAACAGTTCCGACTGCTCGTGCTCGGTGAACAGCTCCCGGCGGCTGGTCTTCTGGCCGCGGAACGGGGTCCGGTCGTTGATCGCCTCGACCTCGGCGGCGATCGCCTCGTTCGCATCGTCCAGGCTGGCGAAGCGCCGATCGGCCAGCCGTCCGATCACCCAGTTGGTCACCACCTTCACCCCGGCCTCGACGTTGCCCTTGTCTGTCGGGCGCACCGGCCGAGTGGGCACGGCAGCGGTCTGGTGGTACTCGAGGAAGTCCCGGTACTCACGGTTGACCTCGCGGGCCCGGTCACCGCGGGCGATCTGGTTCGACGCCGTGGAGGCGTTGTCGGGGACGATCACCTGCGCCGCGCCGCCGAAGTACTCGAACGCCTGCAAGTGCGCGTCGAGCCAGTTCGGCATCTTCTCGTCCAGGCAGCCGCAGGCGAAGACCATCCCCGAGTACGGCAGCGATGCCACGAACACCGACACTGTGGTCTTGGTGCCGGTGACGGGATCGAAGATGGCCATCTTCGTGCCCGCCCAGTCGACTTGCATCGTGTGCCCGGGCACGTGCGTGATCCGCATCGTCAGCTCGTTGACCTCGACGTACTCGCCGATGATCTGGCAGAACCGCTGGTAGCTGTAGTGCCGCTGCCCCGGCGTGCCGTCAGTGTCGAGGTAGTTGGCCCACAGCACCCGCAGCGGCAGCTTCTTCTTGCCCGTGCGCTTCTTCACGGCAGCCGCCACGTCGAAGGCGACGAACTCCTTCGACGGCGTCTTGCGCCCATCGGCGAACAAGACGTCGATCTCCTCGACGCTGAGCGCCTCGACCTGGCTCGTGGCGGTCAACCCGTGCTCGTGGCAGACCTTCTTCGCCTTCGCGACCGTGCGATGCGAGCAACCCGCGATCGCCTCGATGTCCCGGTAGGACCTGTCCTGCAGCAGTAGCGACATCACCAATCGGTAATCAGTCACCCGTGCCTCCTGTTCGGATCCACGCGCAGCCTGGTTGCCACGCGTAGAACCGACACGAGCACACGAGGACCGGCACCGCTATCCGATGCTCATACTCGCGCTACCCGATCATCAGAACCCTGCTATCCGAAGCACGTCCCTAACACACAGGTGCCCTTTTATATATGGCTCGGTTTTACTTGCACATGCAAGTAAAACCGAGCCTGGGTGTCCACCGACTCCGGTCAGTGCCTACTCCGTGGCGGGGGCTGACACCTCCGACAGAAGTGCGCGCCTCGGTTCATGAACTGCTCTCGCACGATGAGCGTTCCGCACCTCGGACATGATCGGCCATGTTTGCCGTATGAATGTAGATTCCTGTCGAAGTTCCCCGACTTCCAGCACCACTCGCGGCCGTCCTGGGGGTTGAAGACGGTGAACGTGGCTGTGGTGTGCTCCCAGGTTTCAGCCTCGACGATCAGCGCTTGCGCAGCGTGATGGTGCCTGTCTGGATAGGGCCGACCATGATCTTGCCGCTGTAGAGCTGACCGTTCCGCTTCGTGAAGGTATAGCGCGTGACGCCGAAATCGGCGTAGGCACCACGGGGTGTCGAGTGCAGCACGAGGGCAGGGGCTCCCGGCATGATCAGTTTGTTGCCGCTCACGACTGCCTTGCCTGGTAGCGAGGTGATCCCGACGTTGGTCGAGCGGATCGTGTAGGTGCCGCTGTCGACCTTGGCGCCGGCCGGTGCGGCGGCCAGGGCTCCGACGCCGAGGGTGCCTGCGATTCCCGTGGTGGCCAGGGTGGTGGTGGCGATGGCTCGCTTGAGAGTGATGGACATGACGGGTGTTCTCCTTCTATCTGATGGGTGTGACGGTTCAGCAGCCAGAGTCCGGCGCGTTGGCGTAGAGAGTGCCGCGGTACAGCTTGGTGCCGCCGCGGAGCAGGACCCATACTTTCGACCGGTCGAAAGCGTCGGGCAGTGCGTTGACGACGTACTGCTGGGTGGCCTCGACGCCGTTGGCTTCCGAGGGGATCTCTACGCCGTCCGCCTGTACGCGCATGTATCCGCCCGAAATGTCCTCGGCCTGGTCAAATGGTGTCGGCATGGCAGTCGTGTCGCTCTGCTGGCGGATCGTGTGCAGTTTTACGAGAGCGCCGTCTGCGTCGTACTGGGCGACGTAGACCGCAGGTCCTCCGATAGTCGAGTTGACCTCGCCCACACCGATGGTCTTGTCCTGGTACTGGGTCATGAATTTCAGGCCCGAGGCTAGTCGCGGGTTGGACAGCTTCTGTGCGACCTCGGAGGGCAGATCGGTCTGCGCGGTGAGCTTGAGCAGGTAGTCAGGTCTCTTCTCCTTCTCCCACTCGGCGTTCCACACCGCTCGTCCGCGAGCAGGCCTGCAGACCTGGTCGCTGTCACCGCTGGTCTGCGCGCTCGATTGAACGGAGCCGTCAGACGCGGTCGGCGACAACCCGCCGTCGGAGCCGCTGCACGCGACGGCAGTCACGGCAATGGCCAGGATCAGTGCCAGCCCTGCGACGACACCCGAAAGCACCTTGACCCTCGTCTCGGCGAATGCGGCGACAAGGCCCGTGCGTGCCGGGGTGGGCGCGGTAAGGGCCAGCTCGTGCAGCTCGTTCGGCGTCCACGCAGGGGCCTGTGGATCGTTGAGCCGGGCGTCGTAGTGACGGCGCTTGCCCTCGTCGCAGAGAACGGCCCGGGCCTGCTCGATGTATTGCCGTCCAGGACCGGGCGGTGCCTGTGTGAGCTGGTGGGTCAACTGCTGGGCGAGGTCGGGAGACGACGCTCGGGGGTCGAGTCCGAGGACCTCGTAATAGGTGGGTTGTGGCATGGTTCCTCCCCGATGAGGGTGCAGTGAGTCGGCCGTGCGCACGTCGTGCGTCGGCTGAAAGTGGGTGATACGTGTGCCCGGCGTGCGGGCGATGAAGGCCTAGTTGTCGGGCTGGAGGCTGGCGGCAGCGGCGTCGTCGGCCTCGACGGCCGCGATGATCTCGCTGAGAGGCCGTTCGACGGCCTTGGCGATCTCCCAGAGTGCGTCGCTGCTGATCCCGGCCTTGCCCTGCTCGATGGTGATGATCGTGGACCGCGCCAGTCCCGCACGCTCGGCGAGTTGGGCCTGGGTCAGTCCGGCTGCCTTGCGGCTGTCGATCAGCACGGCAGCCAGAGCTTTCCGGCGCACGTCACGACCCCGCAGTTGCTGCGGGGTCAGGCGGCTGTCGGACACGGGCATGACTCCATGGTCCCACGGACGCAACCTTGCTCCCCGGCATGTTCCCTCCTTCGGTTCGCGGCCCTCATAGTAAATGTCGTGCTAGCCAGACATTTACAGATTCATGGATTTTCCATGAAAGCGCAAGACCCGGCGGTCGGCGCGTCGGGCGCACGAATGACTCGGCAGGGGATTACCTGGCGCGAAACTCGACAACCCTGTGGCCGGGTGAAACGCTGCGGTTTCTGGCACAGGGCAGTTCTATCGCATGAAAGTGGCGTCCGCGAGGACTGAAGCTGGGCGGCGGAGGTTGCACGCTACGCCCGGATAATATGCTTCAGATTATAACTACTCAGTCAAGAGATGAAGGTCACACAGGCCGGTCGAATGAGGTGACCCCCGGCACCGTATGCGGGCGCCGGGGTCCTCGGGTGCGCCGGGCGGCGCACCGGTCAGTGGGTGGTCTGGGTGGCGTAGACCGTGGTGATTCCCAGCTCGTCGAGTAGGTCGGGCCAGCCGATGCCGCAGTAGGCCGGGAAGCACTCGTCAAGCTGCTGGCCCTGTGACAGTGCCTGCCAGTCGGCGTCGGCCTCGCGCTCGGCGAAATAACGCTGCACTCGCTCGATAGTTCCGGCGCGCAGTCCACCGGTGGATACGGCGTAGCACACGTCGCAGTCCTGGGATTCGGCGTCGGCGGCGATGTCGTCGTGCCAGGCCTCGGGGATGAGGTCGACGGCGTCCTGCAACGTTGCTCCGGCCATCACAGGCTCCTGAATATGTAGACGCCGCCGTGTCCGTCACGCTCGACGCTGTAGTCCATCTCCAGGTCCCTGATCCACGAGTCCCAGTCGAAGTACCGGACCGCGACGTGCTCACTGTCGAGCCCCTCGAACAGGCCGATGTCCTCGGCGAGCTGGTGGGCATAGTCGCGGAAGCTGTCCCAGCAACCGGCGTATGCCTCCTCGAAGTCGGAGACGGATGGGAAGTCGGTGTCGCCCTCGGCGATGTAGCTGCCGCTGTGGACCCAGGCGCACAGTGCCGGCCACTGGGTGTCGCCGACCTCTTCGTAGATCTCGCCCCACCGGGCCGCGGTTTCCTGCGACGGCTCGCCGTCGACGGGCAGGCCATCGGTGTCCATGCAGACGACCTCCTCATGCGTCGTGGGGTGGCCGTGCAGGGTCTCGGGTGTTACGTCACCGATCTCGGTCACCGGGTACCAGCGGCCGACGAGTCGGCCTGCGCCGTAGCAGGCCTCGCAACCAAGCCAGGCCGCGGGGACGTCGGGTGCGGTGATGGCGACAGACGGGGTCAGAACCATGGCAGAGCCTCCATTACGGCGTCGGCGGAAAGGGATGCGCCCGTCGTCAGCCGGTGCTGATCGAGGGCGAACTCGAGCTGGCCGGGCTCGACCAGGTAGGACCAGCAGCGGGGACCGGGGCGGCCGTCGCTGAGCAGGATGCGGGCGTCGCCGGTCTCGATGCCGATGACGGCCAGGGCGTCGTGGGCGGCCTGCTGTGCTTGGCCAGGCGTATACAGATAGTCGTCGTCGGACTCGGTGAGCGAGTTGGCCTGGTTGTACTGCTCGGCGGCCTCGGTGCGGCTCATGCCGCGGGCGCCGGGAGCCAGTCGACCGGCGGTGATCTGGCGCTCGATCCAGGGGTCGGTGAGCGTAGCGGTCATGGTGTGCCTCCCTTGAAATGTGGGTGTTCAAGGGTTGATTCGCCGGCGGCTGTGCCGCCCGGATGGCTAGCCCATCGCGGAGACGGCTAGGCCAAGGAGGACGTCGAAATCGTTTGGGGCACTGATGATCTGGACGGAATAGATGGCCAGTGAATCGGCGTACTCGGGTCCCTCGCCTGTGTATGGGAAGAGGTGGTCGAGCATCCACTCGGTGAGGTTGATGTCGTCGCCAGGAATGGGCACATCGACGTTGAGAAGGTGGGTGTACGTCGGGCCGTGGGCGTAGTCATTGTCGACGCGGATGGTCAGGGCGACTGTGGTGGTGGGCAGCATGGGGTCCTCCTCGGTGGTGGTGTTCGAGGTTGGGCCTGTCGGCGGCTGTGCCGCTGGTGATCGCGGGCGCCTGCCATCGGCCGGCACTCTGGCGGGCTAGTTGACACAGAGTTGACACATTCCCTGTCGCCCCTGCTCAAACCTGCAGAAACCTTGTCTGACCATTACTCTTTAGAAAACTCATGACCTGGTAAAACCCTGTATGCACTCGCCTTGAAAGCGAGCGAGGGTAAGACCTCCGGGGGTTCAAATCCCTCCACTTCCGCCTTTGAAAGGCTCCACCGCTGGTGGGATGATTACCATGCGTGGTTTCCCGGCGAGCGTGCCAGTTTCGTGCCAGAGCTCTCGGGAGCGTGGTCTGTAACTCATCGAACGTTAGATTCGATTTCGCTCTCACGAGGCTAGGTGCTCCGCAATAATGTGACGACAACCGACTCGGCACCCCCGAAACTTAGTTGTGCTGAATCTGACACCAATTAAATTTCGCGAAAAGGATAGAGTTGAATCATGACAACGAAGACGACAAGGACACTCGGCGCAACGCGGCGGGCGGAGCTCCGGGGCGTCGATACGATGAACATCATGCCGCGCCCGCTTCGGACGCCGCAGAGGATGAACAGCGCAAGGGCGCAAGCCCAGCTCAAGAGGGCGGGCAAGATGGTCGACAAGAGCATAACCAAAGCGATGAAGTCGGCGACCGCGGCGCGGTAGTTGTCGACGACAAAGAACAAGTTCTTGAGACGCTGACTCAGGCTCTAGAGGCCGATGAGCCTGTAGAAATCGAGGTAAGGCCTAAGGGGGTCGTATCCCGACAGAGCATTTCTATGAGTTGGAGGGGGCAAGCTCCGCATCCCTCAGACTTGCAGGGTTACGACAACGTCCAGGCGGGGTTTGCCGAACGAGTACTCGCGATGTCCGAGGCGGCTGTCCATGCGGAAGCCTTCGAACGCCGCACGCTGGCCCAGGGGGATGTCGATGCCGTAAAGAGGGGGCAGTATCTCTCTTCGGTAATCGTCGCCCTCGGGCTAATTTTCGCGTTCGTGGTAATTGTGCTTGGTGGAAACACCTTCGTGGCGGCACTCGGTCTAACTCCAGCGGTGATGCAGTTTGCGAGCACACTGGTTCGCAGCGTCAGAGAGCCAAAGGCACAGCCTTCTTCAGATGATTCTTCGCGGAAGGCGCTTCCTGGAGAGTCAAACGGCGATCCGCAATTCGAGGACTGACCTCCCACCACGTATATCAACCACGAAACCCCCAACGATGATGTCGGTAGGGGTTTCGTGTTTCTCCCCTACAGCCCTGTGATGTGTCGGGACATCGTTCACCAGATGTCCCGGCACATTTGTCATTTCGAGACAGCCTGGCAGGAATTGAACAAAAGGTAAGCCTTGGCTAATCTTGCAATGTGTTTACTTCGACAAGGCGGCTCTTCGGTGCCGTGGCGGCGGCGCTTCTTCTACCAGTCACTCCTGCTCTGATAGGAACTGCCGCAGCCGCGCCGGTCATCCCGGACAACTTGCCCTTCTTCCCGGAGGTCCACGAGAATCCTCAGGTCTCCGTCACGACCGAGGATGGTCGCCCGGTCGACGGGCTCACCGTGCACCGCGGGGACGTGCTGCTCGTGCACGGCACCGGGTTTTCCCCGGAGGCGAACCGCGGCGGCTTCCCGCTTCCCGTTCCGCCCGGAACTCCCAATGGCGTGTACGTGCTCTACAGCGGATTCGGCGACGAGTGGAAGCCGAGTGGAGGTTCGCCCGGCGAGGCGCGCACGCACCCGCACGACCGCATGGCGTGGGTGACGCCCCCGGGGACGCTGCAGGCGATCCCGAAGGCCCCAATCGACATGCACCGTTCGATCGCACGCGTGGCCCAACCAATGAACGCCGACGGCGAGTTCACCGCGCGCGTGGTCGTCGATCCGCCGGAGGAGACTCCGGGCGAGAACTGGGGCGTCTACGTCTATCCCGGCGCCGGGTCGGAGAACCCGTCCGAGGAGTTCTTCATCCCGATCGACTTCTCTCCCGAACCGGGCCCGAATACACCGCCACCGGCGCAGCCCGATCTCGTCCTCGAAGCCGGGCTCGTCTACCGGGCGACGGAGGCCGCGCAAGGCGGCATCAACCCCCGTTTCGGCGCCGCAAAGCAGCCTGGTGAACGGGTGAGTTTCACCAGGTCCGCCGCCGAAGCTACCGATGGGATTACTCGGTACGAGGGCACGGTGACCGCGACCGCGCGATTCTCCATGGTCGAGGTGTCGATGAAGGACCCGTGGATCGAGCGCCGCGGCGACCGCTCGGTGCTCACCGCGCTCGTGTCGAACGCCTACAACGTCGGCGCCGACGAGATGCACCGCGTCGAGCTGGGCACCCTCGGCGAGGAGAACGCCGACGGCGTCTCGCCACTCGTCCTCGGCCCGGCGACCCTTGGGAACGTGCAGGTCGCCCGCTAGCGCACGCGGACCGGCGAGCCGGTTGCCTCGTCGAGCGCGGCTTTCGCGGCCTCCCTCGCCGCGTCGTCCGCGGTCTCCGGAAGTGTGACGGCGATGCGCCGCGAAGTAGGGGCGAACGTGACGTCGCTCGAGTCGAATCCGACGCGGTCGGCGAGCGGGCTCAGTGCGCGACGCAGCTCGCCCAGCTCGACCCAATTGCCGGCCACAACCGAACGCTCGTCCTCGCGGCCTCGAGTGCGCAGGCCGGTGGCGGTCACCTCGGCGCGGAAACCGGTGGCGACCTCCCCCGCGGACGTGAGGACGATGACCTGACCGGAGCGTCCGAATGTGGCGGGACGGCCCAGTCGTGTGCGAACGGCGAGGCCGCGGACCTCGGCCGCGTCGATACCGGCGGCGGCCGCGTAGTCTCCGGGGCTGACGAGCTCGCCCCACGTGTCTGCGAGCTCGGCGCGGCCGCCCTCGTCCGCGGTGGCGTGGGCCAGTTCGTCGTGCCGGCGCCGTTCCTCCGACGTCAGACATTCCAGTTCGCGCAGAGCCGTGGTGGGTGCGGCCTGGATCTGCCGGACCCAGCCGTCGAAGCGCTCGGCGTGCAGCGCACGGGTGGCGGCGTCGTAGAGGGCCGGGTTGAACAAGAGCTTGATCCGGATTCCGGCGCTCTCCCAGGGCTCGACGACGAACATCATGTCGTCGACCGGGCCCTGGCCGATGACCTCGGCCTCGGTGCGCAGGGTTCCCGCGTCGCCGGGCGCGAAGAACGGGATGATGTTGACCGTCGGACCATAGAGGCGGCCGGTACGGAATGCCTGGGGCACGGCGGCGCGGATCTTCTCGGCCGGTTGGCGCTGGTATGGGCGCGTCGCCGAGATCGCCGCACGGACCGTCGCCGCGCACTCGGTGAACGCGGCATCCGGGTCCGCCTCCACGCGCAACGGGAGCGAGGCCATCGCCTGGGCGGGAGTGATCTTCTCCTGCATCGAGGTGCGGTTGGCGACGGGGAACCCGGTGACGACATCGGTGTCGTCGACGATCGCCGAGGTGTAGGCAATGCAGGCGGCCGCGGCGAAGTGCGGCCATTTGATGTTCTCGTCGAAGGCCCGCAAATCGCCGAGGAACGTCTCGTTGTAGAGGTCGAGTTCCTCGTATAGCGGCGCCGGCTGTGCGGTGCGCGAGGCCATCGACACGGCGGTCGGCGCGCCGTCGAGCATCTGCGTCCAGAACTCGATGCCGGCGGGATCGGGCTCTTCGGATTCGGCGACGAGGTCGGCGAAACGGCCGAACGTCCGTGGCGGACTCGGTTCGCCCTTCTGCCATGCGGCGAGGAGCTCGCCGACGCGCGTGCGGGCGAGGAGCCCGCCGTAGCCGTCGACGAACACGTGGTGGCAGATCGACAACAGTGCCGCTCGGTCTTCGCCGAGGCGGAAACAGTAGTTGGACACCTGGGGTGCGGGATCGGTGATGGTGCGGCCCGCGCGGAGGGCGGCCCGCGAGAACTCGCGGACCGCCTCGTCGGGATCGGGTTCGCTGCTGAAGTCGTACTGCGCCGTATTGACCTGCGGATCCGGCGGGCATTCGATGACCGACCACTCGCCGTCCTCGCCGCGCTCGGCGTACATTCGGAGCGCCTCGGCCTCCTCGGTCATCAGCTGTGCAGCGGCGAGGAGGTGGTCGAAGCGAAGATCGGCGCCCTGGTAAAAGACGAGCTGTCCCTGCAGGTAGGCGCCGGAATTCGAGGCGTTGAGGTAGCCGTCGAGCATGACACGTGCCGGTGGGAGGAGGGGATAGCGGGCGGCGTTAGCGGCGTGATCGACAGGGGTGGTGGTGTCCTCGGACATCGTTATTCCTCAACTCGGAGTGGGGTGGGAGGCGGACGTCGACGGGGAAGCGCGCGGGTGGCGGGTGCCGGAGAACCTGGCGCGCAACACACGCAACGCCGAGAACACCGCGTCGGCGCCGCGGAGCCAGTACAGCGCTACCCCGATGGTGCGGGGCGCGGCGACGACCGTGACGACGCTGTACTCCCTGGTCTGCCAGTCGGTCTTGTACGGGTTGCGGCCGATGAGGAAATCGAATTCGGTGATGCCGACTTCGTCGTGGGTGTCGCAGATGGATTCGATGAGCTGATGGCCCGGGCGCGAGGATGCGGCAAGGGGGCTGTAGCGGGTCAGCCACAGCTCGGCGCGGGAACCGCTGCGAAGGGTGACCATGTGGGCGCCCCACACCCCGCCGAAAAGCGCGCCCCACACCAGGAGCCGCCCGCGCGTCGCCTCTTGGTGGAGGAAGGCGTAAGTGAATTCGCCCCACGGCGTCGCGCACAGGTCCTGGCGAGGCTCGGTACCGGAGGCCCGCTCTGCATCGGCCGATGCGGCGGCGGTGCGCACGATGTCGGGCCAGAAGTATTCGAGCTGCTGCGCGGTGGTGACCTTCTCGATGGTCATCGGCGTGCCCGCACGCTCGAGCTTGCGGCGGGTGCTCGCCGACCGGCGAAGTGTCGACCCGCTGCGCAGCGAGCGCGACGTCACGCCCTCGGGCAGATCCACCACGGGGCAGTGGTCGTCCAGGGCGACCTCGACCTTCCAGCGCCCGCTCCGTCGCAACGCGGCGACGAGCGGAGAGTCGGTCTCTAGGTGGGTGAGCTGCAATATCGCCCCGCGACGGCGAAGTCCGTCGACGAGCGCGTCGAGCGCGGCATCGTCGACGGCGAGCGCCTCTCCCACCGTGCCCAGCCCGTGCCCGAGCAGCCTCTTCACCGGCAGCCCGCCCCGGATTCGCGTGTGCATGCCCAGCAACGCGACGAGTAGCTTTCGGCCCCCGACTTTCCGGTGCACCGTGGCCACCGCGAGGCGCCCTTTGCCGGTGCAGCGGTGCCATGACAACGCGTACGTCGGTCGCGCGCCGAAGTGGGTGCCGACCTGCTCTGCCAGCGCGTCCCATTCGGCTTCGAGCTCGGCACTCACGCGCGTGTGGATGGTGAATATCATGCCGGCTGCTCAGCGCGCCTTTCTGTTGCGGATCCCAAGATTCCGGCGCTGCCGACGGTGCGCGAAGCAGCATCGGCCAGCGTGGTGGCGAGACGCTCGGTGTGTTCGGACCTTTCCGCGGGGGGACGCTCGGCCGCGCGCGATACCTCGGGGACGACGCTCACCGCATGCGCCGGCAGCGACACAGCCGGACCGCGCAGGACGTCCGCCACCTCGGCGCTCGTGGCGATCACGTGCTTCGCCGAGCCCGCGAGCGAGCGTAGCCCGCGCGGAACCTCGCGCCGGGAGCGGCGCCACCAGGTTCGCTTACCCGAAGGGGAGCCTTCGATCGACACCGGAATGTCGGCACGGTCGATGGTGAGGACGAGCGGGATCCGCCCCACGAGGCGAGAAACCGACCCGACGAAGGTCGGCCGGAACAGGTGCAGCACGTCGATGTCCCCGCGGGAGAGGCGTTCGGCGAGCCGCCGGCGTGCCACGATGCGCCCGACAACGCGGCGCCTCAGCGAAAGCGCGTCCGCGCCCAGCATCGTGAGGACGGGAATCGGCATGACGGCGAGCGTGCCGAGCGCCCCGAGACGTCCCGTGTCGAGGAACTCGGCCCGAATGTCGCCGCAGTGTGCGATCGCTTCGCGCCACCGCGCTCCGTCGGCGGTGGCGGAGACGTCCGGCGGCGAGACGAACAGCGCGCGCGGGGCGGGCGGGAATGCCGGCACCGCGGGCGTGCGGCGGCCGGCCGGCACCTCGAGTCTCCGGCGCAGCGCCGCGACCTCGGACGCGAGCGCACGTCGGGCCTGCTCGCGCGAATCATGGCGGTAGAGATTGTGGTCGCCTCTGGGCACGTCGATCGAGCGCACCGTTCCCGTCCAGCCGCGCCGGCGCAGGCGCCGCAGCGATTCGTCGCCGCGGTGGACGCAATAGTGCTCGAGGTCATCCGGGGTCATCACCACCGTCGTGCGCACCGCTGCCTCGTCGAGCTCGTGCAGGAGCGGGCCGGGTACCTGCGTGATGCCCCGGCGGCCGAGCTCCTCCCACATGCGGATGGGGAAGAAATCGCGCAGCAGCGACTTGACCATTGAGCGGAAATCCTCGCGCTGATGCTCGGAGGTGACCTCCGGAATCGTCATCGTGTTGAGGTCGTAACCGTGGGCCGCGAGAAACGCCTTGTCCACCGGCTCGCGCACACGCGCCCACTGCAGCATCCCGAACAACAGCACCGCCCCGGCGCGCGTCCGCAGCGCGGTCTCGGCCGCCATCCAGGCGCCCGAGCACAGCCCAACGAGCAGGTTATCGGCCGGATCGGTGTCGAGGGTACGGGCCACCGCCTCGGCATCATCGCGCGATTCGTACGAGTACAGCACCGCGATCTCGCCCTCGTGTACCTCGCCCGCGTCGCCGCCGCCGGTCTTGTCGTGCCGCACGCACTGCAGGCCCTCGCCCGCGTGCTCGCGCGCCGCGCGCACCCACATATCGGTCGGGCCCCACGCCGGTTCGTTCGCCGTCGACTCGAACAGCACCGTCCCCCGCGGGGTCTGCCCCTCGGCGAAGGTCGTGAAGGTGATGAGTTCGCGGGCGGTGCGCACATCGATGCGCTCGACGATCCGCTCGCCCTGGCGGTTCGCGACCTCCGCCGTCATCCGCAGGTGGCTCCTGACGTCGGACGCCGCGGCCACCACGCCGGTCCCGGTGGCGGCGGCGTGAGTGATGGCCTCCGCGATACGCCGCATATCGCCGGCAGGTACGTGGTGGATGAACGCCTCGGGCGCGACGAACAACTCGGCCTCGTCGAGGTCGATGCGGCGCGTGGCGCCGTCGAGCAGCGGGCGCAGCGGGGAGCCGGCGCCATCGACGGAGCGCGGGGCGACGAGCCGCGGCACCGTGGGGTTCGGCGACCACTTGTGTGTGCGCAGCTTCTCGGCGGCCTCGTGGGAAATGTGCAGGCCCGGCGCGGACATGCCCGGGTCGCCCTCGGCCTGGCCGACGCCCATGAGTTGCAGGGACGTGACTTCGCGCATCCAGCGCCGGCCCGACAGCGGCGGATCGAGGTAGACGACGCGGTCGACGTCCGGGGACGCCGCGTCGAGGATGAGGGTACCGGCGCGCACGCCGACGACCGTGATGTCGGTGACCCCGAGCGAGCGCAGGTGCGCGACCGCTTCGCCGACGCCCGACACCCAGCCGTCCCAAGCGCGCGGCGACATCGAGGAACCGAGCGAGGAACCGGCACCGGGGTGGTCGTAGCGCAGGGTCGTGAGGCCGGCGTCCACGAGGAGATCCGACAGGTAGCGCAGGCCGCGGTAGGTCGTCACGGCCTCGAGGCCGAGCGGCGGGACGATGACCACGCCTGCGGAGGTCACGGCCTGATCCGGGGTTGAGATCAGTCCGAAGAGCGATTCGGTGTGCGGGCCGAACCAGTGCGGATGCATCACAGCGCGAGCGCCTCCTTCACCGCCGAGGGCCAGGCGCCGGAATCCGTGCCGTGGGTAGCGAACAGCGCGAGCGTCGTGCGCTCGAGGCCGAACGCCGTGCACGTGGTGTGTGCGACCGAGCCGTCGGCGCACGAGATCGAGAACTTCTGGCCGAAATGATCCTGGGCGTCGTTCGCCGAGGCGATCGCCGTCGCCGGGGCGGCGTCCCCGTAGATCGGCACGACGAACTCGGTCTTGAGATCGGCGTCGAGCTGCCCATTGGCGAGGAGCTTGCCCGCGCGCCCGAAGAACGGATCGTTCGCTGCGACCCGCTCGACGTCGAGGCCGAAAGAGCGAAGTAGCTCGAAGGCGCGATCGAGCCAGGCGGCGCGGTGCGCACGAATCGTCTCCGGATCGCCGATCCGAACGAATTCGCGCATCCGGAACGAGCGCATGCGCATCGGGTCCGGCGAGGGCTCGTTACGGAAGCAATAGCCGCTGACGTCGGCGGCCGCGCCTTCTTCGGGCAGTCTGCTCGGCAGCTGCTCGTACACCGGATGGCAGGCGGCCGAGACGAGCATCGTGTCGCCCGGGGCGAGGAAGTGGTCCCACTGCTCGCCTCGGGTGCGAGCCGCCATGAGCGCGCGATGCTCTCGGTCGCCACCGGAAAAGGTGCTGATCGCCCCGGTGAGGTCCGGGAAGGACTCGACGTAGTCGGTCTTCTCGTACGTGGCGCGGGGAAAAATCGGCCCGAAGCGATAGATCGGATAGCCGAGCCCGCCGGGGGTGAGGTCGCTACTGAGCTCGGCGGCGCGGGTGAGCACATCCTCGAGGCGGATAAGGATTTTCTCAAATTCCGCGCCCCGGCCGTAGAGGCCGGGGGTGCCCGTGTCGATGAGGAGGCCGGCGGCGAGCAGGGAATCGCGGAACCGCTGCTGTGGCGATTTTGCGGTGCGGGAACTGCCCGGCTCGTCATCTAGGGCGGCCACGCCGTGGGGGTGTGTCATCGTGCGTACCATCGCTTAGGTTTGTCGAGCGCAATGCGCTCACTTTCTCCACTTGGCGGGGGTCTCGAAACCATCGATCACGGGGTAGTTAACGACGGTAAGGAGGCCATTTCTTAACCTCAATCTTCGGCAATGCTCATAATGTTACAGTCTGTTCTGGTGCGCGAGTGCCCTCAAGATTGGCGTCATCGCGGGGCAAAGGTATGGCATCCCCACGAGCGGAGATGCGGCGAGTTGGTGGAAGCGAAGTGCGACTACATACTTGAGGTATGTCGTAGCAGATTTCTTGCGCCGCCGGGAAGATAGGGAAAGGGGCTTCGGCCCCGGGTCCCTATTCGGGTGGTCGTGAATTAAGATTTGGGCGTCGAAGTGAGAACCCGTGAAAGGGCCGAATAGTCGTGAATACAGGTAGTGAACCCTCGGTGGCTGCGATCCGTGAGGTCCTCGACGAGGCCACGACGGGCGCTATCGATGCGCAGGAGATCGCCACGGACGCCGACTTGTACGCGGCCGGGCTCACGTCCCATCAGGCGGTTCAGGTGATGCTCGGTCTGGAGGATCACTTCGACATCGAGCTGCCCGACGAGCTCATGGTCGGCGCCACGTTTGCGAGCATCGACTCGATCCGGGCGGCAGTAGCCTCGGTCGTCGACGGCCGATAGCCGGCCCGCTTACGGTCGGCGTTCGTCGCGTGGTCTGATCCACAGGACCGGGCGGCCACCAGAAGGATTGGCTCCTCCGCCGTCATCGGCGACGGTGTGTCCCGTGCCGGGCGCGGACGTGGCGGGGTGGTGAGTGACGCTGATAGGCCAACCGTAGACGTGCGAGAGCGTGTCCTCGGTGCATACTTCCTCCGGCGTGCCGACGTCGAAGATCCGGCCGGCGTGCAGGAGCGCGAGGCGGTCGCAATATTTCGCGGCGGTGCCGAGGTCGTGGAGGACGACGACCACACCGGCGCCCTCGCCCGCGACGCGGCGCACGGTGTGCATGGTGCGCTCGGAGTGGCCGATATCCATCGCGGCGGTGGGTTCGTCGAGCATCACGCAGTCGGCGGTCTGCGCGAGGACGCGGGCGAGGGCGACGCGCGCGCGTTCGCCGCCGGAGAGAGTGGTGATCTCGCGGTCGGCCATGCCGGTCATGTCGACCTCGGCGAGGCAGCGGTCGATGATCTGCGCATCCCGGTCCGGATCGCCGGGCCACGCCGCGCGGCCCATCTCCACCACGTCGCGGACGAGGTGCGCGAACGACACGGTCGGATCCTGCAGCATGACGGCGCGCAGCCGTGCCGCCTGGCGGGGGGAGTAGTCGGAGTACGGGCGACCGAAGAGTTCGACCGAGCCCGAGTGCGGGGGCCTATCGCCCGCCAGCGCCGATAACAGGGTCGATTTCCCGGCGCCGTTCGGCCCGATGAGGCCGAGCACCTCGCCGGCGCGCACCTGCAGGTCCACGCCGTCGACAAGCGTCTTCTTCCCCGCCGTGACGACGACCGATCTCGCCTCGAGCACGGTGGTGCCTGGCGTCGTGGATTCGCGATTTTCGGTGCTCATACGCGTCCCGCCTTGAGTAGGGTGCGCCGCAGCAGCAGGAAGAAAGTCGGGCCGCCGACGAGCGCGGTGAAGATGCCGATCGGCAGGTCCGAGAACGGGATGAGGGTGCGCGCGGCGAGGTCGGCGAGCATCACGAGGACGGCGCCGCCGAGCGCGCTGAGGGGGACGAGCCAGCGGTTTCCGGCGCCGATCACCTGGCGCAGGATGTGCGGGACGATGAGCCCGACGAATCCGATGATTCCCGCATAGGCGACGGCCGCTGCGGCGAGCGCCGTGGACAACCCGATGATCGCCAGTCGCACCACGGGCACGTTGACGCCGGCGTGCTGGGCGGCGCGTTCGCCGAGGCTGAGCACGTCGAGCGAACCGGCAATGACGCACGAGGCGGCCAGGCACGCGAGGATCGGCACGGCGATCGTGGCGACCTGGTCCCATTGCGCACTGTTGAGCGAACCCATCTGCCAGAAGATGATCTGTTCGCGCGAGGTCGTCGGCGCGAGGTAGACGAGGAACGAGATCGCTGCTCCGGCGACCGCGTTGACGGCGATGCCGATGAGGATCAGCGTGACCACCCTGACCTCGCCGTCGACGGAAGCGAGCCGGTAGACGAGGATCGTCGTCGCCATCCCCGCGACGAACGCGAGGATCGGCACCGTCGCCGAACCGGCGAAACCGAGGTGGAACACGATTCCGACTGCCGCGCCGACACCGGCGCCGGAGGTGACGCCGATGACGCTGGGCTCGGCCAGCGGGTTACCGAACAGCCCCTGGAGCAGCGTGCCCGCGACGGCGAGCGCGGCCCCGACCAGCAGCCCGAGCACGGCGCGCGGCATGCGGATCTGCCACAGGACGTTGCTCTCGAGCTCGGCCGAGGGAGCGCGGGTGAGCGCTGGCCACAGGCTCGACAACGGAAGAGTGAACTGCCCGATCGCGAGGTTGGCGACGAATACGGCGACGACGAGAACACCGAGAACGACGGCTGCGGCGGAGCGGGTGCGTTTCCGTCGGGTGAGGACGGAAGAGGTCATCAGACGTCTTCTCCGGTATAGACGGCCTTGGCGAAGCGGACGAGGGAGAGCCCGGCCTGCGGGCCCATCGATGCCGCCTCGGAATCGGGCAGCGCGACGATGCGCTGGTTCTTGCCCGCGTCGGTCTGCGCGACACCTGGCCGCGCGAGCAGCCCTTCGAGACCGCCGGTGGACTCGAGCCCATCGTTCATCACGAGAATGACCTCGGGGTTGAGCTCGGCGAGCGATTCGGCGTTCGCCGGGACGGTGTCGACGATCCCGTTCTCGGTGGCGACGTCGATGCCGCCGAGCTCGGAAATCGTGTTGTCCGCACCGGAGCCCTCGCCGAGGATGAAGAACACGCCCCCGTTGCCACGGATGTAGAGGAACGCCATGCGCAGACGATCGTCTCCCTGGGGCGCGAGATCGGCGACCTCGGCCTGCGCCTGCTCCATCTGCTCGCGCGAGCGCTTGCCGAGCTCGGTGCCCTGCTCGCGCACGCCGAGCGCGCGGGCGACGAGCGTGATGTCGTCCTCCAGCGAATCGGCGGTGCGGCGCGGATCGAGCACCGCCACGGTGATCCCGGCGTCGCGCAGCTGCTCGATCGCCTCTGGCGGACCGACCGTGTCGTCAACGAGGATCACCGACGGGCGCAGCTCGAGAATCGCCTCGACGTTGAGGTTGTGCCCGCCCTCGGTGACGACCGGCCGATCGGCGATCGCCGGCTCATTGGACGAGACCGTGCGGCCGATGATGTTCTCGGTGAGCCCGAGCCCCTCAACCGTGCGCGATAGCGTCCCGTAGAGGTCGAGCGCGAGGATGCGCGAAATGTCGGTGACCTCGACGTCCGTGCCCGTGGCGTCCGAGAAGCTCACCGGCAGCTGCGGCTCCGGGCTCTCGGCGACCGGCTCGATGTCGCCGAGCGGCGCGACGGTGCTCAGGCCGCTCAGCTGCTTCGGGTTGTCGACGTCGTCGCGCGAGGGGAGTTCCTCCACGGCGACGGTGTCGCCGTTCGCGCCGCCGGACTGGGCGCCGACGCCGCAGCCGGTGAGCGCGAGCATCGCGGCGGTGGACAGGGCAAGCGTCGCCGTCGCCGAGCGGGCGAGGGTGTTCCGTCGAATCATGCGCAGGGGGCCTTTCTCGAAGTGCTCTAGTTCTCGCCGGAACCGGTAGTGGCGGCGGAGTCTGCAGCCGCGGGTACCGCGCGACGATTGCGGCCGATCCGGTAGAGCAGCACACCAGCGGCGATGACGAGCATCGCCCCGGCGATCGGCATCCCCGGGTTCGACGCGAGCGCCATCGCCACAGTGTCCGGATCGTCGTCCGTGGACGCGGCATTATCCAGCAATGACGTCGACGAACGCTTATCCGCGACGGGCTTTGCGTCCTTCGGGGTTTCGTCCTCCGGCATTGCCTCGAGCGCTGCCGACTTGCCGGACTTTTCGCTCTTTCCGCCGGCGTTGCCGCTCGACGGGGCGTTGGATCCGCCCGCCGCCGAGCAGCTCGCCGATCCGGACAGCGAGGCCTTGAAGGTCACCGGCGCCATCGCCGTTCCGGCGGGGTAGAAGTCGGCGAGCGCCTCCGATCCGGCCGCGGTCAGCGTCGCTCCGGCGTTCCCGTCGATAACGTCGCCGGACACCGAGGCGCTCACTGCGAGGTCGGCGACGGTGATCCGGCCGAAGCTGCGCGGGTTGCCTTCGGTGTCGTTGGAGGTGACGTCGGCGATGAGCGAACCGGAATTTCCGGAGAACGTGATCTCCGGGTTTGCGAGCGTGAGGTCGAGCACCCCGCCGTGACCGGTGAAGTTGACCGATCCGCCGTAGTTGATGCTGCCCTGCGGCGAGGATGGGTCCACGGCGCCATCGGACCCGGAGAACACGAACGCGCCCGAGTTATAGACCGCGCCGCCCGACGTCGTCCAGCCGCCCTTGGCGACCCCTCCCTGGACGTAGGTGCGGAACGAGTCCTTCACGCCCCACCCCATGCGGGCGTCGGAAACGCCCTTGGTCGATTCCTCGCGGCACACCTCCCCGCTTCCGGAAAGCGCGGAGGCTTCCTTACCGGCGGGTGCCGGCGTGGACTTGCCGTAGTTCTTCGGTGCGGCGTGCGAGGCCGCGTTGCCGCCGGTCGAACGGGAGGCGTTCTGGGTGGCGGGTGCGACGTCGAGCGCCGGTGGGGCGTCGTCGGTGTGCGGCTCCGCCGGTGCCTGCCCGGCGGCCGGGGCGGTCTTGCCGAGCTCGTCGAGTTCGCCTCCGACGCACAGTCCGGGAATCGTCGAGACGTCCATATTCAGGCGGTCGGTGGTGTTGTTGCCCTCGCCGTAGTTGCCGCCGAAAGCGCGGTTGCCGTCCTCGGTGATGTATCCAGCGCCGGAGAGGTTGAACTTGCCGCTGCGCACCGCGTTCGCGTCGATCGGCTGGTCGAGGGTGAACGTCGCGATCGCGGCCTGAGTGCCCTGCTCCTGCCCGGTGATCTCGGCGCCCGGCGCGGGACGGTTGACCGTGTTGGACGAGAAATCGGCGATGAATTGCGCCTCGGATCCGCGCACCTTGATCGACATGTTCGTCAGATTGATCTTGAGCAGGTCGAAGTGGCCGTGGAGAGTCATCGAGCCATTGAGCGGTATGTCCGCGTCCTGGCCGTTGACGCTTGCCTTGGGTGCGTCCGCGGTGAAGTCGAACGTGCCGTCGGCGCCCGCCTCGGCCCCGGAGAAGCCGACGCCGTCGAGGTTCCAACCGCCCATGGCGATCGGGCTCTTGAGGTAGCTGCGGAAGGATTCCTTTATTCCCCAGTGCGCCGAACCGTTGGAGACGGCCGCACACTCGGCGCTGATCGGCTGCGCGCCGGCCGCCGGCAGTGCCGGGGCGACCGCGAGACCCGAAAGTGGCAGCAGCACAGCGGCAGCCCCTGCGGCGAGAATCCGTCGCGTCGTACCCCTGTGAACCAGGCGAAACATGGCAATCCTCTCGGATGGAGGACATGCCCATCGTCAGGTCCCCCAGCGGGCGAGTGGAATCACGGCCCGCAACAAAAGTTAGGCAAAACGTATTAGGGCTACCCTAACCTTTATCGAAAGTGAATAAAAACCCAGTTCAACTTAATGAGCGCGCGCGGGGGAAGGGTAGGAACGATCGACCAGCACCGTGGACATGGAGGGTATGACGAACGTCATACCCGCAGGTGCCCAACGGGAACGGGGAGAGAAGGGCCGCTCTAGCTCCGGCCGGTGGCGGAGCCGGCCGGGGAATTTTCTCGTTCGGTCGCGGTGTCGCCGCCCGTGGGAGAGGGACGTTCGACGTCATACGGAACATACGGGGAACCGCGAAAACGGCGGAAGGAATAGATGAGCAGGCCGAGCGCGATTGCAGCGGAGGCGAAGAGCGTCCCCGCCGTGCCCCAGCCACCGGGGAGCCACCACTGATCGTCGAGCGGCCACCAGTCCGGGGCGGTGCGCCACAGCCCCCAGGCGAGGCCGACGGCGACGAGCGCGGCAACGCCGACGAGTGAGCCGCAGATCCGCAACCACGACTGCACGCCTTCCGAGGCGCCCCGCAGGGCCGCGTGCTTGACCGGGGTGACGAAGCGCTGCGCCCACGTGAGCTCCTGCGAGAGCAGGGCGAGACCGGCGAAGAGCATGAGCAGACCCGGGCCGGGGAGGACGAGCGCGGCGATGCCGAGCACGACGAGAACCCACCCGACGATCTGCAGGGTGAGACGTACCGCGGAGTTCTGCCGCTGGGCCCAGGACTTGTGTTCGCTCATGTGAGTATTCAACGGACGAGGGAGGCGAGGTGTTCCGACAGGCTCGGAGGGCGTCCGCGTCGCTACGCGCCGAGAGCCTTCTTGACGGCGGCGGAGAGGCGGCCACCCTCGACCTGCGCGCCGGCCTTCTGCTTGGCCGCGCCCATGACCGGACCCATCTGCTTCATGGTGCGCTCGCCGTCGCCGACGACCTCGGCGATAGTGGACTCGACGAGGTCGTCGAGCTCGGCATCGGAGAGCTGAGCCGGCTGATACTCGGTGAAGAACTCGACCTCGGACAGCTCCTTGTCGGCGAGCTCTTGGCGGCCGTTCTCCGCGTAGACCTCGGCGGATTCGCGGCGCTTCTTGATTTCGCGCGCCACGACGGCGAGCACCTGCTCGTCGGTGAGCTCGTGCTTCTCCCCGGAGACCTCTTCGGTCATGATCGCTGCCTTGAGCATGCGCAGCGCCGCGACCTTGTCCTTCTCGCGCGCCTTCATGGCGGCGGTCATATCGGAGACGATTCGATCCTTGAGTTCGCTCATGGAAGCGATTCTACGAGCATCACCGCCGGCGCGAGGCGCGCGGAGACTATTCGAGCTCCCTGGCCTGCTCCAAGAGGTAGGACGCCGACATTTTGCCAAGCGCATTCGCGGCGAGCGGGCTGTCGCCGGTGAGGAGGTTGCGGTCGCGGTGCGTCGCGCCGGACATATCGTCGTTGACGACGGTGAGGCCCTGTTTCTCCAATTCCTCGGCGACCAGCCACGGAAGTTCGCCCGGGATGTATCCGAGGTCGATGTTCTGGCCCTTGTCGAGGGAATCGGGGAACACGCACACGGAGTAGCCGCTCAGGGGTGAGGTCTCGCGGTCCCGGCCCACGGCGAGTAGCGCTGCGGGGCCATGGCACAACGTGATGATCGCCCGGTTGTTCTCGATTGCCCAATCGAGCACCTTCGCAACCAACGGATTGCGGGGGAGGTTGTTCATCGCACCGTGGCCGCCGGGGATGAACACGGCGAGGTAGTCCGACTCTGGGCCGAGGTCATCGGCGACGATTTCCGCCAGGTCCTTTGGTGCACGCCAGTCTTCGATAAAGCGCGCGTATGTGTCCTTGACGGCGTCGTCGTTCGCGGGCATGGCCCAGCGTTCGAGCTTGGCGGGATTGCCGCTCGGCGTGGCGATGTCGATCCCGAAGCCGGTGTCCTGGAGGTGCTTGATGGGAAGGAAGGTCTCGACGGGATGGTTGCCCGTGGAGAAGAAGCCTCCGCTGGTGGGGAGGTAGCGCTCCTCGGTGGCGATGACGAGGACTTTCCAGCGGCCGCCGGAGTAGCCGCCCGGATTCTCGACTCCGTCGAAATCCGTTTGCGGCGGGACGTACTGGCTCAGCGAGAACGGCGACGGAAAGTAGGCGTTGTCCTCTGCCTTGTCGATAGTCGGCGAGCGGTCTTCGTCGGTCATGTTGACTCCTTCCAGAACCCATGGGGTGGAACGGTTGTGGCGCCCAACATACGCGAGACGGCGACGCGCGAGTGGAGCGCTAGTGTTCGCCGAGCGCGGGAGGGGCGCTTCGGTAGGTGGGCGGTGTCTCGCTCATCCGGATCGGGTTGGCGACATGCCGAGCCGTCCCCGATCTCCGTGGATCGTCGATGTCGACGGTGGGGGAGAGTCCCAGCCGTTCGGCCAGAGCGATCGCGTCGGAGACGTCGTTGAGCGGCCCGCACGGCACCCCGGCCTCGGTGAGGATGTCGAACCACTCGTCCGCGGACCTGGTCACGAGATGCTTGTCGAGAATCCGGACGAGCTCGTCGCGGTGTGCCACGCGCGAGCTGTTCGTTGCGAAACGTTCGTCGGAGGCGAGCTCCGGAATCTCCAAAGCGGTGCACAACGAGGCGAACTGTTTGTCGTTGCCTACGGCGAGGACGAATGGGCGATCGGCGGTGTCGAAGAGCTGATAGGGCGCGATACTCGGATGCCGGTTGCCCATCGCCTTCGGTACGACCCCGGCTCCGACGAAACCGGCTGTCTGGTTCGCCAGTGCGGACAGCAGAGAGGACAGCAGATTGACCTCGACGCGCTGGCCGGCGCCCGTGCGATCACGGTGCCTGAGCGCAGCGAGGATCCCGAGCGCCGCGTGCATCCCGGTGACGATGTCGACCATCGCGACCCCGACCTTGGTCGGGGTGTGTTCGTCCGGGCCTGTCACGCTCATGAGACCCCCTACTGCCTGGATGAGCAGGTCGTACCCCGGCAGGGCGTTGTCGCCACCGAAACCGGTGATCGAGCAGTAGACGATTCCCGGCGAGTCCTTCGCGACCTGCTCGTAGCCCAGCCCGAGCCGTTCCATCGTGCCGGGAAGGAAGTTCTCCACGACGACGTCGGCGCGGGCGACGAGTTCGCGCGCGGCCGCGAGCCCTTCCTCGGTGCGTAGGTCGATGGCCCGCGAGCTCTTATTGCGGTTGACCCCGAGGAAGTACGTCGATTCCTCTCCGACCCACGGCGGGCCCCAGGCGCGTGTGTCGTCGCCCGATCCCGGACGCTCGATCTTCACGACCTCCGCGCCGAGATCGGCGAGCAGCATGGTCGCGTAAGGGCCCGCGAGGACGCGGCCGAAGTCGGCGATGACCAGTCCGTCGAGTGCTCCTGTTGCGCTCACCGGAATGCCGATTCCCCTGTGAGTGCACGGCCGATGGTCAGCTGATGCATTTCGGTCGTGCCCTCGTAGGTGAGGACGGACTCTAGGTTGTTGGCGTGCCGGATGACCGGGTACTCGAGGGTGATCCCGTTGGCGCCGAGAATCGTGCGGCACGCGCGAGCGATTTCGATCGACTCGCGGGTGTTATTGAGCTTGCCCGTGCTTATCTGCTCAGGGGTGATCTCGCCACGATCCTTGATCCGGCCGAGGTTATAGGCGAGAAGGTGCCCCTTGCCCACCTCGAGCGCCATGTCGGCGATTTTCGCCTGCGTGAGTTGGAAGGAGGCGAGCGGCTTGTCGAAGACCTCGCGGGTCCCCGCGTAATCGATCGCTGTCTCCAGGCAGTCACGGGCAGCCCCGATCGAGCCGAAGACGATACCGAAGCGGGCCTCGCCCAGCGCGGACAGTGGACCGCGGAGACCCTTGGCTTCGGGCAGCATCGCCGAGGCGGGAAGGCGCACGGAATCCAGAACCAGTTCGGAGGTGACGGAGGCGCGCAGCGACATCTTCGAATGGATCTCCGGGGCGGAGAAACCGGGGGTGTCGGTGGGGACGACGAAACCGCGAATGCCGTCGTCGGTATGGGCCCACACCACGGCGACATCGGCGATCGAGCCGTTGGTGATCCACATCTTCGTGCCGTTGAGGATCCAATCGTCGCCGTCACGCTTGGCATTCGTGCGCATGCCGCCGGGATTGGAACCGAAGTCCGGCTCCGTGAGGCCGAAGCAGCCGATTGCCTTACCGGCCGCCATCTTCGGCAACCATTCGAGCTTCTGTTCCTCGCTTCCCCAGTGGTGAATCGAGAACATTGCGAGCGATCCCTGCACGGACACCAGGCTGCGGATGCCGGAGTCGACCGCCTCGAGTTCGAGGCAGGCCAGGCCGTACGCGGTAGCGCTCATCCCGGCGCAGTCGTAGCCGTCGAGGTGCATGCCGAGGAGGCCGAGGGAGCCGAGTTCCCTGGCGAGTTCGCGCGCAGGTAGCGCGGCCTCCTCGAACCACTGCGCGATGTGCGGCCGGATGCGCTCGGCGGCGAACTGGCGCACGGTGTCGCGAATCTGGATCTCCTCGGGCTGGAGAAGATGATCGAGGGCGAACAATTGGGTGAGGGATTGCGTGCTTGACATGACCACTCCGTGGGCTGGACTCGAGATTGTGGGAAGGCTGGTGCCCACGATGACACGAGAGCCCGCGCGGATCGCGTTCACCCGCGGGGCGCGTCGCCGCTACACCTCGAACGCACGGAACCCGATCGCGGCCGCAACGCCGCCGCCGGCTTTGCCGGTCTCCGCGGAGATCTCCGTGAGCATGTCCCGCGGGGCCGGATGGTCCGGCAGTGCCGCAAGATATTCGGCGTGCGCCTCGAGCGAGGCGATCCCGCGCTCGAGCGGCTCGCCGGTCACGTCGACGAAATGGGTCGGCGTCGCACTCCCGGCGACCAGAAGCCAGTCGGTGCCCCACTTCTCCAGGCCTTCTTCGGCTGCGAGCTCCGGGAAGACCCACGTGTTGTCGGCATCGCGCACCGCATCCGCCGCGGCGAGCCCCGCAGCCCGGTGGTCGGCCTGATTGAGGCCCCACGAGGGTTCGACATCCCACGTCATCGTGAGCACGACGTTCGGCCGGATCCGCCGGATCACCCGCGCGATCGCCTTCCGCATCTCCAGCGAATACTCGAGCATCCCGTCGGGGAAATCGAGGATCTCCAGGCTTTTCACCCCGACGGCGTCACATGCGTTCCGTTGTTCCTTCGCGCGCAGCGGGCCGATCTCCTCGGGAGGCCGCTGCATCCCCGCCTCGCCGGAGGTGAGCAGTAGGTAGTGCACCTCGACACCCCGGTCGATCCACGCGGCCATCGCCGCGGAGGTGCCGTATTCGACATCATCGGGGTGTGCGACCACGCACAGAGCCGTCTCGATTCCGTCGAGAGAAAATTCTTCCAGCATCGTCGCTCCTGGGCTCGCCGTTCGCGGCGGATGGCGCCGCGTCCCCATTGTCCCGCGAAGGCGGCGATGGTGCAGGACGGCCAACCCCGCAGAGCGGCGCGGGAGGGTCTGCCTAGTTACGCGCGGACACGTCCAGAAGCCGCTGGTTGACGGCGGGCGGCCGCACCGTCCCATGCGAGCGGACGTATTCGGCCAGGGCGTGGATGTCGAACATCCCGGACCACTCGGGTTCGCTCGTCAGCGTTGTCAGCGGCGCCGCGCCCCATTCCGAGGACAGCAGGAACTCGTTGGCCGCGACCTTGTATTCCCCGCCGGGCGCGATCTCGGTGCCGTCGATCTTCGCCCCGACCAGCCGATCGCCCTCGGGGCGCGCGGGGTCGATGTCGAGCTCCACATTCTCCGAGACCGCGATGCCGCGCGTGCCGACGTCGTCGATATAGGCGTTGAACGCATCGCGCAGGCGCTCGCCGGAGACCGTGGCGATCTGGATTCGGTCGCCGTAGGGCTGGACCTCATGGAGATCGCGGTAGTGCAGTTCGCCTTCTGGGAGGTCGGTGCGCAGCGAATCCGGGTTGTAGATCGCCAGATCCGCGCCCTTGTCGCGGGTGGCTTCCCACTGCGCATCGGCCATGAGGTTCGCCAGCGCCGATTCGCCCGAGGGCTGGATCTCGCGGCTCACCCTCACGTCCGCGGAGCCGAATGCCTCGGTGTCGTTCTCCGCAGCCGAATCCGCGGCCGCGTCGATGAGATCAGTGACTTCGGCGTCAGGGGTGATGTCGTGGTGGACCTTCTGGTTGTAGGTCGAACTCTGTTCGCGCCTCGCGCGGCCGGAGGTGGGGTCGATGAGCAGATCCACCACGGCGACCGAGCGCCCGTGCGAGGCCGGCGACAGAACGGGGCGGCGCGCGTTCGAGGGGTCGGTGAGATCGCAGGTCGCCGGCCCGCCGGAGTCCCCGACGAACAGGGCATCGACGGACGAGGACACCTCGCGCAACTCCGGCATCTGGGCGATCTCCTCCGGACACGCAGCCGGATCGTTCTGGCGGTGCACCGCGTCGATGTGGAGCAGGCCGACGACCGAGTGGACGTTCATCGCCTCGAGGGCGCGGGTCGCAGCGTCGAACGACTCCTGCAGCGGGCGGCGCTCCGGGTTCCACGGCGGCGGCGCTGGTGTCGGCGGGCCGAAGAGCGGCGGGGGAGCGTCCATGTCCTCGCTGCCGGTCGTCGCCGCGATAACACCGATTTTGATGCCGCCGACGTCGATCACGAGGTACGGGAACGGCGTTATCGGCGCGTCTTCGCCAGGGGTGAGGTTGCTCGCTATGTACGGGAAGCCGTGCCCCGGCATCGACGCCGAGGACGGGGCGACGAGGTCGAGCTCGCCGATCGCGGACGCGGCCACGCCCATGTGACGTAGCACCTGGAGAGTGGGTTCGTCCCGGTTGAGCACCGCCTCCGGCTGCACGCCGCCGAGGTTGTCCCCGGTGCTGAGCAGCACCGAATTCTCCGCGCCGGCGCGCAGGTGCGACACGGTCGCCGACAGATAATCGGCGCCGCCCGCAGGGATCGTGCGGTCGGGGCCGTCGAGGATCGTGCCCTGGTAGCCGGACGGGTGCGAGAGCGCGCCGGCGATTCCATCGATACCGAGGATGCGGACCAGCACCGCGTCTCCGGCTCCGCCGTCCGGCGTCATCGACGATTGCGCGGAGGCCGGGGCGGACGTGGCCGCGAGCGTGGCGACGAGCGCGGTCGCAGCTGCGGGTACGGCGAGGCCCGTGAGGGTCGACGTGCGCGTGCTGCGGCGCCCTGTGCCCACCTGTGCCCCCTCGCCCTGGAACTCGACTCATCGGAACGGGTCCCGGCCGTGCGCATCACGCCGCGCGGACCTGGTTGGTCCGCGCGGCGACGCGCGGTTCCACCGAACGACTATATTGCCCCATTCGGATCACTGTTATAGCGCCCATAAGATCACGATTATGTGACAAATTAATATTCGTGCGACGTTATTGACCTGGAGGTAGGCGAGTGAGTTTGCGTTGCCCTTGCTAACTACTGGTTCTCGCGGTGCGTCCAGGCGGTGGCGGCGTCGAGGAACGCGGCCATTTCCTCGGGGGCTCCGATGCTCACGCGGACGCCGGTGCCGGCGAACGCGCGCACGAGGACCCCGCGCTCGGCGCACCACTCGTTGAAGGGAAGGGCGGCGTCATCCAGCGGTAGCCACAGGAAGTTCGCCTCCGAGACCGGCACGGAGAATCCCAGCTCGAGAAGGGCCGCGCGGCACCGTTCGCGCTCGGCGATGACCGCGTCCGTGCGGGCGAGCAGCTCGGCGCCGGAGCGCAGCGAGGCGATCGCAGCGGCCTGCGCCACGGCCGAGACCGAGAACGGCACGCTCATCTTGTTCACCGCGGCTATGATCTCGGCGGACCCGGCCATGTAGCCCACGCGCAGCCCGGCCAGGCCGTAGGCCTTCGACATCGTCCGCATCGCGACAACGTTCGGGTGCGCGCCGCGCAGCGCCAACTCGAAGCCCTCGACCTTGTCGTCGCGGCGGCAGTACTCGTAGTACGCCTCGTCGAGCGCGACCGTCACCCGCTCGGGGACCTGCTCCAGAAACCGTATGACGTCGGACGCCGCCAGCGCCGGGCCCGTCGGGTTATTCGGGGTGCACAGGAAAATGATGCGCGTGCGGTCGGTGATCGCGGCCGCCATCGCGTCGAGGTCGAGCGAGCCGTCCGCCGCCAGCGGCACCTGCACGGGCGTCGCGAGCGCGACGCGCGTGAGGATCGGGTAGGCCTCGAAGCTGCGCCAGCCGAAGAGAACCTCGTCGCCGGACGTGCACGTGGCCTGGATGATCTGCTGGCACAGCGCCGACGAGCCGCAGCCGACGGCGATGTTCTCCGGCGTGGTGTCGAACTGCTCGGCGAGCTCGGTGCGCAGCGCGTACGCAGAGATGTCGGGGTAGCGGTTACCCGCGGCGGCGGCCTCGACGATCGCCTGCTGCGCCGCCGGGAGCGGCCCCTGGGTGACCTCGTTGCTGGCGAGCTTGATCGCGCCCGGAGCCGAACGTCCCGGCACGTAGGCGGGGATGGCGTCGAGGTCGGTGCGAATCTGCGGCATGCACTTCACCGTAGCGCCCCGTGCGGGAGGGGTGCACCGGCACCCGCCGGGAGCGTCTTTGCCTAAGACTTCGGCGATTGTGTACCGTTTATATCCGTGGCTTATGGCCACGTGGAGGCGTGCCAGAGCGGCCGAATGGGACTCACTGCTAATGAGTTGTCCTCTTACGGGGACCGGAGGTTCAAATCCTCTCGCCTCCGCACTATCTATCCCCCCAGGTAGCGAATTACCTGGGGGGATAGTTGTTTTTGCAGGCCCAGGCAATTCTGAAGCTACCGCATACGTGTTCCGACGTATCCTCATGTACTCCCACTTGTGGCATATTAGAGGCACGAGGGGGCACGGGAAACGGTACGGAAGGGCACGGCATGGCGGGAAAGAGATCACGGCGCGAGGAGTTCGGCTCCCCCCGTCAGCTTCCGTCGGGACGTTTCCAAGCCCGATACACCGGCCCGGACGGTGCCAAGCACAAGGCGCCCCGCACGTTCGACACGTTGGGCCGCGCCCGTGGTTGGCTCGCCGAGGAGCGGAAATTGATCGACCTGGGCACCTGGACGCCGCCCGCCGACCGGGATAAGGCCGCCGTCTCCGAGACCGTCTCCGAGTGGATGGACCGCTGGCTGGAGCTAAAGCGCCCCGCTCTGCGCGTCTCCTCGTTTCAGACCCTCGCACGGACGGTGGAAAACCGGTTGACGCGGGTGGACGGCGATGCTGCCGCGCTGGCCGCGTTGCCGCTTAACGCGGTGACCAAAGACGATGTTCTCGCCTGGTGGGAGGCAATCTCGTGCCACTTCCCAGACACCGAACGAACCAATAAGGAGGCGTATGCGCGGCTCAAGGCAGCGTTCGCTGACGCGGTGGAGCTGGGCAAGGTGCCAGCGAACCCGGTAGCTGTGAAGGCGGCGCGCGGTAAAGCGAAGCCGAAGAGCAAGGAGCTACCGGCGACGGCGGACCTTCACGCGATCATCGCGGAACTGCCTCCCCGCTATCAGCTAGGCGCGGTCCTCTGCCTATTCCACGGGCTACGCATAGGCGAAATGCTTGCGGTGGAGCGCCACCACCTCGTGAAGCGTGGGGAAGGCTGGACAGTTCAGGTGCGCGGGAACCTCCAGCGCCTCGACGTGGACGGGCGTGCGCGTATGACGTGGCAGCCCCCCAAGACCAAGGCAGGGCGGCGCGACGTGCCACTGTTCGCACAGTTCTCCGACCTCGTGGACGAGCACCTGAACAGGTATTGCGGCCCCGAGGGGGACGCGCTCGTGACAACGACGACCACGGGCAAGGCGGTCCTCGACACGTCATTTCGGGGTTCTGTTGCTCGTGCTCGCCAGCGGGCCGGGGTGGAGGCGAACATCACGCCGCATCACGGGCGGAACTGGCTTATTACGGCGCTTGCGGAGAACGGTGCGACCCCTGCCGAGATCGGCGCGCTACTGGGGCAAGAGGACTTAAGGACGATCACGGAAATCTACATGAAGGCGCGTCCTGAATCGTCCGCCGCCCGTATGGCTGCCGTAGGCGCGACCCTGGGGGCGGCGTAATGAACCCGTTCAGCTCCGAGCAGGGGCAGGAACTTAACGCCGCGCTCGATCGGTGGTTCGCTAGGCGTCACGGCATCGACCTCAATGCCGCCTCCGAACGGCTCGACCAGTTGCACGACGACTACGAACAATTCCGGGGACTTACTGACAAATTGCAGCGCGCGTTGACGCAGCACACGTTCAACTGCGAGCGGTGCGGGCGACCCGTCCTGAGACTCGTGAAGCTAACGGAATCGGCGTTCGTGATCTCGGAGACCGGTTCCAGTCTTCCGCCCGCTACCGGCGACAGGGACCGGGCCGCCGAGTTCGTGGAGGCGGCGCGATGGTTTAACCGCCACCGCCACCGGCCCGACCTTCCGACCGTTGTGCCTCTGGAGTGGTTCGCGGGTCTTGACGGCCCGTTCCCGTTTCCGTTGACGTGCGACTGCCTCACGCGGCACCTTGGCGCGGCTTTCGTATCGGAACGGCTCTTAGGTGATGGAAAGACCACAATGCTCCCGGTGGACTCCTAGCATCGACCGCTAACGCTGGAGTACACTAGCTCCCGACGGTTAGCGCAGGACGCTTGGAAACAATCCGGTTTCGTCACCGGGTCAAGGCCCTGAAGGGGTTTCCTAAGCATGTCCAGTAGACGAATCGCAGCCGACGTGAGGGCGCGCTGGTTCACCGTGTCCCAGGCCGCCGAGTACAGCGGCACCTCTCCCATCACCGTCCGCCGTCTCATTGAGCGCGGCGAATTGGAAGCAACTAAGTTCACGCCCCGCGCATTGCGCGTTTCAAGGGCATCGCTCGACGCGCTGGCTGAGCGCAACTCGACCGCTACCCACCGGGGCGGTGCCCGATGACTTTCTCCGAATACCTGAAGGCCGAGCGGGAGGGTTTCAGCGTAGCAGCCGACCTTGACCCGGTTGGGGACGAACCCGGCACGTTTTATCTGCGCACCCCGTACGGCCCGTTCCGCGTGAATGGTGACGAGCGCGATGCGCAGCGTCTCGCCGTCTCAACGTGGAAGCGCGCCCACCGCTCCAAGGCCGAACTGGCCGAGCTGGGCAGGGATGCCAACACGTCGAACGAGGGCCGCGCCCGTCTTCGCGAATGCCTGGAGAACGAGGCTGCCGCTCTCCGCAAACGCATCGGCAACAACGGTTTCGAGATCACGGTTGCGGACGGCAGCCTGTGGCTGGGCAACTGCCGTATGACCGCCCCGGCGATCGAAGCGGAAGCCGAGCAGGTGGTGCAGGTTCGCGAGAAAGAGGCGCTGAAGCGGGCAGCATTCGACCAGGCCGCCGAGACGGCAGGCTACATCGTTCGTCTTGCGACGGACGACGATCTTGGGCGGGAGAACCGTCACCTCGATTGGGAATCGAAGTACGTCGATGTCATCGTGCCGCTTGCCCATCCACAGATACCGACGACCGGGCGCGCCGAAATCGTGGACGGTAAGCACCTTCTGGAAACCGATACCCGCCTCGCCCTCGCCCAGCGGTGGGGCTTCGTATGGCCCGAAGCACCGAACGAGCGCGTGGCCCGAAGGGAAGCACTGGACGCGGCGCAGCGGCGCGCGCAGCACCGGGCCGACCAGTTGGATACTGAAGCGCGGGAAGCTGCCCACGCGGCGAATGGGGACGTGTCTGCATGAGCGAACAAAAAATGACCCCCGGCGCGAGCGACGCCGAAGGCCAGGAAACCACCGGTAAGAGCCTCCCCAGTATAGACTCCGGTTCGGACGTTTCGCGCGCCTCGCAACTCCCACCGGCAGGGCCGCGACCCTCGACCGCTGAACTGTTCGTGTCTGGGCTGTTATGGGCCAGTCCCGAGCAGGCGCTCGCCGCTTGCCGCACGATTGACAAGGAGGCGTTCACAGAACTTCTCCGCCCGATAGTGGCCGCGTGTTTCGCGTTGGCCGCTGAAGGGTATTCCGGGCCAGAACTTGTGCTCGACTACATGAGGAGGGAGGGTACCTTCTCTGACGCGGTGCGCCGCCACCTGGACGCGCTCGTCGTTGCGGGCGGAACCGGGCACGCCCTCCCGCAGCTCGCCGCCGCCGTCCTCGCTGACACATTCCGTGAACGGGCGGAAGCCTACGGGAGGGCGATCGCCGAGGCCGCCGAGACCGAGGCCGAGGGCGACCTGTGGGGCACGATCACCACGGGCGGGGCGCGGCTCCGCAAGACCTGGGAAAGCTTGCAAACGGCACGGAGGTGGGCCGCGTGATTGCCGAATCAACTCGCCCGTCAACGGGGACGCCTACCATCACGGGTGCCGAAATTCTGGACGACATCGCCGCATGGTTCAACCACTACCTCGCCCTACCAAACGACCACGCCGCGCCGACCGTGGCGCTCTGGGCGGCGCACACATGGCGGGTCACAGACTTCTACGTCTCCCCGCGCCTAATCCTCTCTAGCGCCGAACCGGGAAGCGGTAAGACCCGCGTCCTCGAACTGCTCAACCTCGTTTGCCACTTCCCGCGCCTGACGATCTCCGCGACCGCCCCAGCCCTGTATCGCCGTATCGCCGCCTCAGACGACGCGGGGAAGCTCCCGCCCACGATCTTGTTCGACGAGGTGGACGCGATCTTTTCCAAGGGAGGTAGCCCGAACCATGAGGACCTGCGCGCCTTGCTCAACTCGGGATACAAGCGAGGGTCCACGGTCGATCGCTGCAAGGGTGACGCCAAGGAAATGGCCGTCGTCGAGTTCCCCGTATACGCGCCCGTCGCGCTGGCCGGTCTGGCCGGGAACATGCCCGCCACGATCACCACACGCGCCGTCACGATCGAAATGAGACGCCGAGGTCTTGGCGAGAAAGTAGCCCCTTTCCGGGAACGGGACGCCGAAGCCGAAGCCGCGCCCCTCCGCGATGATCTCGCCGCGTGGATGGGCACTATCGACGGACTCGACACGGCCCGACCGGCAATGCCTAAGGGAGTGGAGGACCGGCCCGCCGAGGTGTGGGAGGCCCTTCTCGCGATCGCTGACGCGGCAGGTGGACATTGGCCCGACACCGCCCGCGCCGCGTGCCAGCATTTCGTTCTCGACACTGCCGACCCCCGCGACACCTCACTAGGGATACGGCTACTCGCGGATATTCACGACATCCTCGACGGACGCGATCGCATTGCCACGGATGTTCTGTTAAACGCCCTCCGAAACCTTGACGAAGCCCCCTGGGGCGATCTCTACGGCAAGCCGCTAACGCCTCGCCGCCTCGCCTCAGAACTCAAACGGTATGGCGTCAGGTCGGGTTCGGTTCGGCTCCCGGACGGCACTAACCGGAAGGGCTACACACTCGACCCGACTGCCGAATCCGTGGGGCTTCAAGACGCTTTCAACCGCTTCCTGACGGGGGTAATTCCACATGACCCCAAGTAAACCCGCTCGGAAGCGACACAGCCGTCACAGCCGTCACATGGCTGGTAGAGCTGTTTTGCTTCAAAATCGTGTGACGTTTTATCCGTCACAAGAAATCAATCCGAAACGCTTTGACCTGCAGCGTAACGCTTGTGACGCTTGTGACGCATATAAGAGGGTTACCGGAAGGAGCGAGGGTAGATGAAGGCGCTAGCACCCGCCTCGTTGCCCTCGACGACCCCATCACCGCCACCAAGTTGGCCTACTTCAGCGCCATCCAGGAGCACCGCCGAGAGGACACGCTCAACGGGGGCGTCCATGAACACATGACCATGAACGGAGACCACTGTGAAACGAACATTTGAGACTGCCGAGACCGCTCGGAAGGCGCTAGAGCTACGCCGTGCGGGCACCTCGTACCGCGACATCGCCCACCAACTCGACATCAGCCTGGGCCATGCTCACGACCTTGTGCGCCGAGAGCTGGCAGAAGTACCAGTTGCCGACCGGATAGCGCTCCGCAACCTGGAGGCCGAACGCCTCGACATGTTGCAAGCGATTGTGTGGCCGCAGGCGCGGACGGGCGATCTCGCCGCGATCAAAGAGATCCGAGCGATCTCGGAGTCGCGCCGCAAGCTGTTCGGACTGGACGCCCCGCAGCAGGTGGAGATGCACGACGTCGCACCCGTGGACATCTTGGGGACGGCGCGGAACATTCTCGCGCTGATACAGGGCGACGAATCAGGGCCGATTATCGACGGGGAGAACTTTGACGAGATGGGCGAGCTCGACGATGGACCTTAACGAGCAGAATCCAAGATAACTCGAGGTGAAACAGTTCGCCGCTGTCCGGCTTGTGACAACCTCGTATGCGCTCCGAATTGTGACCGGGGGACGGCGTACCCAAGAGGGCTAAACAGAACATGACTCGATCGAGTACCAGACCAACATGATCGAAACGATCCCCATGCGACGAAAACGTTCGTGACCTGCCACATGGATTGGCTTCTGGGCGACGTCGTTTCATTCAATCAGTCGTCCGTCTCTAAGATCGACTAGTGGGAGTTCAGCACACGCCTGTGTGCGGACACAGACCCGAAGTGCTTTGACCGTGAGGATGTAAATGTCGAGGTTAACGGATCTTCTGCGCACCGCTAAGCAGCTTGACCCACAGCTCGGTGAGGACTTGGAGGCCGAGGTTCGCCCCTTGCAGGAGCGCCTTCCGTTCGGGCTCAACTTCGAGCGGCATGCGCCGGAGGCAGTGGAGCTGGCCGGCCACAAGATCCGCAAGGGCAGTAAGGTGCGAGTCCTACCTCCAAGAGGGTCTACGGAACGGGGCGACCAGCGCATCTGGGTGGTTAAGTCAATCCGCGGCGATTCCGCAGAGATTGTGGTCCCGAACGGTGAAGCGGTCGAGACTGCCTCCGCTCAGATTGACGATCTCATCCTGGTGGCAGAGTTTAGAGATCGCATTTACCCAGGGCTGCGTCCAGATGGCTCAGTTGAGCGCGGCGACGACAAACCCTTCCATACCGTTATTAACGGTGAGAACTTTCATGCTTTGGAGCAACTGACGTTCACGCACGAGCAGTCAGTGGATGCAATTTACATCGATCCTCCCTACAACTCGGGGGCGCGAGACTGGAAGTACAACAATGACTACGTCGAGGGCGACGACCTTTATCGCCACTCAAAGTGGCTGGCATTTATGGAGCGGCGACTGAAGCTGGCTAAGCGCCTTCTGAAGCCCGACAATTCGGTTTTGGTTGTAACAATCGATGAAAAGGAACACTTGCGCCTCGGGCTCCTGCTGGAGCAGACCTTTCCTGAAGCCTCTATTCAGATGGTCAGTTCACAAATCAACCCGGCAGCCGTTGCCCGAAGCGGGCAGTTCGGACGTAGCGACGAGTACCTTTTCTTTGTGATGATTGGCGAAGCTGGTCCGCAGCGGTTGCCGCTTGGAGGCGATTGGGTCACGACGAAGGGGCGCACGCATAAGGGAGCTATTCGCTGGGACCTGCTCCGGCGTTCGGCGGAGAACGCGGCTCGTACAGATCGGCCCGGCATGTTCTACCCCATTTACATTGAGCGAGGAACTACGCGAATTGCAAATATCGGGGACCCTATCCCTCTCAACGCTGACCGGACTGCGGTGGCGACTCCTGAACATCAAGAAGCTATCTGGCCCATACGCAAAGATGGGAGCGAAGGACGGTGGCGTCTTGGACCTTCCGCAGCGCGAGAAGCATGGAATGCAGGGTACCTTCGAGTTGGCTCCAATAAAGGAGAAAATAGTCCTGTTTACTACCTCGCTCGTGGTGAGCAGAAGAAAATCAATGACGGCATCTACGAAGTAGTCGGTCATGCAGACGACGGGTCAGTTGTCACCTCAACGCTAGACGCATCAGAACGTAATGTTGTTCCAGCTACGCAGTGGCGGATTTCAAGTCACGACTCCACCCAATACGGCTCTAGGCTTATCGCGTTGTTGCTACCGGGGCGGAAGTTCCCGTTTCCCAAGTCACTGTATGCCGTCGAAGATACCCTGCGTTTCTTCGTTGCTGACAAGCCAGAAGCCGTCGTATTAGATTTCTTCGCTGGTTCGGGAACCACAGCACACGCTGTCATGCGTCTGAATCACCAGGACGGTGGACGCCGACAGTGCATCTCTGTGACAAATAACGAAGTCTCTGCGGAGGAGCAAGTGAAGCTTCGTAAGGACGGATTGCGGCCCGGAGACTCGAACTGGGAGAGCCTAGGCATTTGTAATTACGTGACGAAGCCTCGTCTTCGAGCTGCGATTACTGGCGACACCCCGGACGGCGAACCGATTAAGGGTGACTATAAATCCATTGACGAGTTCCCAATGTCAGAAGGTTTCGAGGAGAACGCGGCGTTCTTCACGCTGACCTACGAGTCGCCGTGGAGGGTGGGTACAGACCGGGCTTTTGCTGCCATCGCCCCGATGCTTTGGCTCAGAGCTGGAGCAGTTGGGCGTCGCATCGACGCGATCTCCAACGGGTGGGAAGTTGCTGACAGCTACGGCATCATCAATGACCTTGACCAGTCCTCTGAGTTCATCGCGGCTCTTCAAGCAGCAGAAAATGTTCGGATCGCCTACATCGTGACCGACGATGAGGGCCGCTACCAACAGTTGGCGAACGAGCTCCCGGGTGTTGAGACGGTGCGCCTTTACGAGGACTACCTCCGCAATTGCGAAATTACTGGTGATTTCTGATGCGCTTTACTCTTAAGGACTACCAGGCTGATGCGGTCGGAGACATTCTTCGGGAGCTCGCTTCGGCACGGGACTTTTATCGAAGCGCGAGTCGACGAGTGAGTTCGGTTGCTCTTGCCTCGACGACCGGCTCAGGCAAGACAATCATGGCTGCGGCAGTGATCGAGGCGCTGTTCTGGGGCAGCGACGACTTCGATGTCCCGTCAGATCCTAACTCTGTGGTGATGTGGTTCAGCGATGATCCGTCTCTGAACCAACAGACTCGCCATCGTCTCCAGCAGGCGTCGGATCGGCTGCGCAGTCGTCTGATTACCGTGGAACATCCGTTTCGCCATGCGAAGCTTCAGCCGGGCAACGTGTACTTCATCAACACGTCCAAGCTTTCCCGTAACAGTTTGCTCGTGCGCGGATACGAGAGCGCGGAGACGCTTCCAGGCATGGCCCCGCATCCGGATACGGTCCCATTCACGTTCTGGGACACGCTACGCAACACGATTGAGGACCCGAACCTCACGCTGTACATGGTCCTCGACGAGGCGCACCGAGGAATGGGTCGACGGTCAACGTCCGACACCCCGACCATCGTCAAGCGACTGATCAACGGCCACAATGGGGTGCCACCGATTCCGATCGTATGGGGCATCTCGGCGACCGTGCAGCGATTCGAGGAATCGATGGACGAGGCGCAGGTGCAAGACAGTCGTGTCCATCTTCGAACGGTCGCTGTGGACCCGGTACGCATTCAGGAATCTGGGCTCCTCAAGGACGACATCGTTCTGGACTTCCCGGCCGAGACCGGTGATTTCAATACCGTGTTGCTTCGCCGAGGTGTCCGCAAGGTCAAGTCGATGTCGGCCGCTTGGAGCGAATATGCGGCTGCGCAGAGTGAGGAGGAGTCGGTAAAGCCATTGCTTGTCCTTCAGGTACCCAACAAGCCCTCAACAACGGAGCTGGCCGCTGCGATCGACTCGATCTACGACGAGTGGCCCGATCTCGGATACGACGCAATCGCTCACGTGTTCGGTGAACATAAGACACAGTCATTCGGGCCATTCAGCGTTCCGTACATTTCTCCGGAGAGGGTGCAGGATGCAACCTACATCCGCATACTGCTGGCCAAGGATGCCATCAGCACAGGGTGGGACTGTCCTCGAGCAGAGGTCATGGTGTCATTCCGCCCAGCGAAGGACGAAACCCACATCACGCAGCTCCTAGGTCGGATGATTCGCACGCCATTGGCTCGCCGCGTGGAAGGTGATGACCTTCTGAATAGCGTCGAGTGCATCCTACCGAAATTCAACCGCAAGGCAGCCAACCTAGTGTTGGAAAAGATCATGGGTACAGAAGTTCTCGACGACGACTTCGAGATTGGCAGGCGGGTTTTAATCGATCCGCTCCTGATGACACCGAACCCTGAGGTCCCCGACGAAGTGTGGGAACTGTTCTCCGAACTACCCACCGAGACGCTTCCGAGGAAGCACGCAAACCCCATCAAGCGTTTGACGTCTCTGGCTCATGCGCTGGCGGCCGACGGCTTGGAGCCGGGCGCGGGAGCCCTCGCCCACGAGCGGCTACACGGGGTTTTAAATGGCTTGGCGGCGGAGTATTCGAAAGACCTCGCCAAGGCGCAGGAGGACGTGCTCACGGTGACTGGAGGAACTGTGCGTAGCCATCGCGGACTGCGCACCGATAGCGTGTGGGCCGAGGAAGCAGACGACCGGGCGATTCAGGACGCTTATCGTCATGGCGCCCGGACAATCACACCCGACGTTGCGCGAACGTACATTGATCATGTCGTCGAAGACAATGATGACGAGGACGTATTGCGCGAAGCCCATGTTCGTGTGGCTGCGCTGGCGATGCTCCCACAGACACGGCCCAAGTTGGATGAAGCAGCCGATGCACTTGCAGCCAAGTGGTTGGGCGAGCACCGCGTCACCATCAAGGCATTACCGGAGTCGCGTCAAAGTCTCTTCGCTGAGATCACCGCAATGAGTACCGATCCGCAACTGGTCTCGATGGCGTTACCGAAGAATCGGCAGGAAGAAACCAAGCGATTCGTGGGCGAATCGGCCCAACTCCTTGATCGCCGTCCATTGCACCTGCTCGCGGACGAAGAGGGGATGTTCCCCGTGGGAAAGCTAAACCCCGACGAGATTGAAGTACTCGACACCGAGGCGGCCCGCGGAAATCTGCTCGCCTGGTACCGCAACCCGGCCGGCGGGCGCGACTCCATGAGCGTCGCCTACCAGGATCGCCACGGCGATTGGCGCACTCTCAGACCCGACTTCCTGTTCTTCATTGACAACAGCAAGGGCGTGCAGGCTAACATCGTCGATCCTCACGGTGCGTGGCTACCCGATGCTCTGGCGAAGATGAGGGGCATGGCACGTTTCGCCGAAATTCATGGTGAAGACTTCCATCGGATCGAATCGATATCAAGGATCGACGGCAAGCTGCGCGTCTTGGATTTGAAGCTTGCAGATGTCAGGGCAGCTGTACTGGACGCGCGAGACGCAGATGATGCATACCGCACGTCGTCGGTGGAGTACTGATGGAAACGGAAGCAGCAGACGACGTCTTACGTCGATGAATGCCTAAGTACTGCGTGCCCACGTCTGGCGGTGAGTTTGCTTAACTACGTATTCATTGACTGGAGTCCGAAACACAGTCGAGGGTGCTGCCCTCTTCGTAAACCCACCGTTCAGTTTGGGAGGCGTGCGCGAACATCCTCGTCGATGGCTCCAACGATATCGTCTGTATGGTCGCGGTTTCGCTCGATAGGTGGGCGGCGATCGAATTGGTCCCCTCGCCGTGCTGCACGAGGTGTGTGCCGGAGGCACACTGTTGTGGTTCCTCTAGATGGGCCAGCGCGCGGCAGCTGTTGACAGCCACCCGTACGGGTGGTGAATCGTGTTGCCGACCTGGGGTCAAGTTCTCGGAAAACGGTCTCAGAATCGCCTGAAACGGCGCGGAAACGGAGGCCATTCCGGCCCAATTGTGGCAAAGATGTGGCACACGGGGGAAGCGAAGCATTGTTTTATCGCCTTGAACTGGGGGCAAAAGAGAATTGGATGTAATCCTCTCGCCTCCGCAGCGGGAGAAGGCGGGGCAGGCGATCGATCGCCTGCCCCGCCTTCCTCGTCTCCGCTCGCTCGTTTTGCGGTACGAGCTGGTGGCCGTGTATCGTCTTACGGTGTTGCCGCGAGGCAATGGAAAGCGCCCGTAGCTCAACGGATAGAGCATCTGACTACGGATCAGAAGGTTAGGGGTTCGAATCCCTTCGGGCGCACAATAGGTTTGACCAGGCGGTTTAGGTTTCGTTCGGGTCCATTGCGACCCGTTAACGACCACCTTTGCGTCCTGGATCCGTCGACGGTGGCAGCGAGGACGCCCGGCCGCCGTCGATCGAGGACCACGAGAGCAGGCCAACCGGCGACTGCCTCACAAAAGCCTTGAGCGGGTGCCCGCGCCACCCCGGCGAGCACGCTCCACGGGCGCTGTGCAGACCGGCCACTGCCGACCGGGAGCACCACTGAGGGCTGCGATCGCGCGTACCCGCCCACTGGCTCGCGCGACGTCAATCCACCACGAGCGCTACGCGACACACGCCGAGAACTGAGAACAGCGCAGAGAGCTAAATACGTGAGTGGGATGCAAAATCATGTCATACATGTCATGCATGACATATCGCCTGGTAGAGCGATGACATGCCAGATTGTCCATGACATGTCAGGTCGTCATGGACGAGGGCCGCGCAGACCGGCGACCGTCTCACTGGTTGTCGCTTTGCGCCCCACTGAATGCCGAGACCGACTGCCCAATCGTCAACGAGGCAGTTCGACTCGTGTGTATCTGGACAAGATCTAGCGGTTGCAAGTTATACAAGACCTTCTCGCGCAGCAGCCCCTGGTTTCGAAACCTGCCCCCGGTAATGTTGTACTCGTGAATGAAGGCAGCGAAGAAACGAGCTCGTTCGCTTGGAAGCCGCTCTTTTGGGCAAGTTGTGTTGTCGCGATCGTCGTAATCGCGCTGGTTTCGGCGAGCTGGATAATTCAGGGGTTCTCGTTGACCGTAAGAACGCTTAGCGCTCCACTTCTGGCAGGTGTCGGGGTACTCGCTTCGGCGAGTTTGGTGTTCTTCCGCGGCGAGCGCGATCACAAACAACGAGAAAATTTAGAGAGCGCGCGGCGCGAAGCGGACTCGCTCCGTGAATACAATCGGCTAAGAGAAGAGTCGAAGCGCGAGGTCGACCGACTCGAGGCCGAGTCCACGCGGATGCGTGTTCAAGAGCGCGGCAAACGACGAGAAGGTCTGGGCACTCGACTCGCGACTGCGATTGATCACATATCTCATGGTGAAGTGACTACCGTGTGCGCGGGGCTGGTCGAGCTTGCCGGTCTCGTTGATGACTGGTGGGGATTAGGTCAGGAACAGCTCGATGACGCACAGAATATTGATGGACCAGATCTAGTTACAGCCGAGGTGCGCCGTCGTCGCCAGGAACTAATCGATATCATCTTCAAGCAGGACCTTTCTCCCACCGGCGAAGGCGCGGAAAAGGTAGGCGAGACTAGAAGCCGAATTCTCGGCGCCCATCTTGATACCTCAGCTATTGCTACGAAGCGAACCTCCCATTCGTTCGCAGAGGAATCATGGTCACGCCTCGACTTATCCGACGCGAATTTGTCTGAAGCGAGCCTGATGAGAGTGGACTTGTCTGGAGCCGCTTTGACAAGCGCGGACCTGTCTGGCGCGAACCTGATTGGCGCGAACCTGTCTGGCGCGAACCTGATTGGCGCGGACCTGTCAGGAGCGAATCTGTTGAATGCGGACTTGTCCGGCGCACGCCTGTTGATCGCGGACTTGTCCGGCGCACGCCTGATGAGCGCGGACTTATCCGGCGCACGCCTAAAGCGCGCGGACCTGGTTGGCGCTCGCCTAGTGCGCGCAAACCTGATTGGCGCGGACCTGTCCGACGCCCGCCTAAAGCGCGCGGACCTGTCCGGTGCTCGCTTGAGCGATGCAGGCTCGTTTGTAGCAGAACTCACTTCTGCTCAATATGACGAGAATACCAAGTTCCCGGACGGCTTTGACCCCGACAATGCAGGAATGATCACGCGTTGATCCAGAAGAGAAGAGAAGTCGCAACGTCGGCTCTTGAGAAGAATTAAGAGGCCATCACCCGGGCGAGAAACAATGGAATATGCCTCCACTGCACGAATCGAACGCGGGCAGTTCGTATAGTACGCCGCCGAAAAAGGGACACGGCGAGCGCCTGGCGAAGTCCACGAGCGGAGCGCAGACCGGGCACCGGCGGCGAGCGGGCGCGAGCGCCGGACCCCGCCGACGCCTCACCGACGCCCGCGCCGCCCGGTCTCCGACGCGCACGCACCCCGACCCTGTTTGAATCCATGAAAGCGGAAGAACCCGCGCACGCTTGAACATCACCCACCCAACGCGCTAAGCTCCAAAAACAAGGCCCCCGCAGGGGGCCGCACTTGGTGTGCCCAGATAAAAACAAAAGATAAGCGGCACGAATCGAACTCGATCTTTCGAGCCTGAATTTCTCGCAATCCTTCCAATTTTGCGCAAATCCTTGCAGAGTTTTGCAGGTCAAAACCTCGTCATTTCCGGCGTACCTACCCCCTATTTATGCAGGCCAATCGAAAAAATGGACGGCGCGGCGCGGGACAGCCAGGGGGTCGATTTCTCAAAAATAGGTGTAAGAATTTGCAATGAAACGCAATGAGTTACGACTCTCGCAATAACAGCGCTCGCGCGCCCGCAGTGCCCGACTTGCGCCGAACCTGCACAGCCCGCACGCGCCGCCGCACACCACGGGCGCAACGCCGCCGCCGTAACCTCACGGACACCACGCGCCCCGCTGGACACGAGCAAAGCGGCGACGGCGCGCGCGTGTGTGCTGGTGCCGCCAAACGCAAAGCGCCGCGCCCGACTCGTGAAGAGTCAAACGCGGCGCGCGGTAGGTCCGTGGTCAGCTATTCGCGATTGAAGCGAGCGCGCGGCGTGCGCCGGGCGCTTGCCTACGGCCTCGCGTGCCGAGATAGACCCCGGCGCGGACCACGCTTATATCCCCACGCTCTAGCGCGTCGGCGGCGCACTCTCGGACCACGGGGCAGCCTCGGCAATACTCGGCGGCGTACGCGGCCACCTTGGAATGGTGGCACGACGGCGGGCACGGGTCGGCGCGATGCTTTGCGCACGCGGCGCGGTCGATCCACTCGTTCGAACGGTTAAGCATCATCGGCCCCCGGTATTCTGCCTTTGGGCATTTCCGATTCAAACCACCTGAGCGAGAGAGCGGCGGCAACAAGGTGAAGCGCTATCTCTCGTTCGCCGGGGTCCATGTACTCGGGTGCAATATCGGGAATGCTTACCGTTTGGTAGTGACTGCGAAGCGGCGGCGGGACGAAGTAGATCGAATTCTCGTCGCCAGCTTGGGCCGGTAGTTCTCGGCGGGCCGCTTGATCTGTGTTCATGGTTCATCCTTGCGTCGTTGACGTGCGCACCCCGCACGGCGTGACGCGGTGCTATCGTCGTTCTTGCATGTTTTGTTCCTCGGGGCGGGAAGAGTGATCTTCCCGCCCCTCGGCATATCTGCCGTCGAATCTGTGCCCGGCTCAGCTAGGCGCGGTCGATGATCTCTCGCGCCCGTTCGCCTCGCGTACCACCTAGCCCGGTATCGTGCGCCGCCAGCTTGGAAAGGTACTCGTCGCGAATCACCGCAGCGCAACGCGCGCACACGTTCTCGCGCGTGATCTCGACTACCGCAGACAGTGGGCCGGGGCGAAGGTCAATCGAGTACGGCGCAGTAGTCACGTCCAGAGCGCCGCAGCACACGCACTTGTTCGCCTGTCGCTGCCGTTCGCGCTCGGCGGCGCGGGCGCGAGCCTTGGCCTCTTTCCGCGCGTGATCGAGCCGCGCTCGGTGCTCGGCAATCTCGGCATCGCCCTCCTGCTCTCCCGCGTCGAGCACCGAACGGCGTACAGACTCGATGTCCGGCCCAACATACGAGTTACCGGAAGGGCTGTTACGCATGTGCTCCGACTGGTAATCGTTCACAGCGGCGGACGCGCGATCGCTGATCAAGTCTCGAACCTGGCGCTTGAGTTCTTTGAAACTCGGCGTGTGCGCGGCGTAGTCGTCGCGCAGCTCGGCGGGCACGTGCCACGGCGAACTTTCGTCCTTGTATCCATCGGGGAAGCTCTGCGAGCTGTTCTTACGGTTGCCAAACAATGGCATGATCTGATCCTTTCAGTAAGTGTGTGAGCGGCGCGGTTCGCCGTCACCTAAGGGGAGATTCCCCACGGGCGCGGGAACGCGAGTCGCGCTCTTCGCAAGCGTCGTTGTACTTGCGCCGCGATTCCTCGATATAGGCAAGCGTGCGGTCAGCGGCGGCGCGCGAAGCCGAAGTGTCGCGTTCTCGAGAATCGTTCGAAGTAGGCATGGTGTCCTTTCGTGCGGGGTGTTTGATCTTTGGTTTTCCTGTGCGGCGCGCGCGGCGGTGCGCGCGCCGGTTGTCGGGCGCGTCTCATGACATCGAGAAGGGATCGACGCCGGGCGGCGTGCGGAACGATTCGCCGGACTGGAAAGCGGCGAGGTGGCTCGCGATAACGTGATCGCGGCATTCTTCGCTCCCTTCGGTGAGCGGAATGCTCGTGAGTGCGTGGCGCAATTCCGGCGGGTATTCGCGACATCCGTTCACGGCGGCGCGAAATTCCGGGCCAGACACCCCGGCGCAAAACGTCACAGTGACATTGGTGGTAGAAACGGGAGGTACGGCGTGGATTTTCATAGCAGTGGTTCACTTTCGTTGGTGTGTTCTTCGACGGACTCGGCGCAGGTCGCGTGAACGGTGATCGAGTCGGGAAGGGACTCGTGCAGTGGTTGCCTACAGACCTCACAAAGTCGTTCGCCCGGTTGCGGCGTGTAAGTGATCCGCCACCCGCGCCCGTGCATGGTGCGTTCGCGTTGTTCGACGTGTACCCCGGCCTGAACTAGCGGCGGGGCGAGGCGTTGCAAACGCGCCCCGGCAGCTTGGGCGTTGCGAGGCCACGCGCGCGGGGGCCGCTCGGGCGAGATCGCCCGCAGAACTTCGGACGCCGTTCCCTCCCAAACGCCTCGCTCGCGAGCGAAAGCGATTAACGCGGCGGCGAACACATCGGCGTCTAGAACGTCCTCGGCGGCGTTGTCCTGCGACTCGATGAACGATCCCAGCGTGTCCCACCCGGTGACGTAATCGAGCGCGTGAAGCATCAGCCCGGCATCGGCCAGCCGGGGCAACTCGGTCGGCGGGGTGATCGTCTCTAGCGCGCGTTCGACTTGCACGAGCAAATCAAGTAGGGCACCGAGAGTTTCGGCGTGAATCTCGCGAAACTCGGCGGCAAGCTCACGGTCAAGACGACGCCCGGATTTCGGGATCACGTTAAGCTCAACGGTGCAAAGCCGGTCGGCAACGTCGGCACGTAGCCCCTCGGGACTAATCGACGTAATCGCGACCGCCCGCCGGTAAGACGTGATCGTGATGTCCTGGTTGCTGTAGAGCGCCCGTTTGATTACCGCATCACCAGACACCGTGCGCGCTAGAACGTCGGAGAACCACAGAGGCACCGTCGATAGATTGTCGATTCCGATAACGGGCGAGGCGTTCGCTGTGAGCGACCATGAATCTTCGTCCCGCGGCGGTGAAGTGAGCGGCGCGCCGGAAGGGGCAACGACCCCGATAACAGAACGTAGGCACGAGGTCTTAGCCGAACCCTGTTGCCCGATAAGGCACAAGATCGGGGATTGCACATCGTCACACAGCGCCACGAGCATCCACGCCACGAGCAGCCTAAAGCCGTCGTCGTCGGTGTTGATAAGAGCGCGGAATCGGTCCAGCGATCCGCCGGAGATCGGGCGAGGCATCGGGTTAGTTGCCTTGTTCCGCCGGAAGAATACCGGCGACGACGCGGCGACCTGCCAGCCGGACGAATCGAGAACGATCGCTGCGCCGTCGTCGGTTCCTAGGTCGATCACACGCTTTCCGCCCGCCGTTTGCCCGAACCGAAGATAGATCGGCGTGGGAGTCTCGCAGCGCGTGCCCTTGGCATCGAGATTGGAAAGCGTGTCGGCAATAGCTGTAGCGGGCGCGGCGCGATTGGTCTCGTCGTAATACAGCCGCCGAAGCTCACCCGCTACGCCGTTCTTCCCGTCCAGCGGGAGAGCGATACCGGGCCGGTCTCGGTCCACGCCGTACACGTCGCCCACCGTATCCTTGATAAGGGTGAATCGTTCTTCAGCGAGGGCGAGTAATCGCGCGGTCTGCGAATCCTGGCGCGCGGCGCTGTTCTTCCCCTCGGTGTCGTCGCTCTCGGCGGCGGGGCCGGGATCGTTCCCAGGCTCGGGCACCGGATCGAACGGGTTATTTTCGCCGTAAAATGTGTCGGACATTGTGCTACCTCCTTTCTCAGAGTTGAGACAACGCGGCGCAGCGGCGCGCTCGGTCTCGTGATCGTTCTAGCCATTCATCCCGCGCCGCCCGTAAGTCGTCCATCGACGCCGAAGCGGCAAGCTCGGCAATCCCTGCAAGTTCGCGGTAAGCCTCGCGTTCGCGTTCGCGCAGCACGTCGGCGGCATAGTGCGGCAACGCGAGCGGCATTAAGCCTTTGTCGAACGGCTCTTGCATATAAGCGACGAGGCCACGCGCACGAGACTTGCTCGCACTCGCTCCGCTCTCGAATCCGTAGGCCATGATCGCGGCGGGATCGGGAGCGCGCTTATCCCTAACCGCACGCTTTGCCAGCTCCACGACCAAGCCCGCGCGAGGGTCTAGAAAGTCGCTCGGAACCAATAGCGCGAGTACGGCGCTAGCGAGATCGAACGGCGCATAGAGCAAGGTTCCGATGAACCATGTTGCGGCGGTCCACTCCCGCGCCGGGGTGTCGGATCGCTCGGCGTCGTCGTTGGGCGCACTGAAGAAGAGAGACGGCACCACCCGACCAAGAGCACCAGGCGTATCGGCACACTCGGTGCGCGCGCCTGACGCCCCGGCGGGCAACACCCACCCCGAATTACTGATAGTTCGCATGTTCTGATTCCTCACTCACTCGTGCTAGCTCGCGTGATTCGCGGACTGTGCCCGTGCCCACTCCACGAGATCGGCCTCGGCGTAGCGCACGAACTTTCCGAACTTGTAAAAATTCGGGCCGCGCCCCTCGCGGCGTTGGAAGCGAAGCGCGTTCACGCTGATGCGCAAGAACTCCGCCGCCTCAGGCTCGGTGAGCCATTGCGTTTCGATAGTTGGTTTCGTGGGCATTTGGTTTCGTCCTCTCATGCGCGCTTGGCGCAGTCGGTTGGTTCACTCGCAGATGGACCGTTGAGCGGATCGCGCGCCCACTCGACAACATCGGCGGCGGCGTAGCGAATGACTTTCGACGTAAGCCGGGAGAAGCGTGGACCTTGTCCATTCGCTCGCCATGCGCGAAGTGCTCCCTGGCTCAATCCGAGGTATTCGCCTACTTCGTCGCTCGTGAGCCATGCGCCCTCGGCAATTTTTTCTGACAGCGTGCGTTGCATACTCCCCGCCTTTCGGTTGACCGAAGTATTCCGTGTAGCGCGTTGTTGCGGTACAGCGAACAATCTAGCATGGTTCTAGAGCCTGTCAACGGCCAAAGTTGCGAAATGTGGATAAAGTGCGTTGTATGGCAACGGATAGACAGCGCGGTAATGAAGTGGGAAGGGTCGCTCGCACGCTCGGCGAAAACGTCGCCCAACGGCGCGCTGACCTGGGTATATCCGCGCGAGAGCTTGCAGAACGACTTACAGATCAAGGGCGACGGTTCACGCTTTCGAGCGTGCAAAAGATCGAACGCGCGGAAAGGCGAGTAGATGTCGATGATTTGCGCGCGATAGCGGACGCGCTAGGCGTGACCCCGAACGATCTACTTGCACCGGGAATGGCGCGGGGGAACACATCGAGCCGCACCGTCCTACGGTTGGGCACGTCGGTGCCAGGACTCTCGCGCGCAGTGTCATGGGCTGCGAGGCACACGAATTACACCGAGGACGAACTACTCGACCACGTATCCGCGCTTTTTCGGCTGGTTCCGCACGTTGACAAGTTCGAACGTGAATATCAGGAATGGTTAGACAAACTCGCTAATACCAGCGATCCTCGCGAAGCCGCGCAGATGTGCCGAGACGAACAATTGACCGATCTAGATCTACTCAACCATGCTGACGAGCTATTACCAGGTAGACCGGAATTCGCCGCGCTCGTACGGAAAGAGCTTGGGTTGGGCTCAGATGCCTAGGCCACCGCTTCCACTCGGTACACACGGTGCGATCTCTCACTACGGCGAGCCGCCGAAGGTACGGGCAAAGACCAGGGTTCGCGACCTGGACGGCACAACACGAGTGGTCACCAGATGGGGCCGGAACAAGACCGCCGCGACAAATTCACTACTCGAAGCCGTGCGAGATCGACACGGCAACGTAGGCGCGGGCATCACCCGCGAAACGAAACTAGCCGAAGTCGCCGCCGAATGGCTTACCGAAGTCGAAGCAAGCGACCGCGCAGACGGCACGAAAGGACTGTTTCGGCGCACGGTAAACAACTACCTCACGCCCGGTATCGGCCAATTGCGAGTGTACGAAACGACCGTGCCCGTGCTCGAAAGAGTGATAGAGACGATCCGAGAACACCACGGCACCGGGGCCGCGCGTACTTACCGGCAAGTGTTATCCGGCGTGCTCGGTCTCGCTGTTCGCCACGGCGCTATACCGGCGAATCCCGTTCGCGAGGTCTCCCGTTCGACAATGACCAAACGCGCAGCGGCGCGGGCACTCACTCGCGAGGAAACCACCGACCTACTAGCGGCCCTCGATAACGACGAACAAGCGCGCGAGCACGATTTGCCAGACCTAGCACGATTCATGCTCGCAACCGGCGTGAGACTCGGTGAAGCTCTCGCGCTCCGATGGGACTACGTAGACCTAGACGGCGGAGTCGTGACCATCGCCGCCACCGTTACCGATGCCAAAGGGCGCGGGACATTCATTCAGGAATCGACCAAGACCCGCGCCGGGCATCGAGTCTTAGCCGTACCCGCAGACGTGATCGCGATACTTACCGAACGGCGCGGACGAATCTACCCGGACAACGACTTGCACCTAGTGTTCCCCACCGTTCTCGGCACGCTCCGAAATCGCGGACGAACGACAACGCAACTACGCCGGGCACTCGATAACGCCGGGTTCCCCTGGGCAACCTCCCACACATTCCGAAAAACAGCCGCCACCCGCCTAGACGAGGCTGGACTATCGGCCCGAAAGATCGCAGACCAACTAGGACACGAGCGGCCAAGTATGACCTCAGATGTCTACATGGGGCGGCGCGTCGTAACCTCCGAAGCAGCGGAAGTGCTCTCGCTCTAGATCGCGCTTGCTCATGACGACCTAACATGTCATGGACGATCTGGCATGTCATCGCTCTACCAGGCGATATGTCATGCATGACATGTATGACATGCCTCTACCTCTTTCTAGTTGAGAATAGTGATTAAAAGCCGTCATCACTGCGATTCAATCAGGGGTTCGCGAAAGCGGGTCGGGCTCTCTTGCGACCCGTTAACGACCCGTAAACTACTTCAACGTACATGCCCCACATGTTCGAACTCACTTATCTACGCACGTCACAGACGCCTACGCCGCGCGCTGTTCACCGGATTTCCTGGGATTAGCTTGTTAGGGGTTCGAATCCCTTCGGGCGCACAACAGAAGCGCCGCGTCATCATTTCTCAGTGATGCGCGGCGCTTCGCTTTGGCGCGGACGAGAACGCTGAAGATTTGTCTGGCGACGCTGGCGTAGACATTTAGCTACATGGCCTATATTCTTCGCCGTCTCCCTGGCGGATCTGTCCCACGGCCCCGCCTCCTAGCGCCCAGATTTGTCGATTCGACGCTGGATGGTCGCGCGCTTTGTGGAGTTGACCGCCCGCTCGTACGCAGAGATGAAGCCGTGGATCGTGAGCGGCTTGAACGAGTTGATCGCATCCTGTACCGCGCTCGACGGAGTGCCCGCCTTCTTGTAGGCGGGCCACACGGTGTCGCGGAAGATTTCCGTGAGCTCCTCGGCGAGGCTGAGAGCATGCTGGTCGAGCACCTTCCTGGCACGTTGCGCCGCGACGAGCGGAAGGCCCGCGTTGAGCATCTCAACACCCAATGGAAGAAGCGACGCCGTGACATTGACGTGCGCGCCATCGACTGTCTCTACCAGTCCGAGGGTTTCGAGCACCTCGATTTCGTCACCGGTCAGCTCGCGCCCGGCGCGGTCCGACAACTCGCCGAAAGAGAGGGTCTCCGGGCGGTCACTCAGCCACGGCGCGAGTAAAGTGCCGTGGAGACGAATGGTTTCGGTGCTGCTGCCGTTGGGAATCCGGTCGATGTAATTGGTAATCGCGGCGAGGGTGAATCCGTGCGATTGCAATTCCCTGACGAGCTCGAGCAGGGCGCGGTGTTGCGGGCTGTAGACGGCGGTGCGGCCCTTCTTCCCCGGAGGGGGAAGAATTGCACGGTTGGTGTAGAAGCGGATGTTCCGCGCCGAGACACCGGTTCGCTGGACCAGTTCTTCCAGAGAGTATTCCTCACCGACGCCCTCGGACTCCGTCGTGCTGGCGAGGTTCACCGCGCCCCCTTTTTTCGTTTCTCGAACGACTGTCGATCACTCCATTATTCCAGCTAGAGATCATTGATCATAACAGCTAACGATGACCCGACTGCGTTCCGTCGTAGCCTGAGGCTCGGAGTGAGGTCTCCGCGTTCGACGGAAAGCTCCCGTGGCATGGGCATGTACTTCCGCGGTTCGAGTGGCGTGGATCACTGTTTTCGTTATTGGTTGTTACACTATCAGTGATAGTGTAAGTGTCGGCAAGGAGCTTTCGCAGCTCTCTCACCGAACGGAGGATCGCCATGTCAGCCATCCCGGAGGCGTACATCTTCGACGCCGTCCGTACGCCCCGAGGGCGCGGAAAGAAAACCGGATCGCTTCACGAGGTCAAGCCGATCGATCTCGTCGTGGGTCTCGTCGACTCGTTGCAGTCCCGGAACGAGCAGCTGGATGTGGGAGCCATCGACGACGTGGTCCTGGGCGTCGTAACGCCCCTCGGGGACCAGGGAATGGACATAGCGAAGACTGCGGCACTTGCCGCCGGCCTTCCGGAGACGGTCGCAGGCGTTCAGCTCAATCGCTTCTGTGCTTCGGGTCTCGAATCCGTCAACCAGGCCGCTGCCAGGGTGCGATCGGGCTTCGAGAACCTCATCATCGCTGGCGGCGTCGAGTCGATGTCTCGGTGCCCCATGGGCTCCGATGGGGGCGCATGGGCGATGGACCCGGCCACCGCCGACCGCACCAGCTTCGTGCCGCAGGGCATCGGGGCGGACCTCATCGCGACGAGGCGCGGCTGGTCGCGAAGCGACGTCGACGCGTTCGCTGTGGAGTCGCACCGGCGCGCGGCCGCGGCGCAGTCTGATGGGCGCTTGTCCGGATCGATCGTCCCCGTAGAGGACATGTCGGGGATGGTGATCCTCGACCACGACGAGACGGTCCGAGCCGATGCTTCGACGGAGACGCTGGCGAAGCTCAAGCCGTCGTTCGCTGCCATCGGAGACATGGGCGGCTTCGACGCCGTGGCTTTGGAGAAGTACAGCGAGGTCGAGGCCATCGAACACGTGCACCACGCGGGTAATTCCTCGGGCATCGTCGACGGGTCCGCGCTCGTTCTCGTAGGCAGCGAGGAGACCGGAAAAACTCAAGGTCTGACGCCGAGAGCCCGCATCATCGCAACGGCCGTGAGCGGCGCCGATCCGACGATAATGCTCACGGGCCCGACACCTGCGGTGCGGAAGGCGCTCCGCATCGCCGGTCTCCAGCCCTCGGACATCGACCTGTGGGAAATCAATGAGGCTTTCGCGGCGGTCCCGATGAACGTTATGGAGGAGTTGGGAATCCCGCACGAGCGCGTCAACGTCAACGGCGGTGCGATAGCCATGGGGCATCCGCTCGGCGCGACCGGCGCCGCTCTCGTCGGCACATTGGTTGACGAGCTCGAGCGGCAGGACAAGAACTACGGAGTCGTCACACTGTGCGTCGGCGGCGGCATGGGCATCGCTTCGGTTATCGAGAGGGTCTAGGGAGCTTTTAATGAGTGAGCAGGCTGTACGTTACGAGATCGATGCCGAGGGGATTGCGACGATCTGGCTGGATGATCCGATATCGAGTGCGAACACGATGAACGCGGACTACATCGAGTCCATGGAAACGGTAATCTCCGACCTCGAAAACGATTGCGGCAACGACAAGGCGAAGGGTGTAGTCATAGCCAGTGCGAAGAAGACCTTCTTCGCCGGTGGCGACCTGGAAGTGCTCCATACGCTGACACCCGACCAGGCAGGCGAGGCCTTCTCCATGGTCGAAAAAGTCAAGAACCAGCTCAGACGACTCGAGACCTGCGGGGTTCCCGTCGTCGCGGCGATCAATGGGACCGCCCTCGGGGGCGGCCTGGAGATCGCGCTGGCGGCGCACCGACGCATCGCTGTCAACGATCGAAACCTCAAACTCGGGCTGCCCGAGGTGAGTCTCGGGCTCCTTCCTGGCGGCGGTGGAATAACACGGCTTGTCCGCATGTTCGGCATCCAAAGTGCCCTCATGGATTGGTTGCTCCAAGGGCAGCAACGCAACCCGGAGGCGGCCTTGAAAAAGTGGCTCGTCGATAAACTCGTCGATTCCCCGGACCAGCTCCTCCCGGCGGCGCACGCGTGGCTAAAGGGGAATGCCGAGGGGCCCGAGTCCCACCTTCAGCCATGGGACAGGGACGGGTACAAGATCCCGGGAGGAACACCCGCGAGCCCCGAGCTCGCCGCGATCCTCCCGTCCTTCCCAGCGAACCTGCGTAAGCAGCTCAAAGGCGCCGATTTCCCCGCTCCGCGGGCGATTATGGCGGTCGCGGTCGAGGGTGCCCAGGTTGATTTCGACACTGCATCGCGCATCGAGTCGCGCTACTTTGCGAAGCTCGTGGTGGGACACAACGCCAAGGACATGACCAAGGCCTTCTTCTTCGACCTCCAATCGATCGGATCGGACGACCTTCGCCCTGCGAGCGTCGACAAATTCAGCGCCAAGCGCGTCGGCGTTCTCGGCGCGGGAATGATGGGCGCTGGTATCGCGTACGCCTGTGCGACTCGGGGAGTCGACGTCATTCTCAAGGACGTGAGCGCGGAGAACGCCGAGCAGGGTAAAGCGTATACCCAGACGCTTCTCGAAAAGAAAGTCTCGAAAGGACGGATGACGGAGGAAGCGCGCGACGAGATTCTCGCCCGGATCAACGCGACCGAAGATGCGTCTTCCCTCGCGGACTGCGACGTGATTATCGAGGCTGTCTTCGAGAATGCCGAACTCAAGGGGAAGGTGTTCGCGGAGATCGAAGAGGTGGTCGGGGCGGACGCGTTGCTGTGTTCGAACACTTCGACCCTGCCCATCACCGACCTCGCGTCGCGTACGAAGCGCCCGGCCGATTTTATCGGTATGCACTTCTTCTCACCGGTCGACAAGATGAAGCTTGTGGAGCTCATCGTCGGTGAGGAGACCAGCCCCGCCACGCTGGCCCACGCCATTGACGTGGTGCAGCAGATCGGGAAGCTCCCGATCGTCGTCAACGACAGCCGCGGATTCTTTACCAGCCGCGTGTTCGGCACGTACGTTCTCGAAGGCGCCGCGATGGTCGAGGAGGGGCTCGATCCGGTGGTTGTAGACCGTGCCGGTACCAAGGCGGGCTTCCCCAGCGGCCCGCTCACCCTCCTCGATGAGGTCACGCTTTCTCTACCGCGGCACGTCGCGGAGGAGGCCCGGAAGGCTGCTGAGAGTGAAGGTACGGTAGCGCCCGAAACTCCGGGCTTGAGCGTGCTCGACAAAATGGTCGACGATTACGGTCGGGAGGGCCGCGCAGCTGGGAAGGGGTTCTACGAGTACCAGGATGGTGCGCGCACACGCATGTGGCCTGAGCTGCGGACGATCTTTGCGCCGGAGGTCCCCGCACAAGTGTCGGCGGAGGATATCGCGGACCGCTTCCTCTTTGCCATGGCCATCGATACCGCGCGCTGCTTCGAGAACAATGTGATCACTTCGTCGGCTGCGGCAAATATTGGGTCGATCTTCGGCATCGGTTTCCCACCGAACCGGGGCGGTGCCGCCCAGTTCGTCGAGAATTACCCGGGGGGCATGGGTGAGTTCGTCAAACGAGCAGACGTGCTGGCCGATACCTACGGCGAGCGATTCCGGCCCAGCGAATGGCTCCGCGAACGCGCTGTGGCCGGGCAGGGGCTCGGTTCATGACGTCCCGACCCCTGGAGGGTATCGCCGTCGTCAGCCTGGCGACGAACCTCCCGGGCCCCGCCGCCACGGCCGGCCTGGTCCGGCTGGGCGCCAACGTGATAAAGGTCGAGCCGCCCGCAGGTGACGCGATGAGCATGGCGGCACCGGCGTACTACGGCGAACTCGCTGCCGGCCAGGAGATTGTGATCGCCGACCTGAAGACAACGGAGGGACAGGAGCAGCTGGCGTCCCGCCTCGACGACGCGGACGTGTTGATCACCTCGTCGCGCCCATCGGCACTAACTGCCCTCGGAATGTCGTGGAGCGAGATACACGAGAGGCACCCGCAGTTGATCCAGGTCGCTATCGTGGGCTATCCCGGCGCGGACGCGGAGGTTCCCGGACACGATCTCACTTATCAGGCTGCCAATGGCACGATCGACGGTCGGTCTCTACCGCGCATCCTTGTCGCTGATCTGGCTGGAGGGGAACGTGCGGCTGCCGCGGCGATGGCCGGTCTGATCGAACGCGGGCGGACCGGCGCGGGGAGTTACGTGGAGGTCGCGTTAAGCGACGTCGCCACGGACTTCAGCGCCCCGCACCGACATGGACTGACGAGTCCCGGCGGACTGTTGGGCGGCGGGATCGCCCAATACAACGTGTATCCGTCGGCAGATGGGTTTGTCGCCCTAGCGGCTCTTGAAAGTCACTTCTGGGCTTACCTTTGTGAGGGCCTGGGCGTTCCCGCCGATTCGTCGACCGAAGATCTCGAACTCATTTTTGCCGAGAACACATCGAGCCACTGGTCCGATTGGGCACGCGAGAGGGATATCCCTCTTGTTCCCTGTGGCTCCAACCTCTAGCGAAAGGCCTATTCAATGTTTGAGATGACTCCGTACGAATCGCCCTGGATGGACGGCGAACTCGGTTCGCTTCGGGACATGGCCCGTGAGTTCTTCAAGCGTGAGTCGGTTCCCAATCAAGAGCGCTGGGCCGAGCAGCATCAGGTGGATCGGGATTTCTGGCGGAAGGCGGGCGATTCGGGCCTACTGTGCATGTCCATCCCCGAAGAATACGGCGGCGGTGGCGGCACGTTTGCCCATGAGGCCGTGGTCCTCGAGGAGCAAGCTTCCGCCGGCGACGACGCTTTCGGAAATAGCGTCCACAGTGGAATCGTTGCTCACTACGTCTTGAAGTACGGCACGGAGGAGCAAAAGCACGCGTGGCTGCCCAAGCTCGCCTCCGGTGAGCTCGTCGGCGCAATCGCCATGACCGAACCCGGCGCGGGCTCCGATCTGCAGGCGCTGAAGACGAAGGCTGAACTCGACGGGGATCACTACGCCGTTAATGGGGCGAAGACGTTCATCACGAACGGCAGCCACGCCAACTTCATCATCGTGGTCGTGCGCACCGGAGGCGAGGGCGGCGGAGGCCTCTCGCTCCTCGGCGTCGAGACCGACGACCTAAAGGGTTTCTCGCGGGGTCGGGTCCTCGACAAAATTGGCATGCCCGGGCAGGACACGCGTGAGCTCTTCTTCGACGACATGCGCGTGCCCGCCGAGAATATTCTCGGCGGCGAGGCCGGTGTGGGCGCCGGCTTCATCCAACTGATGGAACAGCTGCCTCAGGAGCGTCTCATCATCGCGGTCGCGGCGACCGCGGCAACGGAATTGGCGCTCGCCGAAACCATCGCGTACACCAAGGAGCGCCAGGCATTCGGCCGCGAGGTAATCAAATTCCAGAACACCCGCTTCGTGCTTGCGGAGTGCCTCATGGAGACGCGATCGACGCGCACTTTCGTCGATTGGTGTATACAACAGCACCTCGAGGGCCGACTCGACCCGGCGACGGCGTCGATGGCAAAAGCACATGCCACTGAGAAACAGTGCGAGGTCACCGACCGCTGCCTGCAATTGTTTGGGGGCTACGGATACATGCGCGAGTATCCGATCGCCCGGATGTATGCCGGGGCCCGAGTGCAGAAGATCTACGGCGGAACGAACGAAATCATGAAGGAACTGATCGCCAGATCTCTCTAAGGTGGGGCCGTCTAGTTGATGTGACGCCAGGAGCCGGGAGCCGGGAGCCGGGTGTGTACGTCCCCCATGCGGCGACTGCTTCGCTGCGAACGGCTGCGAATTGGCAGTTACCGGGTCCTTACCGAAACACCGATTCCTGCCGCGTCGGCTGCGATGTCGAGCGCCCCGAGCCGCTCTTCCGGGGTGCGCCCGTGGAAGGCGAGCATGATCTCGTCCGCGCCTGTCTGCAGTTGCAGCTGATCCAGAGCGCGGCGCACATCGTCCCGGTCGCCGACGGCGCGCACCCGCATCATCGAGGTGATCTGGCGACCCTGCGGTGAATCGAGGATCAGCTCGAGCTCGTCGTCGGTGAAATCGCGGGCCTCGGAGTTCGCGCGCTTGACGAACATCGACACGCGGTCCTTGAGTACCTGGTGTTCGATCTCGGCGGCCACCTCGCGGTCCTCGTGTGCGACGACGTTCGCGCCGACGATCGCATAGGGCTCGGCGAGCTGCTCGGAGGGCTGGAAGTTCTCCCGGTAGGCCGACAGCGCGTGCAGCATCTGGTCGGGCGCGAAATGCGAGGCGAACGCGTACGGCAGGCCGAGCTGCGCAGCCAGCGTCGCGCCGAACAGCGAGGAGCCCAGAATGTACAGCGGCGGCGGGGTCTGCGCGAGCGGTGCGGCCTTGACCCCGGGAATCGGTTCCCCGCCCGAAAGGAACGTCTGCAGCTCGACGACGTCGGAGGGGAAACGCTCGGAGGCCTGCGGATCGCGCCGCAGCGCGAGGAACGTCTTCTGGTCGGTTCCGGGCGCGCGCCCGAGCCCGACATCGATGCGGTCCGGGTGGAGCGCCGCCAACGTGCCGAACTGTTCCGCGATCACCAAGGGGGAATGGTTGGGAAGCATGACGCCGCCGGAACCGAGCCGAATGGTCGACGTGTTCGCGGCGACATGGGCGATGAGCACCGACGTCGCCGAGGACGCGATGGCCGCCATGTTGTGGTGCTCGGCGTACCAGACCCGTTCGAGCCCCCTGGCCTCCGCGCGCTGGGCGAGCCGGACGATATCGGACAGGGCGGACTCGTAGCTCGTCTGCTTGTCTGCGGGGGCGAGGTCGAGGGCGGAAATGCGCATCGCTATCTACAACCAATCAACAAAGTGGCACCGGTTCGCGCCCCGCACGAAAGGGGAGGGGCGCAGCCGCTCGAACTCCTGTCGGGAGCGCGGCTTACGGCCGGTGCAACGTGAGCGCGGCAGGCGGTATTCCCTCGGGCGTGTTCGCTCGCCGGGGCTTCCCGGGCCCGGGCCCCCGAGCTCTGGCGCCCGCTAGGAGACGTTCTGCGGGGCGGGCTGGAGCCGTTCGGCGTACCCGTCGAATGCTTGGGCCGCGCGGAGGCCGGCGGCGACGTCAACCTCCGGCCATCCGTCCTCGGTGTGCAAGGCCGCTTCGAGTTGCTCGGCCGAGAGCGAGGTGCCCGCGGCGAGCAGCGCGTCGACGGCCTCCGCTGCCGGATCGTCGAGCAGTGTGTCCGCGGCGAGCTCCCCGATCTGTTCGGCGACCGAATCCCGCGTGACCGGGAAGAAGTCGGGGTCGAACCCGTCGGCGGTATCGTACGGCGCGCGCCACCACGCAGCCCCGTCCCAGCCGTAGAGGAACCCGAGAACGTCGCGGCGGGCGCGCGCGTGGTCGATGCCGCGTCGCCACCACCCGGGCGCCGTGTCGATCAGGTCGGTGCCGCCGTCGAGGCTCGTGCCGCTCGCCTCGGTCTCGGACTCGTCGGCATGCCAGCCGGCGAGCAACGCGCGCCCGTCGCCCGGCAGGACGAGGGTTAGCCAGCTGCCGTTCTCGTCGGACCACGTCGGATGTGAGGTCGCCGCGCTGCCGCCCGACTCGGACCCCTCCGAGCTCCCGGACACCGCCGAGTCCGCGCTCGGGGCGCCGAGGCCCACGGCGGCGCGCACCGCGACCACCACTGCCAGGTAGTCCAGGATCGTGCGTGGAGAATCTGCCAGCGATACGTGTTCCAACGTCATGGCGCTCACGTTAGGAAGCAGGGGTTACGTGGCTGGTTACGGGCGCGTGAACTTCCGGCGCCATGTGGGCAAAAAGTGGGATTTGTCTCGTTTGCCGACCTAACTAACCGAAACGGTTACCGCCTGCGCTGCGCTAGCACCTATCGTGGGCATCGTGACTTCCCCAGCTGACACCACCGGAGACGTAGACGACGCCGCTTCCGCCGGACCACAGGTCTTCACCTGGTTCTCGTCGGATGGGGCGCGCGTGGAGCAGGCGCGCATCGCGCCCACGGGTTCCGAGCTCCGCGTGCGCGGCCGCCTCGTCGAGGCCGGCACCCCCGAGCGCCCGGCGTTCACCCTCACCTACGACGTCGTGGTCGACGACGAAGGCCAGGCGCGCGAGATCGCCCTCGAATCCGAGCGTGCGGAGGATTCCCGCTCGCTCACCCTGCGGTATGACGGCGGAGATGCCTGGCTCGCAACGACCGGCGCAGGCGAGTCGGAGCGAATCGGTACGTCCGGCGTCACCGAGGTTCTCATCGCCGGCTCGATGGCCTTCTTCTCCCTGGCCGTTCGGGCGAACGGCCTGCACCGGGCCCCGGACGAGGTCTCGCGCACCGCGCTGTCCGTCGAAGCGTACGACCTCGCCGTCTCCGACACCCCGATGTCCTTCCGCAGCGACGATTCGATGGTGCACGGGATCACCGGCGAGGCGGCGACCTCCGCCCACGTCGACGCCGAGGGCTTCGTCCTCGACGTGCCCGGTTCCATCGAGCGCCGCTAGTCGAAGCGCCGGGCGGTCCGGCACCGCTAGAACGCGACCGAGATCTCCTGCCCGCGGCGCCCCGCGGCCACTGCCGCATCGAGCCACCCCTGCGCGCCGATGGTGATATCCAGCGGCGCCCCGCCGGCCTCGCCCTGCCGGGCCTCGAAGGCCGCGCGGCCGGCCGATCCGCGGTCGACCAGGTCGCCGAGGGAGCCCGTCCGCCGCAGCTGTTCTAGAGAGGCGCCCAGTTCCTCGACGGCCTCGGCGAGTACCACCTCGAGCGCCGCGGCGTTCGGTTCGCAGATCGCGCGCACGAGGTCCGGCGGAGTCCCCGCGACCCGCGTCCCATCGCGAAACGATCCGGCACCCAGCGCCAGTGCGGCGTCCCCGCCCTCCCGGCCGGCGACCGCAAGTGCCTCGGCGAGAACGTGCGGCAGGTGGGAGATCCTCGCGACGGCGCGATCGTGCTCGTCCGAAGGCAGCGCCACGAGGCGCGATCCGGTCGAAGAACCGAGCGCGGCGACGCGCCGCCAGGTGGACTCGGCGCCTCCGCCGTCAGAGGTGATGACCCAACGGGACCCCGCGAAAAGCTCGGGGTCCGTCGCGGACCAGCCGGTGGAATTCGTGCCGGCCATGGGGTGGGAACCGACGTAGCCCGCGTCCAGTCCGGCGGCGCGCACCGCGTCGCGCACCGGGCCCTTCACGCTGACGACGTCGGTGAGCTGCGCCCCTGGGTGGATCCGTGCGATCTCGGCGAGAACGGGCGCGACGGCGGGCATGGGCACTCCCACGACGACGAGCGCGTCCTCGTCGCGTGCGCGCTCCAGGGTCGCCGAGAGGTCCGCGCTCGCGTCGTGCCCGGCGGCGCGAGCGGCGTCGACGGTCGCAGGAGAGCGGTTCCAGCCGAACGCTCGCGGCGTGCCCGCGGCTGCTGCGGCGGAGCCGTTCGCGGCCGGGTGGGCATCGAGGCAGCGCAACAGCGAACCGCCGATCAGGCCAAGACCGAGGACGCACACCGGGCCCGCCGCCCGCCGCGCATCCGCGAGAGTTCGGCCGTGTTCGTGCTGGTCCGCATCGCTTCGGAAAGTATCCACCTGACAAGGTTCTCACAGCCGACTACGGTTGCTGCCATGAACAGTGCGCGCACCGGCGAGGACGATTCCAGCGATGACGACCTGGGCGGCATCGGCGTGTGGGTGGTTCGCGACGAGTCCGGCTGGCAGCTCGGCCGGCTCGACGACGACGCGCTGGGAAGCCTCGACGCAGCGGCGAAGGGGATCCGGGAGCTGCGCTCCGGCGGAGCGGCTTTCGCGCTCCTCGACGTCGACGACGAATTCTTCGTGATCCTGCGGCCGGGCCCCGCCGGGCACCGGCTGCTGCTCTCCGATGCGACCGCGGCGATCGATTATGACCTCGCGGCAGATGTGCTCGACGAGCTCAACATCGAGGTCCCGGACCTCGATGATGACGAACTCGAGCAGACCGATCCGTGGGGCGAAGGCGATTGGGCGCTGCTCGAAGACCTCGGGCTGCCGTCGGGTGTACTCGAGATCATCGTGTCCGAGACGGATCTGTTCGCAGACGAGCACCTCGAGTCGATCGCCGAGCGGATGGGTTTCGCCGAGCGTTTCGAGCAGCTGCTCGACGAGCGCTGAGCGCGCCGCGAGCGCGGTGGTGAACGCCCCGTCATGAGCCCTTCGCTTCCCGAACCCGAGATCGAACGCCTGGACGCGGCCCGCATGGAGCGCTGCATCGCGCTCGCGCGCGAGACTCCCGCCGGGGATGTTCCGGTGTCCGCCGTCATATATGGGCCCGACGGAACCGAGCTGGCCGCAGCCACGAACCGGCGTGAGGCGGACGCGGATCCGTTGGCTCACGCCGAGATCCTCGCGCTGCGCGAGGCGGCCGGCCGCCTCGGGGACGGTTGGCGGCTCACCGAGTGCACGCTGGTAGTGAACCTCGAGCCGTGCACCATGTGCGCGGGTGCAGCCGTGGCGGCGCGGATCGGGACGATCGTGTTCGGGGCGTGGGAGCCGCGTACGGGCGCGTGCGGATCGCTGTTCGACGTGGTTCGGGACAGGCGCTTGTTGTGGCGGCCGCAGGTGCGCGGCGGGGTGCTGGCCGAGCGCGCGTCCGAGGGGTTGCGGGAATTTTTCGCCGAGCGACGCTAGGCGCCGTGGCGCCGTGGCGCCGTGCGCTGCGGATCGGGCGCTCGTCGCGGTCTGATTTGTTTCCGGCGGCGCCGTGCAGGTAGCCTATTCGGCGGTGGCGTGTCCGAGCGGCCTAAGGAGCTCGCCTCGAAAGCGAGTGTTGGGTAACCCCCAACCAAGGGTTCAAATCCCTTCGCCACCGCCACAGTCCCCCGCCTGCGTAAGCGCACGCGGGGGGCTTTTTCGTTGTCACCGGGTAGCCGAGTGGCGGGGGATGGGCGCGGCGCGGTTCAGGCGAGCGAGTAGACCCAGGTGCGCACGCGCGAGCCGTCGTCGAGCTGGCAATCGACCTCGACGCGACGATATTCGGCGCCCTCAAATTCGTCGAGTTCGCCCCACGCACCGTCGAGCGCCTCCGACCTGAGCAGCCAGCCGTCGATGGTGTCGTCGCCGGTCGGGCGAAAGCCGGGAAAGCCCATCCCAGCGCCCCAGCCGTGTTCGTCGAGGCTGCCGGTGATCGACCCGCGTTGCCACGTGCCGCCGAGCGGCGCGAGGATGTGCTCATTGGGGGCGCCGGGCGCCAGCGAACCGTAGATGAAGAGGTGCGAAGCGGTCATGATCCCGAAAGTATCAGCGCGGTCGGGCCAGGCTCGCTAGATGGTGTGCGAGCCGTTCGCGCGGCCGCGAGGCTCGAACTGGTCGGCCTGGGCGAACAGCATGGCGGTGACGCGGGCGTTTATGTCCGCGATCTCTTCCTCCTCGAGTTCGAGTGACTCGGACTGGAGCGCCGACATCTCGATCGCGGCGACGCTGCAGCGTCCCAGCATTAGCCGCCCCGGCGTCGACGAATCGAGCCCCGCCGCCGCAAGCAGTCGTTCGGCGATCTGGCTGTACATGTTGTCGACCGCGACATGGAGGGCGGGATCTTGGCTGGGCGCGCGAAAGACGGCGAGGTAGTTGTCACGACGGCGCCGCACGAACCGTGTGAAGGCGACGATGATGTCGTACAGGGGGTCCGTCGAGCTCTCCGGGTCCGGAAGTTCGATCTGCTTGATGAGAAAGTCTGCTGAGCGGTCGATGACAGCCGAGAGGTATTCGTGTTTGGAGCTGAAATAGTGGAAAAGCAGGCTGCGCGAGATTCCGGCCTCGCGCGCGACCGTGTCGATCGAGAACTCCGAGAACGAGGTCTCGTGGAGTAACTTCGCCCCGATCGCCACCAGCTGCGAGCGTCGTTCGCTCTGGCTCAATCGTCCTGACATGTCTTCCCCCCGAAAACTTCCGCGCACATTGCGCGCGTAAAACTATATTCGCCGAATAACCGTTTGGTAGCGCTACCTAAGTTTGCGGCAGGAACTACTGTATAGCTTGCGGTCGGAAGCGCTGGAATGGTGTCTGGGCGAGGGCTGTGCGAATGCTCCGGGCTGCACCGATACCCGCCTGTGGAACTATGGATTTCATGCCGAATCCCGCACCGGAACCGCACGGATCCGCGAAAAGCGAATACTTCGAGACCACCGCACGCCTTGCGGTACCGGGAACCGCCGGAGGCCGCAGTGGTGTCATCATGACGCCGCACGGCGCGATCGAGACGCCGGCCTTTATCCCCGTGGGCACGAAAGCCACCGTGAAGACCCTGCTGCCGGAGCAGATCGCGTCGACCGGTGCGCAGGCGGTGCTTGCGAATGCGTATCACCTGTACCTGCAGCCGGGCCACGACATCGTCGACGCCGCCGGCGGGGTCGGTGCGTTCATGAACTGGCCGGGGCCGACCTACACCGACTCAGGCGGCTTCCAGGTAATGAGTCTGGGTGTGGGGTTCAAGAAGGTCATCGAGATGTCCGCGACCGGAACCCCGGACGATTCGGCGACGAGGGCGAATAAGGAGCGCCTCGCGCGCGTCGATGAGGAGGGCGTGACCTTCCGCTCGCACCTCGATGGCTCCTCGCACCGGTTTACCCCGGAGGTGTCCATGCAGATCCAGCACGGACTCGGCGCGGACATCATGTTCGCCTTCGATGAGCTCACCACGTTGATGAACACTCGCGGTTATCAGGAGCAGTCCGTGGAACGCACGCGGCGCTGGGCCGAGCGCTGCCTCGTCGAGCACAACCGTTTGACGGCGGAGCGTGCGGATAAACCACCGCAGTCTCTGTGGGGCGTGATCCAGGGCGCGCAGTACGAGGACCTGCGGCGGCAGGCAGTGCGCGGCCTACTCGAGATGAGCGACCGGTTCACCGAGTCCGGGCAGCGCGGATTCGGCGGGTTCGGCATCGGCGGCGCGCTGGAGAAAGAGAACCTCGGCACGATCGTCGGTTGGTGCACCTCCGAGATGCCGGAGGACATGCCGCGCCACCTGCTCGGGATCTCGGAGCCCGACGATGTCTTTACGGCGGTAGAGAACGGGGCGGACACGTTCGACTGCGTCGCGCCGACCCGGCTCGCTCGGCACGGCGGGATTTACACGCGCTCGGGGAAGGTCAACATCACCAAGGCGATGTACCGGCGGGACTTCACCCCGCTCGACCCGGAGGGCGACCACCCCGTGGACGCGCAGTACACGCGGGCGTACCTGCACCACATGTTCAAGGCCAAGGAGTATCTCGGCGCGCAGATCTGCACCCTGCACAACGTGCGGTTCATCATCCGGATGGTTGCCGATATTCGCTCGGCCATTGCCGGTGGGACCGACGAGTACCTCGCGTTCAAGGAGGACTTCCTCGGCCGCTATTACGCGGGACGGGCGAAGTAAATTCGGCCGGAGCGGTTGTTGTTCGGCGCGGGGCGGGCGCCTGCCAGGGGGTTGTGCGGAGTTTGGGCGCCGTCACCATCTCGAGTACCGCGCACCTCGTGAATTGACGGGGTCTGCGGTACTCGAGATGGTGACGGCGCGGGGGCCTGCTGGCGCGGGGGCCTGCTGGCGCGGGGGCCTGCTGGCGCGGGGGCCTGCTGGCGCGGCGCCCGGCTGGCGCGGCTACTCCTGCGGCGCCCCGGCGGCCCGCTCCGCCTCGTACCGGCGCAGCGATTCCTGGTAGGTCGGCTCGGCCTTCTTGATCCGCTGGATGATCGCGTACGAGAACGGCATGATGATCGCCTCGACGGCGACCTTCCACACGAACCCGATGACCGTGTAGTTCCAGTAGTCCGCAGATCCGATCGTCATCCCGAGCGCGCTCGCCGCGATCGTGCAGAACACCAGCGTGTCGAAGAGCTGTCCGACAACAGTCGAGGTCAGCATGCGCGCCCACAAAGTCCGCTCGCCGGTCAGCCGCTTCATGCGCACCATCACGTACGAGTTGATCAGCTCGCCGACCACGTAGCCGGCGAGCCCGGCGGCGAGGAATTGCGGCACGACTCCGACCACGGCGCCGAAGGCGTCCTGGTTCTCGTAGAAGTCGGGGGCCGGCATGTGCATGGCCAACGTGAAACACGCGGACGCGAGCAGCTGCACGGCGAAACCCATCGCCACGACGCGGCGCATAGTGCGGAAGCCCCAGATCTCGCTGATCACGTCGCCGAGGACGTAGGCGAGGGGGAAGAGGAAGAAGGCGCCGTCGGTGACGAGACCGTCGAGCTGGAAGATTCCGAGGTCGAGGTGCAGGTCGGGGAAGAGGAGCACGGCCTTCGTGGCCGCGACGTTGGAGATGAGCATCACGCCGATGAACAGCGCGACGACGGTGAGGAGGGTGTAGGACGTTACTGAGGCGAACGCCGGTTCGGGGCGAAAGTCGGCCGAGGGGCCCTGACCTTTGCCGCGAGCCGGCTGCCCAGACTCTGGGTGGCCGCCGGGGGCGGAAGTTTTTCTAGTCACGAGCAGTGATTATGACACCTCTACCACTGGCCGGGCGCAACCCACGGCCCGCCGAATTCCGCCCTGGGCGCCAGCAGCGCCGGCGAGAACCGCGCGGAAATGTCCCGTACAGACCGCGCACCGGGCACGCCGAGGGACTCGCCGATCGCCGTCACCACCTGCCCCGGGTCGACGCCGGCGGCGACGAGTTCGGCGAGCGTATGCCCGCCATCGCGCTTGGCCAGCCGCTCACCACCGGGCGCCACGGCGAGCGGGACGTGCGCGTATTCCACGGCCGGAAGCCCGAGCAGCCGCGCAAGCCACGCCTGCCGCGGCGCCGAATCGAGGAGGTCGAGCCCGCGCACCACTTGGTCGACCCCGGCCGCCGCATCGTCCACCACCACCGCGAGGTTGTAGGCCCACGCGCCATCGCCGCGGCGCAGCACGAAATCGTCGACCACCCCGGTGAATTCGCCCTGCACGGCGTCATGAATATGGCATATGACGCCGGAGTCGCCGTTCTCCCCGCGCGTTTCCGGGTCCGCCCGTACGCGAATGGCAGGCACCTTGTTCGGCGGCATCGCGGCGCGGCGGCGTTCGCGTTCGGCGGCGGTCAGGTCGCGGCAGGTGCCCGGGTACGCGCCGGGCGGGGCATGGGGCGCGCGGGGTGCGTCGAGAACGTCCTTGCGCGAACAGAAGCATTCGAAGGTGCGGCCGGCGGCGCTTAGTCGTTCGAGGGCCTCCGCGTAGCGCCCGTGGCTGCGGGATTGCCATTCGGGCTCGCGGTCCCACTCCAGGCCGAGACGCGCGAGGTCCGCGATCTGCTCGCGCGCCACTTCCGCGCGCGAGCGCTGCGGGTCGAGGTCGTCGATGCGCAATAAGAATTCGCGGCCCGAGCGCCTGGCGAAGGCGAAGGCGAGCACGGCCGTGCGCAGATTCCCCAGGTGCAGCGCGCCGCTCGGGGAGGGGGCGTAGCGGCCGGCGCCGGCGGGCGAGGATTCTCGGGCGGCATGGGTACTCACAAAGTGGGACACTAGTAGACATGAGCGATGCAGCAGACAAGAACGTACTGGACGACGAGCAGATCACCGAGGCACTCGCCGAGCTCCCCGGCTGGGCGCACACCGAGGGCGCGCTGACGTTCACGGCGAAGTGCGAGTCCGCAGAGGCAGCGATCGGCCTGTTCGACAAGATCGCGGCCGCGGCCGAGAACGCGAACCATCACCCCGACGTGCTGTGGTCGTACAACGAGATCACCGTGGACCTGTCGAGCCACGATGTCGGCGGGGTCACCCAGCGTGACACCCGCCTGGCGAAGACCATCAGCGGACTCGCCGAGGCGGCCGGCGCGCAGGTGTACGACGGCCAGGACTGACCGCCGGATAGTCAAACGCCGGGCTACCGTTGGATCGAAGCCCGGATCGAACTCCGGACGATGCGCGCTTTCCTGAACGAGAGGTTTAGGATTTACACCGCGCAAGGGATGCCTCCTGTTAAGGAAGGCACGCCACCACTTCTGGAGTTCACATGATCGAACTGACGAAAGTCAGCAAAGTTTTCCCCGGCCCGGTGACGGCTCTCGACGAGGTGGACCTGTCGATCCCGGCGGGGCAGATCCACGGGATCGTCGGCCGCTCGGGTGCCGGCAAGTCGACGCTCATCCGTTGTCTCACGGGGCTCGACCGCGCCACGTCCGGCTCGATCGAGGTGGGCGGTGTCGACATGGGCAGCGCCAAAGGCTCCGCGCTCGCGGGGGCAAGGCGTCAGATCGGCATGGTCTCGCAGAACGTCAACCTGCTCGATTCGCGCACCGCCGAGAAGAACATCGCGCACCCGCTGAAGATCGCCGGCGCCAAGCCCGCGGACATCGCTGCGCGCGTCGACGAATTGCTCGAGCTCGTCGGACTCACCGAGCGCCGCAAAAATTACCCCGCGCAGCTCTCCGGCGGACAGCAGCAGCGCGTCGGCATCGCCCGCGCTCTGGCGACGAATGCCCCGGTCCTGCTGTGCGACGAGCCGACCTCCGCGCTCGACACGGCCACCACGCGCCAGATCCTCGAGCTCATCCGCCGCGTCCGCGACCGGCTCGGCGTCACCGTCCTCATCATCACCCACGAGATGTCCGTGGTTCGGGAGGTCTGCGACTCGGTCACCCTTCTCGCCGAGGGCCGCGTCGAGCGGACGGGCCCGATCCTCGATGTCATCGGCGATGCCGGTTCCCCGCTTGCGAAGGAACTCATCCCCATGCCCTCTTCCGGCACCTCGCGCGACGGGGAGACGCTGCTGGAAATCATGACGGCGGAAGGCGCATCGCGCCCCGACGTCACCGAGATCTTCGCGCTCCTGCGCCAGGAGGGCATCGAGGCGACGATCGAGGCGGGGACCATCGAAACGATCTCCGGGCGGCAGATCGGGCGGTTGCACCTCCGGCCGAAGCGCCCGCAGGACGATATCGCCGCGGCGCTCCAGCTGCTCCGTTCCAAGGGCATTTACGCGCAGCCCCTCGGTGACGCGGAAGGAGAAACCGCATGACCCTCTCGGTTCTCGCTGCCGACGAGAAATTCTTCGGTAACCCGGTGTTCCAGAATCAGCTGTTGCCCGCGACCCTCGAGACGATTTACATGACGATCGCGACGTCGCTCATCGTCGCGATCTTCGGCCTGCCGCTCGGGGTGTTCCTGCACAACCTCGGCCCGCGCGGTCTGTACCCGAACAGGGGCGTCTACCGGGTGCTCAGCCTGCTTGTCGACCTCGGCCGCTCGGTGCCGTTCATCGTGCTGCTCATCGCGCTCATCCCGTTCACCCGCATCATCGTCGGCACGGCGCTCGGCTGGGGCGCGGCCGTGGTGCCGCTGTCCGTGGGCGCGATCCCCTTCTTCGCTCGGCTCGTCGAGAACTCGCTGCGCGAGGTGTCCGCCGGCAAGGTCGAGGCGGTGAAGATGATGGGCGCCTCCAACGGACACATAACCCGCCACGTCCTCGTCCGCGAGGGCATGCCTGGCATCGTCGGCGGATTCACCGTCACCGTCGTCACGCTCATCAGCTACTCGGCGATGGCCGGCGTGATCGGCGGCGGGGGCCTCGGCACCCTCGCCTTCAACTACGGCTACCAGCGCTACCAGGCGGACACGATGCTCGCCTGTGTCGTGCTCCTCGTGATCATCGTGGCGCTCGTGCAATACACCGGCGACAAGATCGCCCACGCGATCGACCATCGTTGATCGTTCAGAATCCACAAAAATAGAGACAGAAGAAAAGGACTCACCATGTCACGTTTCAGCGGGTTCCGTCCCGTAAAAATCGCAGCGGCCGCAACCGCCGCAGCTCTCGCGCTCGCAGGCTGCGGGCTCGTCGGGGGTAACGACAAGGAGGTCGGCACCGAGGCGAACGGCGTCACGACGCTCAAGATCGGTGTCTCGCCGGTGCCCCACGGAGATATCGTCCGCTTCGTCAATGACGAGCTCGCCGAGGACGCGGGACTCAACCTCGAGATCATCGAGTACAACGACTACAACATCCCCAACCAGGAGCTGGGCGAGGGCGGCCTGGACGCGAACTACTTCCAGCACGAGCCGTGGTTCGACGAGGAGGTCGAGGGTCAGGGCTACGACCTCGCCCACTTCGCAGGCATCCACATCGAGCCGTTCGCGCTGTACTCGGACAAGTATGACGACGTCGCCGATATCCCGGACGGCGCGAAGATCGGCATCAACAACGATCCGTCGAACCAGGGCCGCGGCCTGGAGCTGCTGCAGGAGGCGGGGCTCATCACGCTCGCCGATGGAGTCGATGGCTCGAGCGCCACGCTCAGCGATGTCGAGGAGAACGACAAGAACATCGAATTCATCGAGGCGGATGCCGCGTCGCTGGCACGTACCCTGCAGGATGTCGATGCCTCCGTCATCAACGGCAACAATGCCCTCGAGGCCGGGCTGTCCCCGGTCGATGACTCGCTGATCATCGAGGACGGCGAGAACAACCCATACGCCAACTTCCTCGCCGTGCGTGCAGGGGACGAGAACAACGAGCACCTCAAGAAGCTCGACGAGCTGCTCCACTCCGACGAGGTACGCGACTTCATCGAGGAGAACTGGCCGGAGGGCGAGGTTCTGCCCGCGTTCTGATGCGCGGGAATCTCCGGACCTGAGGCTCGGAGACGCAGAGACAGAAAAAGACGAGGTCCCCGGTGAAAACCGGGGACCTCGTCCCGTTGGCGGAGGATAGGGGATTTGAACCCCTGAGGGCGTTAACCCAACCCGCGTTCCAGGCGAGCGCCATAGGCCACTAGGCGAATCCTCCGGAAAGAACACTACTGAATCGGCGCCCGAGATTTCAAACTGCGGGCAACGGGCGCCTTAAGCGGCGAGGAATCCGGCGGCCACCGGCCGGCTCGCTCCACGGTCGCGTTGTGCGCTATTGTGGGGTCCGGACCTCGCGTGGCGTCCACCCTGTGAATTCCCCCAGGACCGGAAGGTAGCAAGGGTCAACGGGCTCTGGCGGGTGCGCGGGGTCCCTTAATTTTCTCCGGCGGTCGAGTATCTCCCGCCGCTGTATCTCCCTCCTTTACTCCCGTCGCGGAGGCGTGCTCCGAGAGGAAGAGCAGGTCCGGCGTCATAGGTGAAGAGACGGCTCGCGGGGGACGGTGAAGGCGCTAATCTGGTCGGGTAACCGTACCCACGAGCGGAGCAGACACTGATGCCTGAATCCACGGAACGTAAGCCGCTGACCGAGCTGTCCGGCGAGGATCTCGCGCGCCTCGAGAGCGACCTCGCCGCCGAATTCGAGGAGATCTCTCAGATCGGCCTGGGGCTCGACCTGACCCGTGGCAAGCCTTCGGCCGCGCAGCTCGACCTGTCCGAGCGGCTCCTCGGGCTGCCGGAGCCGGGAGATCATCTCGCGGGGAAGACCGACGTGCGCAACTACGGCGGGATCACGGGCATCGCGGAGCTACGCGCGCTGATGGCGGAGATCCTCGGCGTGCGCCCGGACGAGGTGTACGCCTGCGATAACGCGAGCCTGTCGGTGATGTACGACTTGATCTCGTTCGCGCTGCTCTTCGGTACCGAGGATTCGCCCAGGCCGTGGATCGAGGACACGGACCGGAAATGGCTCTGCCTCGTGCCCGGCTACGACCGGCACTTCGCCGTGACCGAGAAGTTCGGCTTCGAGATGATTCCCGTCGAGATGGGTCCCGAGGGCCCCGATATGGACGAGGTCGAACGGCTCGCAGCGGACCCGGCCGTGAAGGGCTTGTGGGCGGTGCCGATCTATTCGAACCCGACCGGATTGACGCTCTCCGATCATGTCATCGAGCGGCTGGCGAAGATGGAGACCGGCGCACCCGATTTCCGAGTGATCTGGGACAACGCCTACGTCGTGCACACGCTGGCAGCGGACTTCCCGAAGGCCGCGAACGTCCTCGAGGCTGCCGCCAACGCGGGTCACCCCAACCGCTTCTGGCAGGTGTGCTCGACGTCGAAGATCACCTTCGCCGGCGCCGGCGTGAGCTTTCTGTCCGCGACCGAGAGCGAGCTCGCCTGGTACGGAAAGCATGCCGGGGTGCGGACGATCGGCCCGAACAAGGTCAACCAGCTCGCACACGTGCGCTTCTTCGAGACCGCCGAAGGGCTGCGCCAGCACATGCAGCTGCACAGGGAGATTCTCGTGCCGAAATTCGAGGCCTCACGCTCCGCGCTCGAGGCGCGACTCGGCGGCTACGAGGTGGCGAGCTGGACCGATCCCGAGGGCGGGTACTTTATCGACCTGTCGGTGGGGGACGGTACGGCGACGCAGATCGTCGAGATGGCCGCGAAGGCAGGCGTCGCCTTGACTCCGGCCGGTGCCGCCTATCCCTACGGCAAGGATCCCAACGACCGCCATATTCGCCTGGCGCCGACCATGCCGCCCCTCGACGAGGTGGAGAAGGCGATCGACGTGGTCGGCCTGTGCACGTTGCTGTGCGCGGTGCGCAAGGCGCAGGCGGTGTGACGCGAGCGGGTGTTGACCTTTGCTTAGCTAATTAAAAATCACGCATTCGAAGGTGCGGCTCTGGCGGGAGCCGCACCTTCGTGTTTATGCGAGTTGCTTTACCGGATCGAGAACTTCTGGTCGGTTGCACGGGGTGGCCGATGCGCCCTTCGCGTCGCGGACATCGAGTCGTGCATTGGGGTGTCCTTCTGGAAAAGATGCAGTCCAGATGGGTTCTGATTCCCTCCGCCCGGGGGTGCCGACGGTTACATTCTTCATTGGCGAGGTTTGGCTGATCTAGCAGGCAAAAGTATTGAACGTTTGTCCAGTTAGCCCGATTTCCGGGCTTTGGGGTGCTTGTAGAAACAAAAATGTTCTGGTTGTCTCAATGGTGGCTCGCACCGAGGGGCGCTGGCAGAGAGTGAGGGCTCTCGGCCGCGAAATGGTGAGAGTGCATGCTCTCGGCCTGAGGGGGCCGAGAGCTTCAACATAAGGGGGATGTCCTGGGGTCGCGTGGCGTCGTTTTCGGTGCCCGCGGCCCCAGGCTCGTATCGTCCGCGCGACGCAATCGCGTCGCTCCGTCGTCTGCGTCCGGAAGCGCTCCCGCGTTGTCGGAGTGGGCAAGTACCCTAGAGCCCGTGGCGTTGTATCGAAAGTATCGCCCGGCCACGTTTGCGGAGGTCGTCGGGCAAGAGCATGTGACAGATCCGCTGTCCGCGGCCCTGCGGTCCGGGCGGATCAACCACGCCTTTCTGTTCTCGGGCCCGCGGGGCTGCGGTAAGACCTCGTCGGCGCGGATCATGGCGCGTTCGCTCAATTGTGTGGAGGGGCCGACCCCGGAGCCCTGCGGGGTATGCGATTCCTGCGTATCCCTCGCGCCGGGCGGACCCGGCAACCTCGACGTCATCGAGCTGGACGCGGCGAGCCACGGCAACGTCGACGACACGAGGGAGCTGCGCGAGAAGGCGTTCTACGCGCCGGCGTCCTCGCGCTATCGCGTGTTCATCATCGACGAGGCACACATGGTGTCCAATGCGGGCTTCAACGCGCTGCTCAAGATCGTCGAGGAGCCGCCGGTGCACCTCATCTTCATTTTCGCGACGACCGAGCCGGAGAAGGTGCTGCCGACGATCAAATCGCGCACGCATCATTATCCGTTCCGTCTGCTCACTCCCACCGCGATGCGCGCGCTCCTCGAGCGCATCTGCGAGTCCGAGAACGTGCGGGTGGACCCGCCGGTATTCCCCCTCGTCATTCGGCAGGGCGGGGGTTCGCCGCGAGATACGTTGTCGGTGCTCGACCAGCTCGTCGCCGGTTCGGAGGACGATCACGTCGAGTATTCCGGTGCCGCCGCACTGTTGGGGGTTACCGAGAACTCGCTGCTCGATGCCACTGTGGAGTCACTTGCCGCGGCTGATGGCGCGGCGCTTTTCCGCACGGTCGACCGGGTGATCGAGGCCGGGCACGACCCGCGCCGCTTCGTGTCGGATCTGCTGCAGCGCATGCGGGATCTGATCATGGTTCAGTCCGTGCCGCAGGCCATCGAACGCGGCCTCGTCGATGCCCCGGGAGAGGAGGCCGAATCGCTGGCTCGGCAGGCGGACTCCATGGGTCCGGCGACGTTGGCGCGCCTCGCGGACGAGGTGCACAGTGGCCTCGACTCGATGCGCGGCGCCACGTCGCCGCGGCTCCTGCTGGAGATTCTGTGTGCTCGTCTTCTCCTCCCCGAGGCTGACGGCGGAGTCGCCGCGCTCTCCCAGCGTGTCGAGCAGCTCGAGCGCGGAGTCGGGTCGGTGTCGGCCGGCTCCGCAGGCGGTGCGGAGAACGCGTCGGCGCCTGCCCCGGCAGCGGACGGCGGCGTTCCCGCGGGCGCCGGCGCCGCGACCGGCTCCGAGTCCGCGCCCCGCTACGTGCGCCCCTCGCAGCGCCGGAAGGCCGAGCAAGCAGGCGGCGCCCCGGCCGCCGCCGAACAGTCGACACCCGAGCAGCAGGCGTCCGCACAGCCGGAGCCCGAACAGCAGGCGCCTCAAGCGGTTCCGCGGCAAGTGCCGCAAACCGCAGCGGACACTGCGCAGGAGGGTCCGGCGGAGCCCGCAGCGGAAAGCGCCGCCACCGAGCACACGGCCGAAGAGCCGGCCGAAACACCGGAAGCTACACCCGCCGGGAACCAGAACGACGATGCCTCCGGAGACAGCTCGGCAGCGATGGCTACCGGCGCAGCTGCCTCCGGAGCCGCGGCTGCCGGCGCGGTGGCCGCAGGCACTGCGGCGGGGACGCGCGACGAGCAGGCCGCGCCGCCCCGCGAAGCGGAACCGGGCGCCCCGCAGCCGGGACCAGCGCAGCCGAAGCCAGCGCAGTCGGTGGAAACGGCTCCCGTCGCTCCGGCCGAGGCGCAGAGCGCGGGCGCACAGGGATGGCCGGAGCCGGCCCGGCCCGCGAACGAGAACTCCGGCGACAGGGAAGCTCGCGAAGCTCCGGCGCCGGCGCGTTCGCTCGATACCGAGGAACTGCGTCGCGCGTGGCCGGAGGTTCGCCGCGCTGTCCGCGAGCGCTCCCGCACGCTCGAGGTGATGCTCGCCGACGCCGTGATCACCCGGGTCGAGGGCAACGAGGTCGTGCTCTCGCACAAGACCGCGGCGCTCGCTAACCGCATCAATGAACCGCACCATGCGAGCACTATCTCCGAGGCTATGTCCGCGGTGTTCGGCGGGACCTGGCACGCGCGCGCCGAACGCGATGGCGCACCGGCGGGCGGGCGACAGGAACCGCAGCGGGCCTTCGCTCCGCGGCAACCGGAACAAGCGCCGCCGGAGCCGCAGGCGCCGCAAAGCAGCGCGCCACGGGGCAGGGCCGAGCAGCCGCGCCGGCGACCGCAGCCGGTCGAGGATGTTCCGCCGCCGCCCGAGGAACCCGAGCCGCCGGCCGACTGGGAACCGCCGGAGGACTGGTCCGGCGAGGCCGCGCGCCCTGAAGGGCCGGGGGAGCAGGCACCTCCGACGTCATCCGCGCCGCGAGTGGCGGACGAGCGCGGGGACGGCCCCGCCGGCTCGCCCCAGGCAACGCCCGCGGAGCCGGCTGGTGATGCAGCAGAGGAGCGCCAGGGCAGGAGGCTGACCTGGGCCGAACGCGCCGCCGCCGCACAGGCGCGTGCCGAACCGGAAGCGCCGGCAGGGCAGGCGGCGACCGGCGAGCCGAGCGGGCCGGAAGTCAGCGAGCAGGACATGGTCGACGAGGCGCGCAGCGGCCCGCAGAACATCGACCACCGCACGCCGGAGGAGATCGCCCTGGCGCTGCTCAAGGAGCACCTCGGCGCCACGCCGCTCGAGTGAGCGCGTACGTGGGCGCGGCCCCGGGTGGGGCGCGGGCGAAATGTCGGCAGACACCGTTACGCTGGGGTGAAACGACCTCGAATTAGGAGTGCCAATGCAGCCCGGTGGAATGCCCAACGGAGATATGAATCAGCTTCTCGCGCAGGCGCAGCAAATGCAGTCGCAGCTCGCCGCCGCACAGCAGGAGATCGCGGCCTCGGAGGTCACCGGGGAGGCCGGTGGCGGCCTGGTCAAGGTAACCATGACGGGCACGGGCAAGGTTTCCAACGTTGCGATCGACCCGAAGATCGTCGACCCCGAGGACGTCGAAACGCTGCAGGACCTCGTCGTCGGCGCTTACAACAACGCCCACGAGAATGTCGCCCAGCTCGCCGAGACCAAGCTCGGCCCGCTGGCCGGTGGCATGGGCGGCCTCGGGGACATGATGGGTGGCCTCGGCATGTAATTGCCGAGTGCATCGACATCCACTCAGCGCGGCGATCGGCGGGTTCTTGCGGACCTGGCATCGCCGCGCCCGGCGAACGAATAACGAGCGAATACTGTGTACGAAGGTCCAGTCCAGAATCTGATCGATGAGCTAGGCAAGCTTCCGGGCATCGGCCCGAAGAGCGCCCAGCGCATCGCGTTCTACCTACTGCAGGCCGAGCCGGAAGACATCGAACGGCTGCAGAACTCGCTCGGCGAGATCCTCGGCGGCGTCAACTACTGCGAGGTCTGCGGCACCGTGTCCGCCGAGAAGCGCTGCCAGATCTGCTCCGATCCGCGGCGCGACCTCTCGCTCGTGTGCGTCGTCGAAGAACCGCGCGACATCCAGGCGATCGAGCGCACCAAGGAGTACAGCGGCGTCTACCACGTCCTCGGCGGCAGCCTCGATCCGATCAACGGCATCGGCCCGGACCAGCTGCGCATCTCGCAGTTGCTGCGCCGGGTCGCCGGATCCACCCCGGAAACGCAAAGCACCTCGGGGGATGACGGCGAAGCGCCGGAACCCATCGAGGTCGGCGAGGTCATCATCGCCACCGACCCGAATACGACCGGAGAGGCGACGGCCTCGTACCTCGTGCGTCTGCTCCGCGATTTCCCGGGACTGACGATCAGCCGGCTCGCCTCGGGCCTGCCCATGGGCGGGGACCTCGAATTCGCCGACGAGATCACCCTCGGGCACGCCCTGTCCGGGCGGCGGGTGTTGTCGAAGTCGGCGGCGGGAAGCGGCGCGGGCTAGCGGCGGCCGGCCGCGAGACGCTCGGACCGCAGGCGCTCCTGCGCCGGCACGTCGACCGGGTCCAGCGTGTCGACACCGAGAGCCCGGGAAAGCAGCAGGTCTGCGAGCTGGGGATTGCGCGAGAGCGCAGGCCCGTGCATGTACGTCGCGATGATGCTGCCCTGAACAACGCCCTCTCCGCCGTCATCGGCGGGGCCTTCCCCTCCGGCGACGCCATTGCCGGTCCCGGCGGTGACACGGCCGAGCGGGGCCGCGTCGGGGCCGAGCTCCGTGGCGCCCATGTGGTTCTCGAAGCCGAGGAGCGGTTCGGTGAGGCCGTCCAGCAGGGGAGCGGACGCGACCTCGCCGATCGAGCGGGTCTTCTGCGGCAGCGTCGTGACATCGAGCAGGCCGAGGCCGGGAACGCGCGAACCATCGGCGATCGCGAACCACTCACCGAAGATCTGCATGCCCGCGCAGATCGCGAGCACCGGCGTGCCCTTCGCGACGGCCGCCTGCACGCCGCGAGAATCGCTCAGATGCTTCGTCGCGAGAACCTGCGCGGCATCCTCGCCGCCGCCGACGGCGTAGATATCGCAGGAATCCGGGACCGGATCGTCGAGGGTGATGCGCACGATCTCCGCGTCGTAGCCGCGCCAGCGCAGTCGCTGCCGCAGGATCAGCGCGTTGCCATCATCGCCATAGGTGCCCATCACATCGGGGAGGATCAACCCGATCCGAACCGTCGAATCGTTCGTGCTCATTACTTGCCTCCCTTGCGCTCGGCGATCGCGCGACCGAGATCGCGGAACGCCGTGTAGTTGGCGAGAACCTCGACCCGGCCCGGCGGGCACGCGGCGATCGCGTCGAGCGGCGCGTCGATCAGCGTGTGCGTGACGCCCGCGTAGGTGAGCCGCACCGACAGGTCCGCGCCGCGCTCGCCGGCGGCGAAGACCTCGAGCTCGGAGAACGACTCGAACTGCACATCCCACAGCCACGACAGGTCCACGCCGTCGGCAACCTGGCCGTTGACCGCGATGACGAGGCCCTCGGCGGACTTATCGATCATCGACAGCGCCTCCTGCCAGCCCGCGGGATTCTTCGCGAGCAGGAGATGCGCCTCCTGCGCGCCGAGCGTGACCGTGGAGTAGCGGCCGGCGACGTCAGACACCTTCCCGACCGCCTCGACCGCGCGCCGCGGGTCGGCCCCCATCGCCACGGCGCCCGCGACGGCCTGCGCCGCGTTCCCGCGATTCGCTCGGCCGGGCAACGCCAGTTCCATCGGTGCGGAGAATCCACCCGGCCCGTAGATGTGGGTGTCGTCGACCCACCACGCGGGCGCCGGGCGCTCGAAGCGCGTCCCGTCTGGCATCGGCGCGGTCGCGTGCCAGTGCATCTCGGAGGCGCCGGAGACACCGGGCGCGGTGGAGCGGACCACCGCGGAACCGGTGCGCGGGCAGCTCACCGAATCGCCGGTCCACGCGTTGCCCGCGGCGACCCACACGACGTTCGGGTGGTCGAATGCGGCGGAGGTGACCATCACGTCATCGCAGTTCGCGACGATCGTCGCCTGCGGATTCGCCTCGACCCCGGCCCGTAGGCGCCGCTCGATGCTGTTGATCTCGCCCACTCGGTCGAGCTGGTCGCGGGTGAGGTTGAGCATGACGATGACCTCGGGCCGGGTGTTCTCGGCGACCTGGGGTGTGTGCAGCTCGTCCACCTCGATCGCGGCGAGCGGCGCCTCGCGGTCGGCGGCGAGCGCCGAGACGATTCCGGCGTCCATATTGTCGCCGTTCGCGTTCGAGGCGACCGGCCCGAGCGTCCGCATCGCGGCGGCGAGCATCCGAGTGGTCGTCGACTTGCCGTTGGTGCCGGTGACGAGCGCGCTGCGCCGCCCCACCGCCAGCTGCGCCATGAGATCCGGGTCGAGCTTGAGCGAGACGAGCCCGCCGATCATGCCGCCCGAGCCGCGCCCGCTCACCCGCGAGGCCCACGTGGCCAGCGAACCGGCCGCCGCGGCAACGCGCCCGCGCGGCGTCAACCCGGGGCGAGCCGGGCGCCTGGCGCCGGAGGCTCCGGAAGATGCTGTCGAATCGGGGGCCGAAGAATTCATGTGCGCGATTTTATGCCCTTCATGTCGTATGACGTCGGAGGCGGCACCCTCCGGCCCGCCTGCGTGCTCCCGGTCCCTAGTCGCGAATCACAGGCGCTCCGAGCCGCCGAGCACGCCGACAACCTCTTTCGCGGTCTCGGCGAGCTGCTCGTCCGGCGGATTGGCGCCGGCGAAGAAACTCGACACGGCGGACAGAACGAAGCGACCGGATTTCGTCCCGACGACCGCCAGGTCGTGGGACTCGGTGTCTGTCTCGCCGGTCTTGTTCGCGAAGGTGCCCGTGGGCAGTTCACCGGGAATCTTCGTCGACCGGAACTGTTGAGCCATCGCCGAGAGCACCGCGCGCGCGGTCTTCGGGGTGGTGAGCGCGTCCGGCGCCACCTCGTTGAGATTCTCGTCGGTCACCTCGCCATCTGCCGCCGCAACGAGAGCGGACAGGTATTCGGCGGCCGAGGACGACGTGATGTGGTTCCAGTCGCCGGACTCGGGTTGGTTGAAGTAGGCGCCGACGTGGAAATCCTCCTCGATGCCCAGTCGCGCGGTGATCGCGTCGATGTACTCGAACGCCGTCATGTCCGAGGCGGCCGAGGCGGAGGATGCGTCGGCCTCGACGTCGCCGAACGCGGGGCCGTCGGGGATGACGTCGATGAGCTCGTTCACCGCGTCGTTGTCGGAATAGGCGATGGACGCGGCGACGAGATCGCCGAGGGTCGTGGGTTCGTCGTCCTCCTGCGCGGCTTCGGCGGCCGAGGTGACGGCGTCGTCGGCCTCTTCCCCCATGGACTCGTCGTAGGACGCGCGCAGCCCGGCGTTGCCGGCGCTCCACGGGGTGTATTCGTCGATGACGAGCTCATCGAGGTTGCCCTCGTAGGCCTCGATCGCCGCGACGGCCGCGGCGAGCTTCGGGATCGACGCGGCGAAGGTGGTCTCGTCGTCGCCCACGCACTCGTCGACAGGCTTCTTCGTGTCGAGCGACCGCAGGCACCAGGTGAGGGTGACGCCCTGCGCGGCGGCATCGTTTACCGAATCGGAGAGCAGCTCGTCGATCTCCTTGAGATCGGCCGACGAGGGCGCGTCGAACTTCTCGGCGTCGTCGTTCCACACGCGCGGGATCTTCGCATCGCGCGAGGAGGCCTTGACCTGAGTCTCCTCGGCCGGGACCGGGTTCGAGGTCTCTCCCGTCGCCTCGGCGACGGGCGCGGCGGGCTCTTCCTCGGCCGGGGCGCATGCGGCGGCCGAGCCGATGAGAAGCGCCGCCGTCACACTTGCTGCGACGATGCGGCCATAGGGGCGCAAGGTCCCCATGGCAGGCGTGTGGGCAGATCGCGACACGTCAGAATCCCCCTCGTACGTGGAGTCGGCGAAGATCCAAAAATACCAAGAGGGTGCGCCAATGGCTGTATCGCACGACACGCGAGGACGCCCGTATTCCGCGAAGCGGAAATAGTGCAGGGCGCGCGGCGGCGAGCAGTGCCATCATTGGCAGCACAGAGAGTCCGTGCACCCTGCCTGAAGGAGAGTGGAAAAGTGCCCGCACCACAGAATGCCGAAGCGCGCGAAGTCTACGAGAAGGAGCGCGCCCACGTTCTCGCCCCGTGGACCGCCTGGGGCAAGCACGACCCGATGGTCGTGACGAAGTCCGAGGGCGTCTACCTGTGGGACGGCGACGACAACAAGCTTCTCGACTTCACATCGCAGCTGGTCAACACCAATATCGGGCACCAGCATCCGGTCGTGGTCAAGGCGATCCAGGACCAGGCTGCCGAGATGTGCACCATCAACCCGGCGCACGCGAACGCCGCCCGCGCCGAGGCCGCGCGCCTCATCTCGTCCATCGCGCCGGAGGGGATGAACCGGGTGTTCTTCACCATGGCCGGCACCGAGGCCGTGGAGCACGCGATCCGGATGGCGCGCCGCCACACCGGCCGCGTGAAGACCCTGTCGGCATTCCGTTCGTACCACGGTGCGACGACGACCTCGATGAACCTCACGGGCGATACCCGCCGCTGGGCCAACGACTACGGCAACACCGGCGCCGTGCACTTCCACGCGCCGTTCCTCTACCGCTCGCAGTTCTACGCCGAGACCGAGGAACAGGAGTGCGAGCGCGCCCTGCAGCACCTCGACGATCTCATCGCGCTCGAGGGACCCGACCACTTCGCGGCGCTGATCATCGAGTCCATCCCGGGCACCGTCGGCATCATGGTCCCGCCGGCCGACTACCTGCGCGGTGTACGCGAGATCTGCGACAAGTACGGCATCGTCATGATCTGCGACGAGGTCATGTCCGGGTTCGGACGCGCCGGTACGTGGCTCGCGCTCGACAACTTCCGCAACGGCCCGGACGACTGGACCCCTGATCTCATCACCTTCGCGAAGGGTTCGAACTCCGGGTACATCCCGCTCGGCGGCGTCATCATCCACGACCGCATCGCCGAGTCGTTCAAGGACACCCCGTACACCGGCGGCCTCACCTATGCCGGGCATCCGCTCGCGTGCGGTTCGGCGGTGGCCACGATCAACCTCATGCGCGACGAGGGCATCGTCGAGCACGCGAAGAAGCTCGGCGAGGAGGTCATCGGCCCGCGCCTGCGCGAGATCGCCGAGAAGCACCCGTCGGTCGGCGAGGTGCGCGGGCTCGGTTGCTTCTGGGCGCTCGAACTGGTGAAGAACCAGGAGACCCGCGAGCCGCTCGCGCCGTACGGCGGATCGAGCGAGGCGATGGCGAAGGCGATGGGTGCGGCCAAGGCCGAGGGCGTGTTGTTGTTCATGAACTACAACCGCTTCCACGTTGTGCCGCCGCTCGTCATCACCGAGGAGCAGGTGCGCGAGGGGCTCGACGTGCTCGACCGCGCCCTCGACGTCGCCGACGGCTACGTGGACTGACCCCGCTTTCCCGGGTCACCCGGCACACGGTCGACCGCAGCGCCCGCGGGGCGGAGAGCTCAGCCGAGCCCTTCGCCCCGCGGGTACTTCTTTATCTGTAGCTCCAGCCCGCGCACGCCGGTCGCGCGATCGAGCACCGTGAGGTTGTGCGCCGCCCGCTCATCGCCGCGCATCGCGGCCTCTCCCCACCACCGGCCGGCCGCCTCGAAATCCTGCACGTTGAACGCGCAGACGCCGAGATTGAACAGTGCGCCGACGTCATGCTGGCGGGCAGCGCGCGACCACCATTCCTCCGCGGCGATCAGTTCGAGTCGTTCGTCTGCGGCAAGGGCGAGGCGGTACATCGCGGCGATATCGCCACCCAGGGCTGCGCGTTCGTTAGCGGAGCGGCGCGCGCCGTCGGGGTCGTTCTCCGGCTGGAGCATCGTGGGGTCGTAGTCGATCTCGTCCGCGCCGGCGAGTTCCAGGTGCAGCCAGCGCCGCGCATCCTCGGTATCGTGGTCCACGATTGCCCCCTCTTTCCATTCGCGGCGAACCCGCGCATCGAGTCTAATGCGCTCGGGCCGCGCGTGAGTGCAGCTGCGCCGCAACAGTGTGGGGAAGAAAGGTAGCCGCCCGCATGGGACTGTTCTCGTTCCTCGTCCGCATCGCCGCAAACGCGCTGGCCCTCTGGCTCGCCGCCTCGTTCGTCGACGGCTTCGGCCTCGGCCGCATGGACTTCAACTTTGTCGGCTTCGACAACCTCGATACCGTCGCGCCCCCGCACGACACGCAGTTCTGGATCAGCCTCGCCGTCGTCGCCCTCGTGTTCACCCTGGTCAATATGCTCGTGCGGCCCGTCGTCAAACTCCTGTCGCTGCCGCTGATCATCCTCACCCTCGGGCTGTTCCTGCTGGTAGTCAACGCGCTCATGGTCATGCTCACCGGCTGGATCTCCACCCAACTCTCCTTGGGGCTCTACGTGGGCGGCTTCTGGCCGGCGCTGTGGGCGGGCGTAGTCATCGCGCTGGTCAACTGGGTCATCGGCCTACTCATACCCACCAGGAATGACGGCGGACGCCGCTAACCAGGAGGACCCACAGTGAGCACCCCTACGAACCTATCCGGCACCGGCAAGACCATCTCGGTATCCGCGGTGATTCTCCGCGACCGCGCCGGCCGCTGGCTCACGGTGCGCAAGCGCGGCACGTCGTGCTTCATGCATCCCGGCGGGAAGCCCGAGCCGGGCGAGAGCGCCGCCGAGGCCGCCCTGCGCGAGGTGGGCGAGGAGATCGGTCTCCGTCTCGACCCCGAAGTGCTCGAGCCGCTGGGCCACGTGCGCACGGCGGCGGCGAACGAACCAGGCTTCACGCTCCTCGCCGACGTCTTCCTCGCGCCCTGCGCGGTGGACCCGCAGCCCGCGGCCGAGATCGAGGAGCTCCGCTGGATCGATCCACGGCACCTGTCCGCAGAAGGGCAGCGAAACCCGGAGCTCGCGCCGCTGCTCTACGACTGTGTCCGGATGTGGCCGCACACGGCCTCCTAAATGCCGAAGTGCCCCGCGCCGAAGGGCGCGGGGCACTGGTGCCGCCAAAGCGGGCGGCTGCGCTGCGGCGCAGCCGCCAGGAACCTAGGAACCGAGGTTCGGGATCTCCGGCATGGCCGGCATCGGGATGCCAGTCGAGCCCGGGTAGATGCCGAGGCCTGCGCGGGCCGCGGCGGTCTGGCCGCGCACGGCGCCGAGAGCGTTGTACATCATGTCGCCGGGGCAGCCGGTGCCCATCCAGTCGCGGTGGCCGTTGATGGCCCAGCGATCCGAGGCGGCACCGTTCTCCGGGTTGACGTAGCGGACGCCGCCGGCCGGGTTGAGGTTGAGCGCGGCCGAGAGGCGGGCGAGCACGTTGATGAGCGAGCCCCACTGGGCGGGCGACGGCATCGCGCCGGTGAAGTCGCCCATGAGGCAGACGCCGATGTTGCCGGAGTTATTGCCGCCGACGTGCGCGCCGACGGTGGCCTGCGGGCGGATGCCCGGGATCGGGATGCCCTGGAAGACCGGGATCGGTCCCGAACGACGACCCTGGTACACGACGCCCGCGGGGTCGATGACGAGCTGGTAGCCGATGTCGCCCCAGCCGTTGGTGAGCGTGTGGTAGCGGTGGAACGCGCGCATCGTGGCGGCGGTGTCCCAACCGGCAGGGGTCACCGAGTGGTGCACGGTGAGGACCTGGGCCTCGCGGTAGTACGGATCCCACCAGGTGATGGACTCGTCGGCGCCCCATGCCCAGCGCGGGACGACGGGGATGCCGAGCACGTCGATGGTCGGCATTCCGGCGTAGTTGACGAGGGCATCGGTGCGGAGCTGGCCGGTCTCACGGAGGAAATCATCGACAGCTGAGGACCCGGTCGGGCCGACCGCGGAGCCGGCGTAGACCGGGTTGGTGCCCTGCGGGCCGCGCACCTCGAAGGCCGTCGCGCCGTCGGGGGACGGGACCGCGCCGGAGGCGGGTACGTCACCCTGGTCGTCGCGGGCGCCATCGGGCTTGGGGAAGGGGAGCCAGTCGGACCAGCCTTCGGGAAGTGCGAAGCGGACCTGGGTGGCGGCGTCGACACTTCCGGCGGGAGCCTCAACGCCGACGAGGCCCGGATTGGGGAGCGGAACCTCGCCAGAGGAGCCCAGCGGCAGGCCCTGGGCATTGGCCACTCCGGCGCCGACGGTGCCGGACATAGCGGCACCGAGGCCGACCGCGGACGCGGCACCGGCAGAGCTCGCGAGGAACGAGCGGCGGTTGATCGATCGCATAAAACTAAACTCCAGTGGTCTCGCTTACCGGGTCCGATGAGCTATGGCGGACTGTGGCCGCAGCATCATCTTCGGTGACGTTTCGGTGGTAGACATACTCCCAACGCAGCTGAGGCTACCTCGCTTACGTGTCCTTTGGGAAATGCTTTGGTTATCTATTCGTGACTTAATCGCGCCTACAGTGAGCGTTCGTTACAACCGTGACGCAAGTTAAAGCCGCCGAAACCGCGACAGGCTATCTCACCAGTGCGGATAAGCGATTTCCCAATTTCCTGTGAAAATCGCACGAAATGGGCCCCTTTCACCATCGGGGTGGTCCGCACCACTTTTTCGGGGCCACTTTCGAGGCCCCCTTCGAGGCCGCCGGTGGGGTGTCCAAGTCCATACGAACGCGCCACAGGGGGCGTCGGGCTGCAACCCGGCGCTCCCTGTGGCGCGAAACCTCAAGCGGGAACCCTGTTATGGTGCCCAGGTGCGCGTGCTCGTCGAGTTGGGGATGTCCTCGGTGTCCGAGTCGATCGCCTCGCTCGCGAATGCGCGGTTGACTGCGGAGACCACGGCGCGCAGCGAAGCGGTCGTGATCGAACCGGCGCGGCCGACGCCCCAGTAGACCTCGCCTTCGATCTGGCACTCGACATACGCCGCCGCCGAGGCGTCGTCGCCGGCGCTCATCGCGTGCTCTGAGTAGTCGAGGATCCGGATCTCGCCGTAATCCAGCTGGTTCAGCGCATCGACGAACGCGGCGAGCGGGCCGTTGCCGACGCCGTTGATCTCGTAGTCGCGCCCCTTCCACTTGATGACGGCGTCGATCTGGTCCTCCCCGTCGTCCGTGGAGGCGGCGTGCAGCGTCTGCGACATCCGCTCCATCGGCGAGATCCGGTCGAGGTACTCCGCCGAGAACACGTCCCACATCGCCTTCGGGGTCACCTCGCCGCCCTCGGAGTCGGTGATCTGCTGGATCACCTTCGAGAACTCGACCTGCAGACGGCGTGGCAGCTGAAGTCCGTAGTCGGTGCGCAGGATGTAGGAGATCCCGCCCTTGCCGGACTGCGAATTCACCCGGATCACCGCTTCGTAGGAGCGGCCCTCGTCCTTGGGGTCGAGAGGCAGGTAGGGCACCTCCCACGTCGTCTCCGACACCGTGGTGCCGGCTTCTGCGGCGACATCTTCCAGCGCCGTCATCCCCTTGTTGATCGCATCCTGGTGCGAACCGGAGAAGGCCGTGAAAACGAGATCGCCGCCATACGGGTGGCGCTCGCCGACGGGCAGCTGGTTGGCGTACTCGACGGTGCGGCGGATCTCGTCCATGTCCGAGAAATTGATCTGCGGGTCGACGCCCTGGGTGAGCAGGTTCATCCCGAGCGTCACCAGACACACGTTGCCGGTGCGCTCGCCGTTGCCGAAGAGGCACCCCTCGACGCGCTGGGCGCCGGCCTTCATCGCCAGCTCTGTCGCGGCGACGCCGGTGCCGCGATCGTTGTGCGGGTGCAGCGACAGGATGATCGAGTCGCGTCGAGCCAGGTTCCGGTGCATCCACTCGATCTGGTCGGCGTACACGTTGGGCGTGGCCATCTCCACGGTCGACGGCAGGTTGAGAATCATCGGATTTTCCGGGGTCGGCGCGATGATCGCGGAAACCGCGTCGCATACCTCCTTGGAGAAGGCGAGCTCGGTGCCGGTGAAGGACTCGGGGGAGTACTGCCACTGCCAGTTGACGTCGGGGTACTCCTTCGCGAGCTCGACGACGAGGTTCGCGGCGTCGGTGGCGATCTTCTTGATCGCCTCCTGGTCGGCGCGGAACACGACGCGGCGCTGCAGGACCGAGGTCGAGTTATAGAAGTGCACGATCACGTTCTTCGCGCCCTCGCAGGCCTCGAAGGTGCGGCGGATGAGGTCCTCGCGGCACTGGACGAGCACCTGGATCGAGACATCGTCGGGGATGGCGCCGTCGCTGATGATCTCGCGGACGAAGTCGTAATCGGTTTGCGAGGCGGACGGGAATCCGACCTCGATCTGCTTGTATCCCATGCGCACGAGCAGCTCGAACATGCGGCGCTTGCGTGCGGGGTTCATCGGATCGATGAGCGCCTGATTCCCGTCGCGCAGGTCGACAGCGCACCAGAGCGGTGCGCTGTCGACGACGACATCGGGCCAGGTGCGGTCCGGCAGGGATGTGTCCTCGACTTCGTCGTAAAAGGCCTGGTACCGGAAGGCCGGCATGGAGGAGGCCTTCTGCTTGTTCCATGCGGGCTGATCTGCCGGCGCGGGCGCAGAGGGCGGGGTGATCGAGGAGGATGCAGAGACGAACGCGTCCGAGCGAGTCATGGGGAGTCCTTTCGTGCTGGGGCTAATCATAAGAAGAGCGATGAAAGAGCCGGCACGATGAGACCCCGCGGGCGGGGTGCCGACTCTCTAGAAGTTAGCCCCGCCGCGGCATCGAAGGAGAAGCGCGCGCTGCATGCGGACCACCCTACTATCTGACGGCGGACGGCGCTCGTCCTCCCGCCCGCGCGGCTCGTCTCCGGAGCGGACGAACGACGATCACAGCGGGATGTCGAGGCTCGATACCTGCGCCCCTCCTTCGTCATACAGCGATGCCCCGGGGCGGGGGACACCCCATAACCTCGTGCAGGCGCAGTCCTCGGCGAAGGCTGCGGCGCGGTCGATGAGCGCCGAGCTGATCTCGGCGGCCGAGGCAGAGGCGTTGCCTCCGGCGCCAGAGGGGTGTGCGGGGGCGAGGCCCATCTCGTAGACGAAGACCTCGACGGAGTCCGGCAGGGGAAGCAGGGAGGCGAGTAGGAACCCGAGCGCCCCGCCATTGGAGTCGGTGGCCCAGTACAGCAGCGCCGTCGACGAAGAGAGGAGATCCGAAACCCATTCTGGCGCTGGGGAAGTGGGGAATAGCTCCGATGCGCCGAGGACCACGGCGGTGTCTCCGGGTCGGAGGCGCCGCACCGTCGTGGTGCTGTGGCCAGGTCCAGGCATTATCTACATTCTCTGTCGGCGTGCACGGAGGTCGTGGATGTGTCGACAACGATACGTCACGAGGCAATCCGGGGACCGGGGCGCGCGTGTCCCGGCCCGCTATTCCTCGGCCGCGCGGGCGAGGAACACCGTCGCCGCGGCCATGACGACGATGATGCCGCCGATGACCAGCAGTTCCCAGCCGGAGACGCTGAATCGTTCGCCGAGGAGAAAGAGGCCGAGCGCGATCGAGACCACGGGGGTGGTCACCGTGCTCGCCGGCGCGGCCTGATTGATGTTGCCCGAGGCGAACGAGGCCTGCTGGACGACGAGCGCCACCGTCGCCGCGATGAGGAGACCGTAGAGCTCGCCGTTGGTGACCACCCCGATGACGCCGTCGGCGGACAGCCGGGTGACGAGGCCCTTTGCGAACACCGCGACGTAGGCGAAGGCGATGCCGCTGGTGACACCGAGGAGCAGTGCGCGGTAGCGGCGCAATTCCTGCCGCGCGATCTTGGACAGCACGCCCATGACCGCCAGGCCCGCGAGCACCGCGGCGAGCCATTCCCACCAGGCCGGGTGCTCCGCGCCTTCGATCGGGCGGCCGTACACGACGATCGCCGCGACGCACGTGGTGAGGACCGACGCCCACAGCCACTCCCAGCGCGTCGCCGGGCGGTCGGAGAACCGCGAGGCGAGGGGGAGGGTGAACATGAGCGAGAGCACCGTGATCGGCTGCACGAGGAGAAGCGAACCGAAGTTGAGCGCCGCGGCCTGCAGTGCGAACCCGAGAAGCGAGGACAGGGTCCCGCCGAGCCAGTACCAATTGAAGATCGAACGAATCGCGGCCTGCGCGCCGGACTCGCCATGACTGGGTGCCTCGGCAGCGGCATGGCGTAAGACCATGCCGAGCGCGGTGGTGAAGGCGGCCGCAAGAGCGAGTCCGATTGCGTAGTAAGTCGCAGGCATTAGGGACAATTATCACCGCTAATGTTGGGCGCTGCTCCAGTCGCCCGGGGAAAGCGGGTTCGAACTCGGTAAGATGGTCCCGTGCACGCGGCGCCTCGCTCCCTGTGGCGCTGCGGCGAAAATGCGAAATCAATCCGTGTATCTGCCTGTGGGCGTGGCAAGTTTCCTTGCCCCGGTCGGGCCGGCACCGAGGAGGACACGAGACACCCATGGCATTGGTCGTACAGAAGTACGGCGGCTCATCCGTCGAGTCTGCCGAGAGAATTCGCCGCGTCGCCGAGCGCATCGTCGAAACGAAGAAGGCGGGCAACAAGGTCGTGGTCGTCGCCTCCGCGATGGGCGACACCACCGATGATCTGCTCGACCTCGCCGAGCAGGTCTGTCCCGCTCCCCCACAGCGCGAACTCGACATGCTGCTCACCTCCGGCGAGCGCATCTCCAACGCCCTGCTCGCGATGGCGATCTCCTCGTTCGGCATGGAGGCCCGCTCGTTCACCGGGTCGCAGGCCGGCATCATCACCACGAGTCGGCATGGCGACAGCCGCATCATCGACGTCACCCCGGGCCGCCTGCAGGAGGCCCTCGAGGACGATTCGATCGTCATCGTCGCCGGTTTCCAGGGCGTCTCGCAGGAATCCAAGGACGTGACGACGCTCGGCCGCGGCGGATCGGACACCACCGCCGTCGCGCTGGCCGCCGCGCTGGAAGCCGACGTGTGTGAAATCTATTCGGACGTCGACGGCATCTATACCGCCGACCCGCGCATCGCCGCCGATGCCCAGAAGCTCGACAAGATCTCGTTCGAGGAAATGCTCGAGATGGCAGCGGTCGGCTCGAAAATCCTCAATCTGCGCAGCGTCGAATTCGCTCGCCGATACCACGTGCCGCTGCGCGTGCGTTCCTCGTACACCAACAACCCCGGCACCCTTGTGGCCGGTTCGATGGAGGACATCCCCGTGGAAGACGCAGTACTCACCGGAGTAGCCCACGACGCTTCGGAAGCCAAGATCACCATCGTCGGCATCCCCGACCGCCCCGGTTTTGCCGGACGGATCTTCCGTATTGTCGCCGACGCGGAGATCAACATCGACATGGTGCTCCAGAACGTCTCCAAGTCCGAGGGGCGCACCGACATCACCTTCACCTGCCCGCTCGCCGCAGGACCGAAGGCCGTCGAGCTGCTCACCAAGGCCAAGGAAGATCTCGAGATCGAGAAGGTGCTCTACGACGACTCGGTCGGCAAAGTATCCCTCGTCGGCGCCGGGATGAAGTCCCACCCGGGTGTGACGGCGAAGTTCTGTGAAGCCCTGAGCGAGGCCGGGATCAACATCGAACTCATCTCCACCTCGGAGATTCGGATCTCCGTGCTGTGCCGCGAAAGCGAACTCGAGGACGCCGTGCGCGCTCTGCACACCGCCTTCGAGCTGGGTGGCGACGAAGAGGCCGTCGTCCACGCCGGAACCGGGCGGTAGACTCGGGAGGCAGAAGAACCTCCGCCGTCATAGATAGTTGTAGTGAGTTGACGACGGTGGGGGCGTCTACCCCATACAAAGGAGTTTGAACGACTGATGACCACGCTCGCCGTAGTCGGTGCCACCGGACAGGTGGGGCGCGTGATGCGCACCCTGCTCGAAGAGCGCGAATTTCCGGCAGACCGCGTCCGCTTTTTCGCCTCCTCCCGCAGCGCGGGCACGAAGCTGCCGTTCCGCGGTGAGGAGATCGAGGTCGAGGACGTCGCCGCGACGACCGACGGGCAGCTCGCCGGCATCGACATCGCGCTGTTCTCCGCCGGCGGCACGCTGAGCAAGGAGCAGGCTCCACGATTCGCAGGTGCCGGCGCGATCGTCGTGGACAACTCCTCGGCGTGGCGCAAGGACCCCGACGTCCCGCTCGTGGTGTCCGAGGTCAACCCGGACGATGCGAAGAAGACGCCGAAGGGCATCATCGCGAACCCGAACTGCACGACGATGGCCGCGATGCCGGTGCTCAAGGCGTTGCACGACGCGGCCGGGCTGACTCGTCTCGTGGTCTCCTCGTACCAGGCGGTCTCCGGCTCCGGGCTCGCCGGCGTCTCCGCGCTGCAGGACCAGGTCCGCGCCAACATCGACGGCATGGACGCGCTCGTGTCCGACGGCTCGTCGCTCAAGGCCGAGGACACCGGGCCCTACGTGGAGCCGATCGCATTCAACGCACTTCCGCTCGCCGGTTCGATCGTCGACGACGGCACGCTGGAGACCGACGAGGAGCAGAAGCTGCGCAACGAGTCGCGCAAGATTCTCGGTCTCCCGGACCTGCTCGTTGCGGGAACGTGCGTGCGCGTGCCGGTGTTCACCGGACACACGATGAGCATCAATGCGACGTTCTCCGAGGAGATCACGCCGGATAAGGCGCGCGAGATCCTCGAGAACGCGCCCGGTGTCGTGTACGACGACGTGCCCACCCCGCTCAAGGCCGCGGGCCAGGACCCGTCGCTCGTGGGCCGCATCCGCCAGGACTACTCGGTCGAGGGGCGCCACGGGCTCAACCTCGTCGTGTCCGGCGATAACCTGCGCAAGGGTGCCGCGCTCAACACGATTCAGATCGCTGAGCTGCTGGTGAACACCTAGGGTTCGCCTTTTGCAGTTTGATGCCCCGGTCGGGATCTTCTCGGCCGGGGCATCGTCTATTAGTGCCGGCTTCCGGCGCGAGTGGGCGGCGCGGCTCTCGCGCTCACCAGTGCCAGGCGTAGCCGCCGACGTTATCGATCGTGCGCTGCATGACCGTGATCGCGGTGATGAATTCGTCGTCGGAGATCCCGCGCCGGCGCTCGACCTCCAACTGCTGCTGCACCTCGGCAGCGGCGCGGAATTTCTCGCGCCCGGCGACGGTCCAGCGGAGGGTGCCGGAAGCGCTGCGGATCCACCCCTTGTCGAGGAGCGAGTCGATCGCCTCGTGGATCACGGCGTCGGATTCGTTAGGGCCAACGGTGGCGACGATCTTCTCCTCGCTCACCCCGGCCTCGTCGAGCGAGAGCTGGTGGAGCACCCACCATTCGGGCTGCGGAACCCCAACGTCGTTCAGGGCGGAGCGGGTCCTGTGGCCGATCGCCTCGGCTGCGCGGGCGGTCCAGAATCCGATGGGCTGCTTCAGCGGTGGCTGCATGGGTGTACTCATGCACCTCAAGCTAGAACCTCGACAAAGGTTGAAGTCAAGGGTTCGGCGCAACCGTTCCACTCACGCCGAATCGGCGATGCCGGTCCTGCGGGCTTCCTAGTGTTACGTCGAAAGCACGCCGGAAGAAGGGGAGCGGGCGATGGGAACGCGCACTATCGGAACGAGATTCGCCGAGCGGGCGGCCGCGGCCGCGGCGGCGCTCGCGGCTAGCGCGGCGGTATGCGCCCAGGCCGGGGCCGGCCCGATTCCCGGCACCCCAGGTCTCGGCCCACTCGGCACCGCCGCGGTGCATGGCGACATCTTTTCCACGGACACGATCCCCGGAGTCGGCCCCGGACGGAACCCGTCGGTCGCGGCGTCGATCCCGGGCGGCACCTGCTCGTCCGTTTTCGTCGGAGCCGATGGCATCCCGGTGGCGCTGTGCACCGCATACGTCGGCACGGATCCCGTCGAGTTCACCCCACCAACGGTCGTCGCCTTCGACCCGGCCACCGCGCAGCCCGTCGCCCGCATCCAACTGGCCAAGGGCGCGCTTCTCGGCGGCGTCTATGGATACATGGACGACCGCGACCGTGTCGTCGTCGCCGACGGCGACCACGTCCTCCACGCCATTGGTCACACCCGCGACGATGCCGGCGGCTGGCGCATGACCGACGACGTCCTCGCCGACCTCGCCCCGGCCCTCGCCCTCGGCGACCACATCACCGGCCTCGCCCCGGGCACCGACGGGCGAATCTGGTTCGTCACCGTCGACTCGCGTGTAGGTACTGTCCGCCCCGGCGAACCCGATTCGCTTCGCGTTCTCGACCTTCCCGAGGCGGCAGGAGTACCCACCGGCGAAAGGGTGTCCAACGGGATCACCGTCCGTCCCGGCGGAGCCTCGGTGATGACCTCCCACGCCCTCTACGAAATAACGCAGGATGACGGCGGAGCCCCGACCCTTTCCTGGCGCCGCGACTACGAGCGAGGAGGCGCGCGGCACCCGGGGATGCTGGCGCACGGTTCGGGCTCGACCCCGACGTACTTCGGTCCGAGTGGCGACGACTTCGTGGCCTATCTCGACGCCGCGGACCGCTCAACGCTGTTCGTGCTCGACCGGGCGAGCGGAGAGGTGCGGTGCGAGATGCCGGCGTTCGCGACGACCTTGGATCCGGATACGGTCGCCGCCGACGGCCGCCTCATCGACGGGCCCGCACAGTCCGAGAATTCGCCGATCGCCCTGGAGAGCCGCGAGGGCGGAGCGTGGTCCATCATCATCGCGAACACGTACGGGTACGAGTACATGCCGATGGCAGTCGATGGTCCCGCGGCGCCCGCGCATGCGCCGTACAGGGGAGGAATGACCTCCGTCGTCACAGATGGGTCGGAGTGCCACAGGGCGTGGACGCAGCACTCCCGGACGGCGACACTTCCGAAGGCGACCACAGGGGACCGGCTGATTCACGGACTTGCCTACGGCGATCTGCCCGAGGTTCCAGCGCACTCAGCGGAGCTGCTCGGTGCCGAGGAAGCGGAGCGCGTCCTGGGCAATGGCGTCTCCAGCGGGCTCGCGCAAAAGGTTGGTCCGGTGTTCTATACAGCTGTAGATGCCGATACCGGCGAGGAGGTCATCCGCAGCAAGGTGGGGGATGCGCCGGTGGACGAGCCGATGGAACTCACCGGAACGGTGGCGCCGGCAATCGATGGCGGGCCGGGCGCGTACTGGCAGGCGACGATGGGACGGATGTTGCGCATCGGGCCGCCTTAGGCCCCATCTCGCCATTGTGACGTAGGACACACTAATTTTTTGTAGTCCATCCTAAGCTTATTCTCAATTAGTACAAAAATTATACTTGAATAAAACTGGAACTATTCCAGAAATCGGGCTATGGTGGGAGCCATGACAACGGAGAACCCAGTAGCTGTGAAGCTGCGCGAGTCGGGATTGCGGGTCACCGCGCCTCGCCTCGCGGTGTTCAACGTTGTCGACAAGAAGGCGCACATTCCAGCGGAAGATGTGGCATCGGACGTTCGTGCACAGCTGGGCACGGTGTCGACACAGACCGTGTACGACGCTCTGCGCACTCTTGTGGAAGTCGGCCTCATCAGCCGGATCGAACCTGCCGGGCACCCGGCGCTCTACGAAACCCGAATCGGGGACAACCACCACCACGTGGTGTGCCGCGAATGCGGGCGAGTGGAGGACGTGTCCTGCGCGATCGGAGAGGCTCCGTGCCTCGATGCCGCGGAGCACCACGGGTTCACCATCGACGAGGCCGAAGTCGTCTACTGGGGCACCTGCCCCGAATGTGCGAAGAGGGCGGCCGCCACCAAGCCCGCCGAATCGCCACCCCGGTAGCCTGCACGATTCATTCCCTAACCAGCCCACAACCTGCCCATAACGGAGGGTCTGAAATGACGAACGAGAACATCCACCCGGCGGACCGCGGGTCCGTCGACATCCCGGCCGGATCGCCGACGACCATGAACAGTGGCGTTCCCGTCCCCAGCGACGAGTACTCGGCGCAGGTCGGACAGCAGGGCCCGCACCCGAGCCACGATGTGTACCTCATCGAGAAGCTCGCGCAGTTCAACCGTGAGCGCGTTCCGGAGCATCTCGTCCACGCGAAGGGTTCGGGCGCGTTCGGCGAGCTCGAGGTCACAGAAGACATTTCGAAGTGGACCAAGGCGGACTTCCTGCAGAAGGGCAAGAAGACCCCGATGCTCGCGCGTTTCTCCACCGTTGCCGGTGAGCAGGGCTCGCCGGACACGTGGCGCGACCCGCGCGGTTTCGCGCTCAAGTTCTACACCGAGGACGGCAACTACGACCTCGTGGGCAACAACACCCCGGTGTTCTTCGTCCGCGATGCGATCAAGTTCCCCGACTTCATCCGTTCGCAGAAGCGTAAGGGCGGTTCGGGCCTTCGTAACAACGCGATGCAGTGGGATTTCTGGACGCTGTCGCCGGAGTCCACGCACCAGGTCACCTGGCTGATGGGCGACCGCGGCTTGCCGAAGACCTACCGCCACATGGACGGTTTCGGTTCGCACACCTACCAGTTCATCAACGCCGCGGGTGAACGAAACTGGGTGAAGTTCCACTTCAAGACGAATCAGGGAATCGACTTCCTCACCCAGGACGAGGCCGACAAGCTCGCCGGTACCGACCCGGACCTGCACCGCAAGGACCTCTTCCAGTCGATCCAGAACGGCGACTTCCCGTCCTGGACGCTGTACGTGCAGATCATGCCGGTCGACGAGGCGGACGGCTACCGCTTCAACCCGTTCGACCTCACCAAGGTCTGGTCGCAGAAGGACTACCCGCTGCACAAGGTCGGCACGATGACCCTCAACCGCAACCCGCTCAACTTCTTCTCGCAGATCGAGCAGGCTGCGTTCGAGCCGTCCAACCTCGTGCCCGGTATCGGCTTCTCTCCTGACAAGATGTTGCTCGGCCGCGTGTTCGCTTATGCGGACATCCATCGCTACCGGATCGGTGCGAACTACCAGCAGCTCCCTGTTAACCAGCCTCTCGCGCCGGTTAACTCGTACGCGAAGGAGGGGGCGATGAACTACCAGTTCCATCACCCCGCCGTCGCCGAGTACTACCCGAACTCGACCGGTGGGCCCGCTGCACAGCCGGAGCGCGCCTTCGACTTCGGCGAGTGGGACACCAAGGGTGCCAACATCTACCGCGGCGAGTACGTCCAGCATGCCGAAGACTCCGACCAGGCCCAGGCGACGACTCTCTACCGCGACGTCATGGACGATGCAGCGCGTGAGCGCCTTGTCGGCAACATCGTCGGCCATGTCTCGGCGGTCGACCCGTCCGAGACCGATCTCCTCGAGCGTGTCTACGCCTACTGGGGCGCGGTCGACGAGGGCCTCGGCCGCAAGGTCCGCGACGGGGTCGAGTCGAACCCGAACCGCGGCGACGCCAAGCTCGGCTGGAACTAAGCCCAGTCGCCCGTGGTCGCCCGCCCCTCGGCGGGAGGCCGCACCTGCCCGAGGCGCTGCCCCGTACTCCACGTGAGTGCGGGGCAGCGCCTTTTTTCGTCCCCGTGGACGACGACAAACAAACAAACAAACCAGGTATGACGGCGGACCTAAGTACTTCCCAAGCGGCCGCCGAGTTTTCTCGGCCGTAATGGAGCCATCAACAACGCCGCGTGGCGCGATGCGCTGCGCAGCCGAGGCCATCGTGTGCGAGAAATCTACGAGTGTAAAGGTGAGCGAAAACTTAGCTGTTAACGCCTCCGGAGAGCCGCGCCGATGTATCGGGTGGACAGAGCCACACCCCCTCAAGAGCGCTACGGAAGGATGCTCGTCATGTCGAAGAAGGCCCTTTCCATCGCAGCCGCAACCCTGTTCGCCCTCGGTGTGGGCGCCCCAGCGGCCTCGGCACAGCACACCGCCACACCGAAACCCGCGCCGAATCCCGTCGGCCAGATCCTCGGCGACGGTCCGAAGGGCGGCATCGAAACGCCGCCGTCGATCGGCAGCCTCGACACCGAGCAGTCGAAGCCCGTCATCGACGCGATCACCACCACCAACACCAGCGATCCGATGAACGAGCTGGATTGCATCACCACCCACTTCGAGCAGATGAACACTGATGCCAAGACCTGGGGCTACACCGGGTGCGAGGCCGACGAAGAAGGCAACTGGACGTTTACCTGGCAGTCCATCGCCCCCGAGTTCGCATTCCTCGAGCCGTTCATCGTTTACGCCGACGCCTAGGCGCCCCTCGTACCGATCCCACTCTTCGAAAGGCCCGTCATGCTCAGAAAAACCCTCGCCGCCACCGCCGCAGGGCTCCTCGCCGTATCGCTCGGGGTCGGCACAGCCTCCGCGCAGTCCGCCGACGCCCCCGAACAGGCCGCAACTTCCTCGGCGACAGGTTCGCTGCAGTCCGGTCCGCTGTTCGATCTGCTCACCGAACAGCACGAGTCGGCGCCCCAGGAGAACCTGTACTTCTGCGGGAAGGCGCAGCGTCATGACAAGACCACGGCTCCATGGAAGCTTGACGTCTCCGAGTGTGAGGAGAATGCCGATGGGGAGTACTTCTACACCTGGCGAGAGGTGAAAGAAGAGTTCAAGTTCCTCGAAGGTCTCATCACCGGGGCCTAGCATCCTCGTCGGTGCCCAGCCCCGCCACCGGCCCTCGCCTCGACAACTGTTGAGGTGCGGGCCGGTACTTTTTGCGCACAAACGGACAAGCAGCCATGCACGCCGCGCGGTTACCTTGGAAGCAGCCACCGAACTGCGAGGAGAACTCCCGATGTCCGACGTCAGCACTACCTCCCAGAAGATCGTCCCCAACATCTGGTCCAACCAGCGAGCCGAGGAGCAGGCAGAGTTCTATGCCGATGTGTTTCGCGATTTCTCCTCCGAGGTGACGGGCCGATACCCGACCGAGGGCCTGCCCGATTTCCAGAAGGACATGGCCGGTAAACCGGTCACGGTGGACCTGCAGCTCGCGGGCACGCGGATCACGATCATCAATGCCGGACCCGAGTTCGAGCCGAACCCGTCGGTCAACTTCATGCTCAACTTCGACCCGGTGCTGTACCCGGATGCGAGCGAGTACCTGGACGCGACGTTCGAGAAACTCGCCGACGGAGGTTTCGTGATGATGCCCAAGGACGAGTACCCGTTCAGCAAGAAGTACGCGTGGGTGATGGACAAGTTCGGGGTGAGCTGGCAACTTATCCTCACCGATCCCGCCGGCGAGCCTCGCCCGTTCGTGTTGCCCTCGCTCATGTTCTGCGGGGCGGCTCAGAACAAGGCGCGCGAGGCAGTGAGTTCCTATATCGAGCTGATTCCGGGATCGAGCTGGGGAAACGTCGCCGAGTATCCGGAGCAGACGGGCCCGGCTGAGGCGGGCACGATTGTGTTCTCCGATTTCCAACTCGCCGGGCAGTGGTTTACCGCGATGGATTCGGCGGTCGAGCAGCCGTTCACGTTCAACGAGGGCATGTCGCTGATGATCATTGCGCACGGTCAGGACGAGATCGACCGTTACTGGGCCACGCTGTCCACGGTTCCCGAATCCGAGCAGTGCGGCTGGTGCAAGGACGCGTTCGGGCTCAGCTGGCAGGTCGTGCCCGACAATATGGACGAGCTGATGAGCAGGCCCGGGGCGTACGAGGCGATGATGCAGATGGGCAAGCTGGAGATCGCCAAGTTCTAGGGGTTCTACTCGTCGAGGTCGCGCGTGTCGGTGTCCGGGTCGAGAGGAGTGTCCGACATGAACACCGCGCGTGCGATAGTCATCGAGGCGATGGTCACGACGAAGAACGTCGCGAAGATCGCGATGAGAACCTCGCCGAGATTCACCCATGTGAAGCCGTGCTCCACGGTCACGTGAGCGAACGCCGCGAGGATGAAGAACACCATGCCGAGTCCTGTGGCCACCGACATCGTATTGGTTCGGCCGAGGGCGTCGCGGACTCGATTGACCGCGACCATGGCGGTGAGGAAGCACAGCGCGCCGAGGATCGCAGGGACACCGACGGCAAGGTCTGTCCAGATGGTTTCGGAAAGCGGGTTTTCGTTCATCGTCGTCCTCGGGAAATCAGCCTGGCCAGGGCAACAGTCGACAGGATTCCGATCAGTGAGCCGATCATCATGACATCGAGGGCAACGACCGATTCCCTCCACATCATGAACAAGGCGAACAACGCCAGCGCACTGAAGTAGACGATGTCCGCGAGGACGATTCGGGTCTCGTCGTCGCGGTCAAACACGATGCGAAGCGCGGTGCCGACCAACGACAACGCCATGATTACCAGCGCGGCGCCGAGTAGCCATGCAAGAAGAGTGCTCATTGCTCGCTTCCTTCCTCTCGGCTGCGGGAACGCTCAGGCGAATCCTTTGAGGACAGCACGGAAAGTAGACGTCGTTCCATGTCCTTGAAGCCGGCGATCAGTTCGTCGTGGTCCCCACCGAGTACGCAGTGGACGTAGATTTCGCGATCTCCGATGCCGATCACCAGGGTCGACGGAGTCACGGTGATCGCCCACGACAACATGGTCGCCTGGAGGTCGGTCGTCCCCATCAACGGGTACCTGACGATAACGGGCGGGCCGACTCGCCCGGGGGTGAGCGATGCCCTGGCGACGTCGCGCGTCGATTTCAGGATCTGTAACAGCAGCCACAGTGAGACGGCCGGCACTCGTGCGATTCTGCCTATCACTTGCTCGTCTCCCTTTCACCATCGAACGAAGCGTCGCCGCCGAAGAGTTCGATGGGCCCATCGCCGCCTCCGAGCGGACGGATCAGAGAATGTCCTTCCACGGCGTCCGAGCCCAGAACCGATTGCACGTATCCGCGCGTATCGATAAGTCCCGAAACGGCGGAGTCGACGGTTTCCGCAAGTGGCTGGTAGCCGAAGAACATCGCGATACTGAGCCCCGCGAAAACGACGGCAGGGCCCTTTGCGATACCGGCGATCTTCTTCTCCGGTGCCGGGGCGGATTCGGTCTCGACGTCGGTGTATTCGTCTTCGTCGTCGTCCGCGTCCTCGTCCTCGTGTTCGGGAGCCGAGCCGGACGAAGCTCCTCGATCCCACATCACTCGGCGCCACAGCCGAATCATCGCGATGAGGCCGAAGAACCAGCCGAGGCACACGACTGCGAGCATGATCAGGCCCGTCCAACCGCCCGCTTCTGCGCCGGCGCGGACGACTTCGAATTTGCCGATGAGGCCGCTGGTCAAGGGGAGGCCGATGAGCGAGGCGACGAGCACGACTGCGACGATCGCGAGGCTCCGTTCGCGCCACCACATGCCGTGCAGGGAATTCTGACCGCTGACCCGGACCGTTCCGTAGTGATGCTCCATCACGCCGAACGCCGAGATCAGTCCACCAACGGTGATCATGTGGTGGATCATGTACACGATGGTGGCGGTCAGCGAAGCTGTAACCAACGGCGCTGCCAGCTGCGGTGCACCCTCGATGCCGCTCTGGGTCGATCCGACCGCGAGGGACGCGAGAATGACGCCGACGCCGGCGACCATCTGCCATGCGATGACGCTGCGTACCCGTGATCCCGAGCTCGAGGCGATCGAACCGGTGAGTGTGGTGGCAAGGGCGACGGCGAGGAGAAGCCATCCCCAGCTCGGATCGAGGTCGAAGGCGACGGTCCACACCCGGATGACCGCGTAGAGCGCCACCTTGGTGTGCAGTCCGGCGAACAGAGCCATGACGCCGGGGCTGGTGTGCGGATAGGTCTGTGGGAGCCACCCATGAACGGGAGTCGCGCCGGCCTTGATGCACAAGGCCACGAGCACGAGCCCGAGAGCGAACGCCAATCGGCCGTCCTCACGTGCCGCCCCGGCGAGTGCCGAGAGGTTGACTGTTCCGGCCACGCCGTACACGAAACCGACTGCCGCGAGAAGCAGGGTGGAGGTGACGAGATTGACGATAACGAAGAGTCGCCCCGCCGAGATGCGGCGTTTCGTTCCTGTCATGGCGAGCAACGCATAGGACGGAAGCAGCATGACTTCCACCCAGACGAACAGGTTGAAAAGGTCTCCGGTGAGCATGGCACCGTTGACGCCGCCGAGGAGCAGGAGCGTCAAGGCAGTAAAGTACCGATTCCGCCTGATATCACCGGTCGCGTCGCTCAGCCACACACCGAGCACCGTGACCAGTGCACACAGGGTGAGCATGAGCGCCGAAAAGGTATCCGAGACGAGTGGGATCGACACTCCGGGCACGAAGCTGCCGATGTTGATCGCAACGGCCGCTTCTCCGCGAAGGTGAAGGAGAAGCGCGAAAGCACCGATCAGGGATGCCGCAGGGACGGCAAAGGCCAGTACGCGACGAATCGCCGAGAACGGAATGAGCACCGCCGCCGCGCTGGCGATGATGGGGACTCCGGCAAACAAGGGGAGAAGGGCACCGATGTTTGTCATTTCGCCTCTCCCGTCTCGGGGACGGTTGTGGTGTCGTCATTGTGGCCGATCACTGCGAGAGCACACATATAGATGGTGACCGCCATAGAGATGACGATCGCCGTCAGTACGAATGCCTGCGGCAGCGGATCGGCCGCGTCGGCGGGGCTCGTATGGCCGGCAATGGGTTCACCGCGCCATGCACCGACGCCGGTGACGAGGAGAAGGAGGTTTACCGCGTGGCTCAGCAGGGTGACTCCGAAGACGATTCGGATCATGTCCCGCTGAACGATCAAATAGGATGCCCCGGCAAGGAGGATGCCAATGGTAAACGCGAGGATCATTGCGCCTTCACCTCCTCATTGTCGGTTTGTGACGCGCGCTTCATCAGATCCGTCCCCAACACGTTGATGGCGACGAGGACAACGCCCAGCACCGCCAGCGACACGCCGACATCGAAAATGAGCGCGCTCGACAGGTGGACCCCGGCGATATCCCAGTGGTCCGGTTCGAGGAACGTACCCCAGAGATAGCCTGCGATGCCGGTGAGCCCGGCAACTCCGATCCCTGCGCCGATAACCACAGGAGCGCGACCGGGCGGGGAGACCACCTGGGCAGTCGACTTCGAGAGGTAGACAAGTGCGATGGCGGACGACGCCACGAGTGCCGCGATGAAGCCGCCACCCGGGGCGTTATGGCCGCGCCAGAACAGGATCGCCGCCACCACGAGCAAGACCGGAACCGTGAACCGGGCGGCGAGGCGCAGTGGCACGGTGTTCCGGCGTGCATCGGCAAAGACACGCTGCACGTGCGGTGAGCTACGTCGTTGGAACTCCGGCGGCATATCGGGGAAGTCGACGTCGGGGTCGAGGTATTCGCTGCGTAGCGAGGCGAGTACGGCGAGGATGGCGATACCCGCGACGCCGAGCACCGCCAATTCGCCGAAGGTATCCAGCGCACGAAACTCGACGAGGATGACGTTGACGACGTTGTGGCCTCCGGTGATCGGCTCGGAATTTTCGAAGAGATAGGTGCCGATTTCGGACCGCTCACGCCTCGAGGTGAGGAGCAGGGTGCCGATTGTCCCCGCGGCCCCGACGATGAGGGCGAGGATGATTCCCGCGGTTCGCCGGGTCGGTGAGGGGGGCTGAAAGTTGGGTGGGAGCTTGCGGAGCACGAGCATGAAGATGATGACCGTGATCGCTTCGACCATGAGCTGCGTGATGCCGACATCGGGGGCGCCGAGGCTGAACATCTGTACCGTGATCGAAATGCCGACCGCAGACAGCAGTACAACCGATCCGATCCGCGACGTCACCGTGCAAAGTCCCACCACGGCGACGGCGATGGCGCCGAGGAGAATTCCGTCCGACGTTCGATTCAACCCCGGGTGCAGGGGGATCGCCTGATCGAGCCCGCCGGATGCGAAAACAGCGAGGATGCCGAGTCCGCACGCAGAGCCGAGCAAAGGCATGAGGTGGCGGTCGGGAGAATCGGAGTTCGTGAGGTACGCGATCGCCGCACCTGCTCGGCGCAGTTCACGGGTCGATGCTTCTGCGATGCCGGCCCCGTCGAACGGAAGCAGGTCCCCTGTAAGTGCACGTTCGATGGGGCGCCGCCACCATGCGAGGACGGCGCCGACCCCGATGACCAGGATTGTAATGCCCAACTCGAGGTTGGCCCCGTGCCAGAGCGCGAGATGAGAGTGTGGATCGCTTCTCGGGATCGCGGCCGAGGAGAACGCGTCGAGGAAGGAATCGAGCGGACTCATCCATGCCACCATCGGTAGACCGGCAATGGCGGGGATTGCGGCCGACCACAGCATCACCGGGGATACATGCGAGGCGTGTGAGGCCTTGTCGGTGGCGCGTGCTGCGGGATCGGTGTCGATGAATGCGCCGAAGATGATGCGAGCACAGTAGGCGAAGGTGCCGATGGCGCCGAGTGTTGCGGCGGCCAGGACGATCCAGCGAAGCGCGCCGTCATCCAGAGATGCAAATGCGGCGAGCATCGACTCCTTGGACACGAATCCGAGCAACGGGGGGATTCCGGCCATGCCCGCGGCACCGACGAGCGTCGCTGTAAAAGCGATGGGCATCGCTCGAACGCGGTGAGCGATTTTACGAAGATCTCGGATGTCTCGGGTGTGCATGGCGTGATCCACGACGCCGACCAGCATAAACAGCCCCGATTTGAACAGCGCGTGCGCAAGGGTGTGCAGTGCTGCCGCAGCGAGCGCGGCGTCCGTGCCGACGCCGATGGCTGCGATGATCCAGCCGAGCTGGGACACCGTCGAATACGCCATGAGCTGCTTGAGGTCGAACTTCTGGAGCGCGAACAGGGCCGCCATGATCGCGGTGCCGAGACCGACCGAGATAAGCAGCGTCTGCCACACGTCCAGATCCGAAAATGCCGGCGAGAATCGCATGGCGAGGAAGATGCCGGCTTTGACGACCGCCGCCGCGTGTAGATAGGCCGAAACCGGCGTTGCAGCGGCCATGGCTCCGGGGAGCCAGTAATGAAACGGCCACTGGGCCGATTTGGAGAATGCGGCAACCGCGACGAGCACGGCGACGAGCGTCGCCACAGGAACGTTGTCGCCCCATACCGAGCTCTGTAGCGCGTCGGAAATGCGGTCGGTCCCGGTGTAGAACCACGTGATCGCTATCCCGGCGAGAAGCGCGAGACCACCGGCGAATGTCGCGGCCAACGTCCGCATCGCCGCCGCGAACGCAGGACGACCGGAACTGAGAATCAGCGCGAAACTTGCCAGCGACGTGATTTCCCAACCGACGTAGAGGACGGCGAGGGAATCGGTGAGGACGAGCAGCAGCATGCCCAGCGTGAAGGCGGTGATGAGCTGGTAAAAGGCATACCCGGGAGCCTTGGCGAGCTCAGTTCCCGGCGGCAGCGCCGAATGGGCCGGAACGGTGCCGGCTTCGGCCGGGATCTTCTTGTCGAGGTATGCGGTGGAGTAGATGAGGACGATGACACCGATCCCCAGCGCGAGAAGTGCGAAGAACACCCCGATCGGCTCACCGACAAACACCGCCTCCCAGCCCCGGGCCGGGACCCAGGAAATGGTTGCCGTCGTTCCCGCACCACCGCCGAAAACGGTCGATGCCTCGGGGAGGAGCGCCACAAATCCTGCGAGGTACAGCAGCGCTAGAGGCCAGCCCGCAGCCCGACCGAGAAGGCGGGTGAGAGGCCACGCCAAAGTCGTCGCGAGGGCTGACGCTCCGATGCTCAGAAGAAGCGTCATGGATTTACCTTAACAATCGGCGTCGCTGCTCCTGGGCATTAGCCAAGGGAACCTTGGTGAGTGACGATCAGTCGCGGAGGGATCGCACCGTCGGCGCAAGGAGGCTAAGCGCCACCCGATCATGCCTTGAAACCCGCCGGTTGTTCGCCATCCTCGGGATCGACGCCGGCCTCTCGGAGCATCGGAACGTCGGTGAGGAGGTCCGGGATGCCGAAAGCCTCAATGAGATCGGCGGCGTAGTACGAGAGCGAACGGCACAGTCGGTTGTAGGCGGCTGTCGCGGCCTTCGTCCGTTCGGTCGTGAGGCGGTTGTGCTCGAGGAACCAGCCCTTGTTCTTGTCAACGATGTCGAGGAAGTACAGATCCAGCAGAGCGTCGAGCACCTCGGCGGTGGCCGGGTCCTCCTCCTGGATTTTGTCGATTACCTCGATGAAACGGTCGAACACGTATAGATCCATGTGCGCCCTGCCAACCGCGAGGATGTGGTCCTGGGCGCCGTTGAACGTGTCGAACGCGGAGATCTTGTCGTTGGAATCGGCGCGACGCATTCGCTGCGCGGCGGTTTCCACGAGGTGCTCCTCGCGGTCGGTGAGCAGGCGCAGCTGGTGTCCGCGCTCGAGTAGGTCGGTGTTCTCCCGGTCCGTCACCGAATCGACGATCTTCTGCCAGAGCGTCGTCGCGCGTACGCGCTCCTGAACCATGTCGCCGACGGTGCCGACGACGGTACCCACGAGGTGGACGGGATCCATGTCCGAGAACTCGTTGGCGTACGCGGTGAGCTGCTCCTTCGCGACGAGCTGGGTGAGAACGACGTTGTCGCCCTCGAATGTGGAGAACACATCGAGGTCGGCGCGGATACCGGTCAGCCGGTTCTCTGCCATATATCCGGCTCCGCCGCAGGCCAAACGCATTTCGTTGACGGTGTCATTGGCCCAACCGGAGACCGTGGCCTTGATTCCCGCAGCATGCGTTTCGAGCTGGCGGCGCTCGAGTTCGTCATAGGAGTCCGGGTTCGCCTCGAACGCGTGCAGCTCGGAGATGATCGCGTTCTGTGCGATTCCATACGCGTAGGCCTGTGCGATGCGGGGCATGAGCCGCCGCTGGTGCTCCCGGTAGTCGAGCAGCAATACCGCGTCTGACGTCGAAGGATGCTCGAACTGGCGGCGGCGTAGGGCGTACTGCGTGCCGATGGACAGGGCGAGGCGGGCGGCCGCGCCCGACGCGGCGCCGACGGAGACACGGCCGCGGATCAGAGCGCCGAGCGTGGTGAAGAAACGCTTGCCGGAGGACTCGATGGGAGAGGTGTAGGTGCCATCGGCTTCGACATCGCCGAAACGATTGAGCAGGTTCGACTTCGGAATGCGTACATGATCGAAGATGATCGTGCCGTTGTCGACGCCGGGAAGACCGCCCTTGGGGCCGTGGTCGCCCGTCGTCACCCCCGGCAGGTCGTTACCCTCGTCGTCGCGGATCTGCACGACGAAGCAGTGCACGCCGTTCGATTCGGCCTCGGCATCGTCCGGCCCCTTGGTGATGAGCTGGGCAAAAACCGCGGCATACTGGGCGTCACGTCCCGCGCCACCGATGTACGCCTTCTGCGCCGCCGGGGTCGGGCTGTTGATGATGAATTCCTGGGTCTCCGGGTCGAACGTCGCCTCGGTGGTGAGGTTCTGAACGTCGGAGCCTCCACCGATCTCGGTCATCGCGAAGCAGCCGACGATGGACAGGTCGATCGTGCCCGGGAGGTACTTCTGGCGGATTTCCTTGCCGCCGAGATTGGAGACGGCGCCGCCCCACAGACCCCACTGCACGCCGGACTTGACCATGGTGGACAGGTCGACCATGCCGAGCATCTCGAATGCGGTGAGGGCCTTGCCCGTCTCGCCGGTGCCGGAGTCCTCTTCCTTGAACGCCGCCTTGGCGAAGCCGCCCTCGGCGAGAGTGTTGAGATCCCGGAGCACCTTATCGCGGTACGCGGTGCGATCGATGTCCAGCGCCGGGAGCATATCTTCGGTGATCTTGTTGCGCACTTCCTCGCGCGCCTCGGGCCACTGCCCGTCGAGTGCCTTCTGGAGGAGCGCGACGCTCGGCTCCGGGAAGTGCGTGCGGTGCGAACTGGTCGTCCGATCTGCCTGTGCGTCTTGTTCTATGGCGGACTTGTCCGAGGAATCTTTAGCGCTCATGACCCGACACTACCGAAGGGAGCAGGGTTGACGACGGCAAAAGTTATCTAGGCGCACTCCAGTTCTTCGCCGTGCGCAGAGGCCCGAAATGCGCGAAGGCACTGCGCCACCGGGAAGGGGAATTCCTCCCGGCGAGCGCGGTGCCTTCCGCGTTCCCGTCGTGAAGCCGGCCAGGAACCGAGCCGCTGCGCTACTTGGTCTTGTTGCGACCGAAGATGAGCTTGAGAATGAACAGCAGCACACATGCGCCGATGAGGCACGTGATGAAGCTGAAGATCCAGCCGCCGCCCTCGACGTCGAGATTGAGCAGGCCGCTGAGGATCCAGCCGCCGAGGAAGCCGCCGATGATGCCGACGACGATATTGGCGATGAGGCCCATCTGCTCGTCGGTCTTCATGATCTTGGAGCCGATCCAGCCGGCGAGGCCACCGATGATGATCCAGGCGATCCAGCCGAGGCTGGGCGACTGCAATCCGTCCGCGAGAATTACGAAGTTGGTATCCATAACGCTAATCATGGACTATAAATCGGCTGAAAGCACGCATAGTTGCCAAATTGGTACCTAGTAAATATGTTGGCACACAATAATTTTGACCTCTGGTGGGCGGGTGAATTCGGGACTCCGCCGTCATTTGCGGTGTGCTTTATCGGTGCGAAGAAAGTGATCGAGAACACTGGAATTCGTCGAGATGCGGGGTCGGCCAAGCGATATGGGGAAACGATTTCGGGGCTAAGGGACAAAAAGTGTGTCTGAGATCGGTGATTTGTGAGGGATGAGCTGCGCGGATTCGATATTTATAATCCGCTGATCATTATTTCGCGACCTTACGTGACATCTGCAGCCGGTTATGAGTGCCGGGGCGTGTGCTGGCGTAATGGCCCAAAATCACCCCGCATGCCCGATATGTGGTCACACGATGAAACGCAACGGCACAACAGGCGCCGGCACGACCAGATGGCGATGCCGATCGTGTGGATCCTCTTCGACCAAACACCGCCCCGATCGGCGGCTCGATGCTCGTTTCCGCTGGTTCATCGATTACCTCACCGGAACCGGCTCTCTCGACCAGGTTGCGGCCGACCACGGAATTTCCAGGCGCACCCTCAATCGCTATTTCCACACGTTCTGGTACGTCCAAGTCCCGGTCCCCGCCGACCGTTTCCGCGTCTATGACCAGCTATTTATCGACGGAACCTATACCGCAGCCGGGTGCCTGCTGGTGGCCGCGACCCGCACACACGTTGTGGCCTGGCACTGGGCCCGCCGTGAAAATATCCAGGCCTACCGCACCTTGCTCGAACATATGGCCCCACCACTGATGGTCGTCATCGACGGCGGCCAAGGCGCTGCCACCGCGATCGCCAAGCAATGGCCTCGCACGATCGTGCAACGCTGCCTGGTCCATGCCCAACGCAACGTCCGCCGCCACACCACCAGCAGGCCACGAACCGACGCCGGTCGAGCGATCTACCAACTTGCCCTGCAACTGACCCGCATCACGACCGTGGAACAGGCCACCGAATGGATCGTCCACCTCAACGACTTCGGACGGATCTACAAACACTGGCTCAACGAAAAGACCCCGCCACCTCCAGGTAAGACCGGCGCGTGGACCTTCACCCACGACCGAACCCGGAAAGCGTATAACAGCCTGCTCTACCTGCACAGACACAAACTGTTATTTCGCTATCTCGACCCGCCACCGGGCGCGATAGCCCCCGAACTCATCACAGCAACCACGAACACTCTCGAGGGCGGCATCAATGCCGGGATCAAAGTCCACGCCTTCGCCCACCGCGGACAAGCCGCCGAACACCAACGCCTGATGTGCGAATGGTGGCTCTATCTCAAAACCGAAGCCCCTGACGACCCGCTACAGATCGCCAGAGGCCAACAGTGGGGCAAGAACGCACTCGCCAAAGCACAAGCCCTCACCCACAACGAGAACCTCGCCGACCACGAAACCGGACGACCAGCCCTCTACGACAACGCTATCGAATGGTCCAACTCCCAAGGCATCCAAAAAGGATGGATCCACTAACGACACGCCCGAGCCAGACACACATTTTGTCCCTTAGCCCCGATTTCGCGCTAAACGCGAGAAATAACGAGGAGCTCTGGCCGGCACCAAATGTCGACCAGAGCTCTTCTGCCGTCTCAACCAACGGAGTCGGGGTGGCGGGATTCGAACCCACGACCTCTTCGTCCCGAACGAAGCGCGCTACCAAGCTGCGCCACACCCCGGTTGCTGTTTGCAGCACCGTCAACCATAGCGCACACACGCCTCGAACCACTAAACGGCAGGTAAAGGCGCTTTTTGGGTCATTATGGTCGGAGGTGGACGCGTGGCTATCCGACTGCCAGGGGCTCGCGCTCGGTCGAGGGGAGAGGAGCGACGGGCGCTTCCTTGCCCTTTGACTTCTGCGGCGTGAGTACGAGTAGCGAGGCCTCGGGCTGGCAGAACGTGCGGATGGGGACGAACGGCGAATTGCCGAGGCCGGCGCTGACATTGAGCATCAGATTGCGCCCCCACGCCGAGATCCCCTTGACCCGCGAGCGGTCGATACCGCAGTTGGTGACGATCGCGCCGGTGGGCAGGCACACCTGCCCGCCGTGGGTGTGGCCGGCGAGTGCCAGGTCGTACCCGTCGGCATCGAACGCGTCGAGGATCCGTGGCTCGGGCGAATGAGTGAGGCCGATGCGGACGTCGAATCCCGGCCCGGCGGGCCCGGCGATCGTCGAGTAGCGGTCCGCTTCCATGTGGGGGTCATCGACGCCGGCGATGAGAATTCGGACCCCGTTGACCGTCATGTGGAACTTGCGGTGTGTCGCGTCTTCCCACCCGTGCTCGGTGAGCGCGGCGCGCAGGTCGCGCCAGGGGAGCGGGGTTTCGCTCGTGCGCTTCTTGCCGAGCCCGACGTAGCTCAACGGATTCTTCGGGATCGGTGCGTAATAGTCGTTCGAACCGAAGACGAAGGCGCCGGGAAGGCGGAGAAGTGGTTCGAGTGCACGCATGACGGCGGGCACCGCACGATCGCTCGAGAGGTTGTCGCCGGTGTCGACGACGAAATCGGGGCGAAGGCGCGTGAGGCTGTGCAGGAACGCCGTCTTCACTCGCTGCCCGGGGAGCATGTGCAGATCGGAGATGTGCAGAATGCGTAGCGGGGAAGTGCCGGGTGGAAGGATCGGAAGCTCGACCTGGCGCACCCGATAATTATTGCGCTCGTACATCGTTCCGTACACGAGGCCCGTGGCGGCAGCGGCGATCCCTGCCTGGACGAGCGCCTGGGCGGTGGTTGGTTCAGCGGGACGACGTGATCGGGCCATAGGTCCACGATACTCGCCGGGCCACCACAATTATCCAACGAGAAACTTCGTGGGGGCCCGGCCGCGCGGTCGGGGCGGGCTAGCCGTTGGGAGAGATGGTGAGCGGGGCGTAGCCCGGCACGTCGCGAACCTCTTCGCCGTCCGGGCCGACGGTGGCGCCGCCACCGCCGCCCCCTCCGGGAGCCGAGCCGCCCCCGGAGGCGCCGGACCCGCCGGAGCCTCCGCTGCCGGAGCCGTCGGACACCGTGATCGTCATCGTGGAGCCGGGGATATCGAGATTTTCCTCGACCGAAAGGACCTGGCCGTAGGGCACGGATCCGCCGGAGGTGAATCGGGTCTCCACCGTATATCCGGCCGCCTCGAGCGCCGAAGTCGCCGCGGACTGGCTCATGCCGACGACATTGGGCGCGCCCTGGGCGGCGGTGGTGCCGGACTGATAGGCGGGATCCGGGGAGAAGGGTTCGATCTCGTCGAAGTGCCCGACGATCGGCATGAACGCCGTGTACCACGTGCGCGCCGGCTCGTCACCGCCGTAGAGGTCGCCCCATCCACACTGACGGAGGGGGGACTTACACAGCGAGGACGTTTCCGGGCCGTCGTTGAAGGCGTACGTGGCGGCGGCGAAGCGGTTGGTGATTCCGAGGAACGCCGAGGATCGGTGGGACTCGGTAGTACCTGTTTTGCCGGCCATCGGCAAATTCCACCCGGCCGCGGCCGCGGCGTTCGCCGAGGTGCCGCCTGGCTGATCATCCTTGCCCATCGCGGCGGCGAGCGAATTGGCCAGGCCCTCGGTGACGACCTGCTCGCACGGCTCCTCGTTCATCGACACCGGGCGGCCGTTCGCGTCGGTGATCGAATCGATCGGGCTCGGTGGGCACCACGTGCCCCCGGAGGCGAGCGTCGCGCCGACATTCGACAACTCGAGCGCGTTGACCGCGTCCGGGCCGAGGGTGAACGAGCCGAGATTGTTGTCGGTGACGAAGTCCTGGAGAGACTGTCCGTCGGGGGCGGTACCGTTCTCCGCGTACGAGCGCAGGCCGAGTCGCACGGCCATCTCCACCGTCGGTTTGACGCCGACCTGCGAGATCATGTTGACGAACGCGGTGTTCGGTGACTGCGCGAGCGCGTCGGTCAGGGACAGCGAGCTCGCGTATGAGCCGGCGTTCTCGACGCAATACATGCCCGCGGGGCACCCGGCGGCGCCGCCCGCGCCGAATCCTTCGAGCTGAACGCGAGACGGGACGGACACCGAGGTATTCGTACCCATGCCCTTTTCCATGCCCGCCGCGACGGTGAAGATCTTGAAAACGGAACCGGCGCCGTCACCCACCATGGAGAAGGGCTGCGGCTGGACGGTTTCCTCGTTGGTCTGGTCGAGGCCGTAGGCGCGCGAGGAAGCGATGGCCTTGACCTTGTGGGCGTCATCGCCCGGCTCGACGACGCTCATGACCTCGGCGACGCCGTCTCCCTGGGGCTGGCCGAAAGTGTCGAGCGAGTTCTGGACCGAGTCCTGGACCGTGTTGTCGAGGGTCGTCTTGATCGTGTAGCCGCCGCGGCTCATCGTCTCGCGGCTGATGCCGTTGGCCTGCAGATACTGGAGTACGTAGTCGCAGAAGAAGCCGCGCGAATCCGCGGTGATACAGCCGTTCGGGACCGCCTGCGGCTGGTCGAGAACGCCGAGTGGTTCCTGCTTGTACTGCTCGGCCTCCTGCGAGGTGATCGAACCGGTGCTGGCCATTGCGTCGATAATCGTGTTTCGACGATCCGTCGTGGCCTCGGGGTTCGTGTACGGGTTGTACATCGACGTCGACTGCACCATGCCGGCGAGCATCGCGGACTGGGGCACTGTGAGCTCGCTCGCGTCGGTACCGAAGTAGGTCTTCGCCGCGACCTGCACGCCGAAAGCCCCGTTGCCGAACGAGATCAGATTGAGGTACTTCGACAGGATCTCGTCCTTGGACAGTTCCTTGTCGAGCGCGAGCGCCATGCGGATCTCGCGCAGCTTACGTGCGGGGGTGACCTCGATGGCCTCGCGGCGCTCGCTCTCGGACTGCGCCGAGACGAGGAACTGGTAGTTCTTGATCAGCTGCTGGTCGATCGACGACGCGCCCTGTTGCACGCCACCGGCCGTGAAGTTGGTGACCATCGCGCGAGCCGTGCCCTGCCAGTCCACGCCCTGGTGGTCAAGGAATCGGCGGTCCTCCATGGAGATGATCGCGAGCTTGATGTTCTCCGAGATCTCGTCGGAGGGAACCACGATCCGTTGCTGGTCGTAGATCCATGCGATCGGCTGGTCCTCCGAATCGGTGACCGTGGTGATCTGGGGCATATCGCCCTTGATGAGGTCCGCGGAGGTGGATGCGAGAGAGCTGGCCATCTTATTAGAGGACAAGCCCACGGCGCCTACCACTGGGAACATCGAGCCGGCGAAGACGATACCGGCGGCGATGCAGGCCAGCAGCAGTCTTAGCAGCTTGGCGAAATTCGACACAGGCCGAATCCTATCGAATGAATCTGAGAGCCAACCCCCGCGGTGTCGCGTGTTCACCGGGTTTTCCCGGCGCCCCTCGGATCTGTCGGTTTGTGGCTCGGACCCTCGCTTCTGGACGCTTTATCAGTTCGAAATATTGAGCCCTATTTACTTTCGGCGTGTGACTGCGGTAACAATAGTTGTATCACCGTTTGTAGAGGCTGAGAGTTTTCAGGTTTCTCGGTACGGAGCTCGAACACGAGGCGGAGCGCTTTCGCTCCATCCTTGTGAGGGCGAAGTTCCGCGGATTTGGCTTATAAGCTGTTTGTGAACGGTGCACACAATTAAGTATGCATACATAAGTAGCGATGTCATGCATAAGGTTCACGGAGCGCAGCGCACCCCTATCGCGTGCTCCCAGACGATGTTAGGGGCAACAATATGACGGCACCTGTGAAGTCCTCCTCGAGCGGCGGAGCCGAAGGCTCGTCGGAAATCCAGACCCACGAGCCGCTGCAGGGGAGGGGATCACAGTTGGCGGGAGCCGAATCCATCGTCGGCGAAGCACGCCAGCAGTGGGTCTCCCAGGCCAGGTGCCGTGATATCGACCCGGACGAACTCTTCGTCAAGGGTGCAGCCCAGCGACAGGCGGCCGCGATCTGCCGCCACTGCCCCGTCCTCCTCCAGTGCCGCGCCGACGCGCTCGACAACCGCGTCGAGTTCGGCGTCTGGGGCGGGATGACCGAACGTCAGCGCCGCGCGCTGCTCAAGCAGTACCCGGACGTCACCTCCTGGGCGGACTTCTACTCCGAACAGCTCGATCGCGCCGCTGCCCGTACCCAAGCTCGCGCGGTGAACTGACAAGCGACCCGCATCCGGGCCACGGCCCGGCGACATTATGCCCGGCACCGACAACGTCGACTTTGGCGATGCGGGCCGGGCTTTTTCGTGTCCGCCGGGTACCTATTCCCTGCCGACGAGCTGGCTGCCGAGGGCGCGTAGCGCCGTGAGGCTGGAGACCTCGAACGGTAGCGAAGGGACCCCGACCACCGGCACCGAGGGGCGTTGCTTGGTGAAGCCGCTGATCAGGCGCACCTCCTCGCGGGCGGTGAGTGCGCGCTCGGTGTGGATGTCGAGCGCCGCCGCGGCCTCCGGGTAGTCCTTCGCGATACGGCGCGCGCCGGCGGTGGACTCGTCGGGGCCGAGATCCACGAGGCGTGGGTGGGTGCGATTGATGACCACGCCGGACAGCGGCATGCCCTCCGCGGTGAGCCGGTCGACGAAGAAACCGGCCTCGCGCAGCGCCGGCGCCTCGGCGCTCGCGACGACGACGAACTCGGTGCCGCGCCGGCGGAGCACCGCCTGTGTGCGCGCGGCGCGCGTGGCGAAGCCACCGAACGTCGAATCGAGCGCCTGGACGAACTCGCTCGCATCCGAGAGCATCGCCGAACCGACGATCCGCGAGATCCCCTTGAGTGCGGCGCTCATCGCGCCGGAGGCGAGGCGGCCGAAACCGCGGCCCGGCGTGGCGAGCATCCGCATCAACCGCGAATCCATGAACCCTGCCAGGCGGGCCGGCGCATCGAGAAAATCGAGGGCATTGCGTGACGGCGGGGTATCGACGACCACCAGGTCCCACGAGGAATCCTCGAGCAGCTGCCCGAGCTTCTCCATCGCCATGTATTCCTGGGTGCCGGCGAAAGACTCGACGAGCGTCTTGTAAAACGGGTTCGCCATGATCCGCTCGGCCCGCTCGGGCGTCGAATTCTGCGCGACGAGCTCGTCGAAGGTGCCCTTCATATCCAGCATCATTGCGAACAATCGTCCACCGGGCTCGGGCGCGCCGGAATCGTCCTGCGGATCGGCATCTCCGCCGTCATGCGCGGATAGGTCCACCTCCTGCGGGGTGTTCGTGAGGCCCTCGATGCCGAGTGCCTGGGCGAGGCGGCGCGCCGGGTCGATGGTGAGGACGACGACCTGGCGTCCCATTTCCGCCGCGCGAACCGCGAGCGCCGCCGAGGTGGTCGTCTTGCCCACGCCGCCGGCGCCGGTGCACACGATGACCCTCGTCGCGCGAGTGGAGAGGAGCCGTTCGGTATCCAGCCGTGTCATTTTCCGGCTCCTTTTCTGCGGCGGGTGACGCCCTGCTCGGTGAGCGCCGCCGCGAGATCGAACAGAGAGGACGTATCGATGCCGCCGGTGAGATGGGGGAGGACCAGCGTTCTCGCGCCGGACGACGCAAGGGTCTCGGCCGCGGCGATCTGCCCCTGTGCGACGCGGGCGTGCTCCATCGACTCGACGATGAGCCCCTCGACGAGTGCGCGTTCGTCTTCCGAATACTCCGCCGATGTCGCCGAGACGATGCCCGCGGAGGAGAGGCCGTCTGCGAGCTGGCGCGGATCCGGGCCGTCGGCGGCGAAGCGCGGCAGGTCTTCCGGCTCGACGAACTTCGGATTCGCGCGGTTGACGATGACGTGGCCGACGGGAATCCCGACCGACTCGATATCGGCGATCGCGTCGAGCGTCTCCTGCACGGGTAGGGATTCGAGAAGTGTGACCAGGTGCACCACCGTGCGGCGCGAATGGAGCAGCCGCGCGACCTCGTTCGCCTGCGCGTGGATCGGCCCGCCGCGGGCGAGGCCGGCCATCGCGACCGTGACATCGAGGAAGCGGTGGATGCGGCCGGTCGGCGGCGAATCGACGACGATCGCATCGTAGGTGTCCTCGCCCTTCGCCTCGTCGCGCGTCGCGGTTTCCTTGATCTTCCCGGTGAGGATCACGTCCTTGATGCCCGGCGCGATCGACGTCGCGAACTCGATGGCGCCCGTCGCGCGCATCGCCTTGCCGAGGGTGCCGAGCCGGTAGAACATGGCCATGTATTCGAGCATTGCCGCCTCGGTCTGGATGGCGAGCGCGTGGACCTCGCCGCCGCCCTCCGGGGAGGCCAGGTGGACCTCCTTGTACGGCAGGGGGCTGCGGTCGAAGAGGCGGGCGATTCCCTGGCGCTCCTCGACCTCGACGAGCAGCACACGGTTGCCCTCGCTTGCCAGCGAAAGGGCAAGCGCGGCGGCGACTGTCGTCTTCCCCGTCCCGCCCTTCCCGGAGACGAAATGGATCTGCGCGGAGGCGGAGGCGGCCGAGAACCGCCCACGCAGGTCGTCGGCGAGGGTCGGCGCCGAGGCGGCATCGTGGGACATGGTTTTCAGCCTAACCGGCCGCACCGCGGAGGTACTGGAATGCGGGAATTTGCCTCGTGCGCTGGGACGTGTTTTTCGCCACCCGACTCGTGTGCCCGGCGAGACTCGCGGACGGGGTTGGGGAAAGTGTCAGTTCTTATAGAGTGGGGCCATGACTACACCACAGAGCCCCGTCCAGTTCGAGTATTCGACCGTTCCGCTTCTCACCCACGCGACGAAGCAGATCCTCGACCAGTGGGGCGAGGACGGCTGGGAACTCGTCACGGTCCTGCCCGGGCCGACGGGCGAGCAGCACGTCGCGTACATGAAGCGAGTCAAGGCCTAGAGCCGCCGCGTACCACAGACAGACACCGCGATAGAGGCGAGAAGAATGAGCGAAGGCTATTGGACCCGCAAGCTCGAGTCCCTCGAGATCGAACTGCCCGGCGTGGCTGCGCCGGTGGGTAGCTACGCCCCGGCGGTGCGCTCCGGGGCGTACGTGTACACCTCGGGACAACTCCCGCTTCGTGACGGCGAGCTGCTGGGAACCGGCAAGGTCGGCGGGGATCTCGGCGTCGACGAGGCGGCGGGAATGGCCCGCCAGTGTGCGCTGAACGCTCTCGCCGCGGTCGATGATCTCGTCGGGATCGACGCCGTCGTGCGCGTCGTCAAGCTCGTCGGGTTCGTCGCCTCCGCCCCGGGGTTTCACTCCCAGCCCGTCGTCATCAACGGTGCCTCCGATGTGCTCGCCGAGATCTTCGGCGACGCCGGGGTGCACGCCCGCTCCGCCGTCGGCGTGTCCGAGCTGCCGCTCGCCGCGCCTGTCGAGGTGGAGCTGATCGTCGAGGTCGAGGGATAACGATGCCCGCCGGCGAATTCCCCGCCTACGAGGCGCTTCGCGCCGTCGCCGGTTCCCGCGTCGCCTCCGTCGTGCTCTGCGACAACCCGTCGCCGATGACGATGGAGGGTACGAACTCCGTGGTCCTCCGCGCGCCCGGCGCCGCGCAGTCCGTGGTCGTAGACCCGGGGCCGGAGGACGCCGGCCACGCGAAGGCGCTCGCCGAGGCGGCGGGGGAGGTCGCGCTCGTGCTCATCACCCACCGGCACGGCGACCACACCGACGGGATCGACGAATTCGTCCGGCTTACCGGCGCGCCCGTGCGCGCCCTGCGTTCCGAGCACTGCCGGAGCGCCGAGCCGCTGGTCGACGGCGAGGACGTCGAGGTGGCCGGCCTGCAGATCGGCGTCGTCGCGACGCCCGGCCACACCGCCGACTCGATATCCCTCGACGTCGCGCTCGCCGGCGGCGAGACCGACTGCGTCGTCCTCGGCGATACTATTCTCGGCCGCGATTCGACGGTCCTCGACTCCACCGACGGTTCGCTTCCGGAGTATCTCGATTCGCTGCGCGAGTTGCAGCGTTTCGCAGGCCGCCCCGGGGTTCCGGGCCACGGACCCGACGTGGCGGACGTTTCCGCCGCGGCGGCTGCTCTCGAGGCCCACCGAAATTCCCGGCTCGAGCAGGTGCGCGATGCGATCGCGCGGCTCGGTGCCGATGCGGGCGCGGCGGAGATCACCCGCGACATCTATACCGAGGTCACCGACCAGGTGCTACTCGCGGCCGCAGAACAAAGTACCCGCGTCGCGATGGATTACATCGCAGAACGCGGGTAGTTCGAAGGCGCCCGTGGGCGCAGCGTCTAGCGGGCGCGGCGGGCGAGGCGCTCGGGATCGGAGATGATCACCGACTTGCCCTCGAGGCGCAGCCAGCCGCGGTGGGCGAACTCGGCGAGCGCCTTGTTGACCGTCTCGCGGGAGGCGCCGACGAGCTGTGCGATTTCTTCCTGCGTCAGGTCGTGGGTGACCCGGATCGCGGTGCCTTCCTTCTGGCCGAAACGCTGCGCGAGCTGCAGCAGCGCCTTGGCGACGCGGCCGGGAACGTCCGTGAAGATGAGGTCGGCGAGGTTGTTATTCGTGCGGCGGAGACGACGGGCGAGCACGCGCAGCAGCTGATCGGCGATCTCGGGACGCTCGGAGATCCAGCGACGAAGAGCCGTGCGGTTCATCGATTCGACCTTCACGTCCGTCACGCAAATCGCGGAGGATGTGCGTGGGCCCGGGTCGAAGATGGACAGCTCGCCGAACATATCCGACGGGCCGAGGACCGACAGGAGATTCTCGCGGCCGTCGGGGGACTTGCGCGAGAGCTTCACTTTGCCATCGATGATGATGTAGAGCGTCTCGCCCGGCTCGCCCTCGCGGATGATGGTTTCGCCCCGCGAGAACTCCGCCGGAGACAAGTCATCGCGCAGCGCTTTGACGGCGGCAGGGTCGACGCCCTGGAAAATGCCGGCTCTGCTCAGTGCGTCATCCACGGAGATTGCCTTCTTTCGTATGGGGAACCCGCGCGGTCTCTTTCCGCGGGGTACGCCGCTCACGCAGCGGCGCTTTGGCACCTTCTACGCAGAACAGCAGCACACTCGACCCGTCGTGGTGGCTGGGGCGAATGTGGCAGGCACCACTGTATCGTGCATCGAGGTGCGTTGGCGACCTATCGGGCCAATTCTACGAAAGTTGAAAAAGGCCTCTGGCTAGTAACGATTTCTGTTAGCCACGCCCTTGCGAGGGCTCGGCGAGCGCCTCGCGGCGGCCGCCGTCAGTCCTCTTCGGTGGACTTTTCCGCGGCGGGCGGGGTCGAGGACGCCTCGGCGACCGGAGTTGCGGTCTCCCCGGTGGTGCCCACGACCTTTGCTTCGAAGCGCTCCATCACAAGCGCAAAGATGGCGATCGCCAAGGGCGCGAGGACAACGAAGACAGCGTTCATAGGACACAAGTTAACCCGTCGGCGCCGTAAAGGGCCAAACTCCTCCGCCGTCATGGGCGGGTTGTCAGCCCGTGCGACCCGGCGGCGGTGGGGGATTCGCGGGGCCGCCACAGTAGAATCGAGGGCATGTCTGCTGGCCCTTCTGCCCCCGCTCGGCGGCGACCGACCGCCGCCATGCGCGGCACGGAAACCTCCCTGGGGCTCACGCGGCGCGCGCGCCGAATGGCACGCGAACTCGGTGAGGCGTTTCCCGAGGTGTGGTGCGAGCTCGATTTCACCAACCCCCTGGAACTGTCGGTCGCGACGATTCTGTCGGCTCAGTGCACCGATGCGCGGGTCAACATGGTGACCCCGGCGCTGTTCGCGCGCTACCGCACAGCCGCCGACTACGCGGGGGCAGACCCCGAGGAACTCGAGCAGCTCATCCATTCGACCGGGTTCTACCGCAACAAGGCGCGCAGTATCCAAGGCCTCGGCGCGGCGCTTGTCGAGAGATTCGACGGCGAGGTGCCGCGGCGGATGAAGGACCTCATCTCGCTCCCCGGCTTCGGCCGCAAGACCGCGAACGTGGTGCTCGGCAACGCTTTCGACACCCCCGGGCTCACCGTCGACACCCATTTTCAACGGCTCACCCGCCGCTGGGGTTGGACCGAGGAGACAGATCCGGTGAAGATCGAGCACGCCGTCGCCGAGCTGCTGCCGCGCAAGACGTGGACCGACACCAGCCACCGGATCATCTGGTTCGGCCGTCGCGTGTGCCATTCACGCAAGCCCGCGTGCGGGGCGTGCTTCCTCGCGCGGCAGTGCCCGTCCGCGGGAGAGGCGGGGTCGATGGACCCGGTCGCCGCGGCGAAGTTGGTGTCCGGCGACAGCCGCGAGCACCTTCTCGCCCTCGCCGGGCTCGACGCGGACGGCGCGCCGCTTGAAGCGGACGCAGCTGAGGCCGACGCGGCCGGGGGAGACATTCGATGAGCTCGTCCGCCCGCTGGTCCGTCGTCGCCGTCATCGTCGTCGCCGCGCTCGTCGTGGCGCTGTGGAGCACCCTCGGCTCCTCGGAACAAGACCCACCCGCCAATGACGCCGGACCTTCCGCGCCTGGCGCGTCGGGCGGGGTCACCCCCGGTCCTTATCGGCCGGCGGACGCCGCGCTGCGCTCGGAGGTCGGGCTCCTCGGTTGCCCGAAGGGACAGGCGTCGGGCGAGGACGCAGAGGCGGCAGCCGCGGGGCCGCTGGGCGAGGTCTCCCTCGTGTGCATGGCCGACGGCGAGGAGACGACGTTCGCCGAGATCGCCGCGGGCAAGCCGACGCTGATCAACCTGTGGGCATACTGGTGCGAGCCATGCCGCCGCGAGCTCCCCGCGCTACGTGACGCGCAGGCCGAGCTCGGCGACTCCGCGCAGATCGTGCTCGTCCACGCCGACCCGGACGAGTCGAAGGGCCTGAATATGCTGCGCGAGCTCGGGGTCACCGAGCTGCCCTCGCTCGTCGACTCGGGCGGCGAGATCGCCGAGGCGGCCGGCGCCCCGCCGGTGCTGCCGGTCACTATCCTCGTCTCGGCCGACGGCACCGTGGCGAAAGTGCTCCCGCAGGTCATGCGCGGCCCGGAAGATGTGGTCGACGCGGTCGACACCTATCTCGGCCAGGAGGTGTCCTAGTGGCAGCGGGCTACTTCCCTCCGGAGGATTACTTCGACCTGTCCGGTTACCCTTTCGCCGACGATTACCCGCAGTGGCTGGCCCCGCTCGTCGAGGCCGCGCGTTCCGGCGGCGTCACCAAGATCTTGCCCGAGCGCAGACCGCCGGAGGATGACGGCGGCGAGCCGCACCCCAGTGGGCGGCCGCATCGCACGTCTGCGGTGCTCGTGGTGTTTTCCGGCGACCCGGATGCGCCGGGGCCCAGGCCGCCTGCGGATGCGCGGGTCCTGCTCACGCATCGCGCGGCGACTCTCGGCAGCCACGCAGGGCAGGTCTCGTTCCCCGGAGGCGGCAGCGAGTCGGTCGACGAGAAAATCCCGGACACGGCGCTGCGCGAGGCGCAGGAGGAAACCGGACTCGACCCGGATTCGGTCGACATCCTCGCCGTCACCGGATCGTTGTACATTCCCGTGTCGAACTACTCGGTGTTCCCGGTCTTGGCCTACTGGCGCGAGCCCGGCCGGGTGCACGCTGCCGATGAGGCGGAGACCGCACGCGTGCTCACACCCCCACTCGGAGACCTCCTCGACCCCGCACATCGCTTTACGGTGCGCCAATCCGCCGGTTGGCAGGGTCCAGCATTTAACATCGGAGACCTGGTGTTGTGGGGTTTCACCGCCGGAGTGCTCGCCGCGGCCACGAAATTGGCCGGGTGGGACCTCGACTGGGATGCCGACGATATCCGGGATCTCGAGGAGACCTTGTCCGCTTCGGCGAACGGGGAGCAGAACTCGTGGCCGCGCCGCGAGGTGCTGGAGGAACTGCGCAATGCGTCCGGCCTCCGGTCGGATGATCCCGATCCAGACGCCGATTTCCGCAGGCTGGGAACGGAAGGACAGCGCCCGGGCGTTGAACGGCCAGAAGGTCGAGTCCCCGGGCGGGACGACGAGGCGCCGCACGGCGGCGGAACAGACGAGGAGGGCGCGTCCTGACTGGTTCGACGTGGCTCGACATAGCCCTGGTGTTGCTCGCCGTGCTGGCGGCGTTCGCCGGGTGGCTCAGCGGCGCGCTGTCCGCCGCGTTCGCGCTGTTCGGTGTCGCGGTCGGCGCCACCTCGGGTCTGCTCGTCGCACCCCACGTCGTCGAGAACTTCGACAGCCCCGTCGCGAGGCTCTTCGCAGGTCTGGGCATCGTCGCCCTGATGGTCATCATCGGGCAGGTCGCAGGTCAGACGATCGGCAGGGCGCTGCGGAGCACGATCAGCGGCTCGACCGTCGCCCGCGGCGTCGACTCGCTCATCGGCGCGGTGCTCCAGGCGGCGGCGATCTTGCTCGTCGCGTGGCTCGTCGCGATCCCGGTGTCGGCGCGCGAGGACACCGCGGCCGCGCAGGCGATCCGCGGTTCGACGGTGTTGTCGGAGATGGACCGCCTCGCGCCGAACCAGCTGCGCTCGATCCCGAGCACGTTCGCCGAGGTGCTTGTCGACACCGGATTCCCGGGCATTCTCGGACCGTTCTCGGAGATGCCGCTGCGCGAGGTGCCGCCGGCGGACCCGGAGCTGCAGAACAACCCCATTGTGCAGTCGGTGACTCCGTCGGTGGTGAAGATCATGGGCCGCGCCGAGCAATGCCGCCGCGCTCTCGAGGGCTCGGGCGTGGTCTACGCCCCGAACCGGGTCATCACCAACGCCCACGTCGTCGCGGGCACCGACACCGTCCGGGTCGAGGTGTCCGAGGACGTCGCGATCGACGCGAACGTGGTGGCCTACAACCCGGACGTCGACATCGCGGTGCTCGACGTCCCCGGCCTCACCGCCCCGCCGATGGCGCTCGGCACGGAACGCGACGTGCAGTCCGGCGACGACGCGATCGTCCTCGGATACCCGGGCAACGGCCCATACCACGCGGGTGCGGCGCGGGTGCGCGAGGAAGTCACACTGCGCGGGCCGAATATCTACCGCGACGCTCAGGTTGAGCGCGACGTGTACACGCTGCGCGCGGACGTGCAGGAGGGCAATTCCGGCGGGCCGCTCATCGCCCCGGATGGAACGGTTATCGGCATCATCTTCGGCGCCGCGCTCGACGCGACCGAAACGGGCTACGCGCTCACCCTCGACCAGGTCATGCCGACAGTGGAAGCGGCGGAAGGGCAGACCGAGCCCGTGGAGACCCAGCGCTGCGTCGGCTCCGCGTAGCGGCGGCTCGCACCGAGCGCAACGAGCCGGGCAGCCGGTATCCGGCTACTGCGGTAGGTCCGCGGCGAACTCGATGATCTGCCGCGCGAGCCCCGCGGGGTCCTCCATCGGCGCGTAGTGGCCGACGCCGGGCAGCATCACCTGCCTCGTCGCGGGCGCGAATTTCTTCGAGCGCGCGATCGTCCCGGGGAGAACGAACGTGTCCTGCTCTCCGCCGATCGACAGCACCTGGTGCTCGAGCTGACCTCCGACGCTGCGCCGGTAGTCGCGCCCGTCCGGGCGGAACTGGCTGCGAAACATCCAGCGCCGCGACTCCAGTGTCAGGTGCGCGACCTTGGGGATCTGCATCGCCACCCGCAGCACGCGCGCGGTTTCGGCAAAATCCTCGCTGCCGGTCCACGCATAGCCGCCGTGGGAGCGGGTCACGTTCTCGATATATGCCGCGTTGTCGGCGAGGAGCCGGCGTTCGGCGGCGCGGGGGATCTGATCGAAGGTGAGGTCGGGGAGCACCGCCGCGCGTTGGGCTCGGCTGCGCAGGCATTGCGAACGCATGGCGAGCGGATGCGGGGACGACACGGCGACGAGCGCACGCACCGCGCGCGGGCGCCGGTAGGCCGCCGTCCACCCGAGATACCCGCCCTCACCGTGGCCGACGAGCACGGCCTCGGTGTGCCCTAGCGCGCGGATCAGGTTCGTCACGTCCGCGGCGAGCGTCCAGGCATCGTAGCCGCGCGGCGGCTTGTCCGAATCGCCGTGCCCGCGCAGGTCGAGGGCCACGGCGTGATAGCCGGCGGCGGCAAGTGGTTCAAGCAATCCGCGCATCGTCCACCAGATCCCGCCGAATCCGTGAACGAGCAGAGCGAGAGGCGGCCGCGCTGCAAACGCCGTGCCGCCGGCCGGGAGCATCTCGGCGATGTGGAGCCGTGTGCCGTTGGCGGAGACATCACGGTGGGTCCAGGGTCCAGAAAAACGCACCACCGCCGGGTCTGGGGGCGGTGGTGCGTTCTTGCGGGTCAACGCTGCGATGTCGACTGGCTCCTCACGCGGGCGAAAGGCGGGCGCCTAATGGCGGGGCTGCACCGCTTGCGTCTTGGCGTTCTTCTGCGGCACGGCGAGCTTGAGATCGGACACGGAGTCGATCGTGCGCTGCGGCTTGCGGATCTTCTTCACCTTCGCCAGGCCGATGAGCGCGCAGATCACCGCGAGCAGGAGCAGCACGAGGAAGATGATGAGGAAGCCGAACCAGGTCCACGTCTTCGTGCCCATCCACATCGAGATCAGGTGCGCGAACATGAAGGTGAGCGGCGGGAGCGAGAGCAGCAGGAACAGCGCCGCCGCGGCGAACATGCCGCCGCCGATGCCGGCCTTCTTCACCTGGTCGGTGACCTCGGTCTTGGCAAGCTCGATCTCCGAGCGGACGAGCGTGGATACCTGCGTCGTCGCATTCTTCACGAGGTCGCCGATGCTGGCGTCCCCTCGCTTGAGTGAATCGGCGTCGCGCAGCGGTATCGAGCCCTCAGGGTTCTTCACGTTGTCGTGCTCGTTGCTCACGGCTTCTCCTTAGGGTTCTTGATGTCGTCGGCGTCCGTCCGCCGGCTCGCCATATGTGCTCGTCCGCTCATGGCCGGTCCGTCGATCTTCGCGGCCCACTGTCGAAATGATAACCGGGCGGCCCCGCGACCATTGTCCCCAATCCTGCCACGATTGGCAGTAGTGGGTGCAAAGTCCGGGCCGCCCGAGTCCACATTCGATGCGGAAATGTGTCCGCCCGCCCTGGGAAAAACAACAACAGGGCCAATGACGGCGGAGTTACTTCTTCTGCAAGGCCTCCATGATCGACGGGTCGGACAATGTGGAGGTGTCCCCGACTTCGCGGCCCTCGGCGAGGTCCCGCAGCAGGCGGCGCATGATCTTGCCCGAGCGGGTCTTGGGAAGTTCGGGAACGACGGTGATGTCGCGGGGCTTGGCGATCGGCGAGATCTCCTTGCTCACGGCGGCCTTGAGGGCGTCGACGAGTTCGTCGCCGGAACCGATGTGGTGCTCACGCAAGATCACATACGCGACGATCGCCTGGCCGGTCTGTTCGTCGGAGGCTCCGACAACGGCGGCTTCGGCGACCGCTTCGTGACCGACGAGCGCCGACTCGACCTCGGAGGTCGAGATGCGGTGTCCGGAAATGTTCATCACGTCGTCGACGCGCCCGAGAACCCACAACGCGCCGTCGGAGTCCCACTTGGCGCCGTCACCGGCGAAGTAGTAGCCCTGCTCGGCAAAATGCGACCAGTATGTGTCGCGGTAGCGGTCCATATCGCCCCAGATGCCGCGCAGCATCGCCGGCCACGGCTCGGTCCCGACGAGCAGTCCCTGCTCCTCGGAGGCGACGGTCTCGCCGTCGTTGTCGACGACGTCCATGGAGATACCCGGCAGCGGCCGCATCGCCGAACCCGGCTTGGTCTCGGTGACACCCGGCAGCGGCGACACCATGATCGCGCCGGTCTCGGTCTGCCACCAGGTGTCGACGATGGGCGCTTTGCCGCCGCCGATGTTGTCGCGGTACCAGCGCCATGCCTCGGGATTGATCGGTTCGCCGACCGAGCCGAGCACGCGGATCGACGACAGGTCGTGCGCCGCCGGGATCTCGTGGCCCCACTTCATGAACGTGCGAACCAACGTCGGCGCGGAGTAATAGATCGAGACCTTCTTGTCTTCGATGATCTCGAAATGGCGGTGCTCGTCGGGGCTGTTCGGCGTGCCCTCGTAGACCACGCATGTCGACCCGTTGGACAGCGGACCGTATACGCCGTAGGTATGTCCGGTGACCCAGCCGATATCGGCGGTGCACCAGTACACGTCGGATTCGGGCTTGAGGTCGAAGACGTTGTAGTGCGTGTACGAGGCCTGAACCAGGTAGCCGCCGGAGGAGTGGACGATGCCCTTGGGCTTGCCCGTCGTGCCCGAGGTGTAGAGCAGGAACAGCGGGTGCTCCGCGTCGAAGGACTCCGGGGTGTGGGTGTCTGGCTGCTCGGGAACGACCTCGTCCCACCACACGTCTCGCTCGGCGTCCCAGTCGACGTCGATGCCCGTGCGGCGGACGACGAGGACCTTGTGCACCGAGGCGGCGGGGCCGTCGACGTTCGGCAGGTCGCTACCGAGTGCTTCGTCGACGGCGGCCTTGAGCGGCGCGGGCTTACCGCGGCGGAACTGCCCGTCGGAGGTGATGACGACCTTGGCTTCCGCGTCGTCCACTCGGGAACGCAGCGCTGCGGAGGAGAAGCCGGCGAACACCACCGAATGGGTCAGTCCGAGGCGCGCGCAGGCAAGCATCGCGATATATGCCTCGGGAATCATCGGCATGTAGATGGCAACGCGGTCGCCTGCGACGAGGCCGAGCGAGGAAAGGTAGTTCGCCGCGCGCGAGACGTCCGCGAGCAACTCGGAGTAGGTGATATCTCGGGCATCGGACTTCGGCTCGCCGATCCAATGGACGGCGACACGATCGCCGTTCCCTTCGTCGACATGGCGATCGAGGCAGTTGGCCGCGACGTTGAGCTTTCCGCCGACGAACCACTTGGACACGGGCGCCTGCGACCAGTCGAGAACCTCGGACCATTCCTGGTCCCACGTGAGGCGACGCGCCTGCTTATCCCAGAACGCGAGGCGATCGGCATCGGCCTCGGTATACAGGTCGGCCGTGGCATTCGCCTGGGCGGCAAACTCCGCGCTCGGCGCGTACTTCTCGTTCGTGGTCGAAGAATCCGACATTACGACACTCCTATTCGCCTATGTTCGATGAGCGGATGCGTCCCTTGGGTCCCCGAGCGATCGTTCTCGGCGCGAGGGGTGCTCAGCGACCGTGAAACGGCGCGGGGGATCTCCACCGCCGTTGTTGTTTGGATCACATCCGATATACATGAGGATAACCGCATCTTTGGCGATGCGGTGAAAATCGCACGTGGGACAGGCGAAAACTCCCCTGATGGGCAGTCGCTCCGAGCGGGTTAGTCGCGGTAAACCGACCAAGGGCCAATTAGTAGATCGGTTAGCGGGTGTAAACAAAAGTGCCCCCGGCAATTCGGAATCCACGAATGTCATCTACGCGAAACAAAGAAGCATTAGCCTGGGTGTTTCATGGGGATCTGCGGATCGCTGGGCGAAAATAGACCGAAGTGCTTCCTGAGCAGGGGAAACTGGGACTTGTCTAAGGTTCCATGTTCTCCAGCAGAAAGCACTCGGTAGGTGAAGCGTACTTCGTGGTCGGCCGGTCTGTCCGTTACTGCTGATGGTGTCGGGGTGATCGCCCACGCCGGGGCCATCGTGCCTCGACTTCTGGCTGATCAGGTCGGTCTGACCGCCGAGCTGTCAGGGGCCATGGCTCGCCGACAATTCATCCCGATCCACGACCGCGGCCGTGTGCTGATCGACACCGCGGTGATGCTCGCCGATGGCGGCGAGTCCATCTCCGACATCGGCGTCCTGCGCCACCAATCCGGGGCCCTGGGCCCGGTCGCCTCGGCGCCGACGGTGTGGCGCACACTCGATGAGGTCACTGCCGGCAAGCGCAAGAAGATCCAGGTCGCGCGTGCCCGCACGCGGCGGCACGTGTGGTCCCAACTGCCCGGCGGAGTACCCGCATCGGCGTGTGCGGGGCGGGATCTGGGATCGACGGTCGTGCTCGATGTGGATGCCACCATCGTGGTCACCCACAGCGAGAAGGAACATGCAACTCCGACATATAAGCGCACGTTCGGGTACCACCCGATCGGCGTGTGGTGCGACAACACAGAAGAGTTTCTCGCCGCGAGCTTGCGCCCGGGCAACGCCGGGTCGAACACCGCTGCCGACCACATCGACGTCCTGGGCCAGGCCATCGCGCAGATCCCCGCCAGTCATCGGCGTGATCTGCTGATCCGCTCCGACGGTGCCGGCGCCTCCCACGACTTGCTGGAGTGGATCACCGAGCAGAACCGCGTTCGTGGTCGACAGGTGGAGTACTCGGTCGGCTTCGCTATCACTGCCCCGATTCGCCGGGCCATCGCGACCTGCCCCGAAGCCGCGTGGGGACCAGCGCTCAACCCCAACGGGGACATCCGCGACGGGGCCGACATCGCGGAGCTGACCGGGTTCCTCGCTCCCGGGATGCTCGCAAAGTGGCCAGACGGGATGCGGGTGATCGTACGCCGCGAGCGGCCCCACCCCGGCGCCCAGTTGTCGATGTTCGAGGAGATCGATGGATGGCGCTACCAGGCTTTTGTCACCAACACCGCCACCGGCCAGCTGCAGTTTCTTGAAGCCAGGCATCGGGCTCACGCCCGGGTCGAGGACCGCATCCGCCACGCCAAAGACACCGGCCTGGGCAGGCTTCCCTCGCGGGAGTTCGCTCTCAACCAGGCTTGGCTGGTGGCGGTGATGATCGCCGCAGATCTGGTGGCGTGGACTCGGATGCTGGCCTGCACCGGCGACGCCGCAGTTCTGGCCTTGTGCGAGCCCAAAGCGCTGCGCTACCGCTTCCTTCACGTGGCAGCCCGACTGGTCCGTAGTGGCCGGCGGCGGCGCGTGAAGATTCCCGAAACATGGCCGTGGGCCACCGCCATCGTCGCAGTGTTCAACACGATCGCCGCGATCCCAAAACCCGCCTGACCTCACCTGCCCGCCCACGACATCACCACCCGGAGACCCGCCCACCGGCAGCGCCAGCCGGCACACACGCACGCCCACACGCGAAAACAAGCCCGCCGTCACCCGACAGCAGCAGTCACACCGGCCCGTGAATCAGCGGGGTTAGAGTGGTGTAACTCGGTGGCCGAGATCGTCTCCGACATCCGTGTCGTTGACGGATGTAGAGCGGCCACCGTGTGATCCATCGAGTCAACCTTCCAAAGAATCCTCGAGGAGTCATCACGATGACCGCACCCCATATTGTCGACCCGGCAGGCCTGCTTGGCCAAGCCCTCACAGAGGCGTCTCCAGATCTGATGCGTGAGCTGCAGCAGACCATGATCAACGCCCTGCTGTCCGCGGACGCCGATGCCGTCTGCGGCGCCGAGTGGAACGCCCGCTCGGAGCAGCGCACCAACCACCGCAATGGCTACCGCCACCGGCCCCTGGATACGCGGGTCGGCACCGTTGATGTCGCCGTCCCGAAGCTGCGCTTGGGCAGCTACTTCCCCGAGTGGCTGCTCGAGCGCCGCAAGCGGGCCGAGTCCGCGCTGATCACGGTCGTGGCGGACTGCTACCTGCGTTCCGGGCACCGCGCCGGGAGCGGTCGAGTGGAGGAGGTTGTCGTGCCGGGGCAGGACGACCGGCACGCGGCCATCTCCCAGACTGAACCCCCCGGCCGCCGGCTCGTGGAGGAGAGCGGTGGTGATTGTCTGGCGGACGCCCGGGGCTGCCTCGCCCAGCGCATTTCTTGAGCTATCACTCGGCGGGCGGCGCAGGAACGAAGGATCCTTTCGATGGACCGCTGAGGTAGGTACATGCCTGCATGAACGAATGTATAGTCACGTAACCGCATGCCCGTCCAACCGGAAACCGCGCAGATTGCTGCGACGCCGATTCAGGAGATGTCATGTCAGTCGAGGTCCCTACCCGTCATCCAGAGCCGCGACGAGTCCTACTGGACTATCCCCACCGTCAGGCAGGGCATTGTGGTTCCGGAGCGCTGAGAGACCTCCTGGAGTGGGCCGGTCTGGGCTGGGACGAGGTGCCGAGCGAAGGTCTGGTCTTCGGAATGGGCGGTGGTCTCGGCTTCACCTACCTGCGGGCACCGGGTCTCGCCCCTCCCATCTACTTCGTCGGGCGTAGCAGCGACCTCGAGGTCGACCTTCTCGCCAGGCTGGGTGCAGAGGTCGACGTTCGGGGAACCGACGATCCCGAGACCGGCTGGGGCTGGGTCCGCCGCGAACTCCAGCAAGGCCGTCCCGTGCTGATGTGGGCCGACATTTCTGAGCTGCCCTACCTCAATGTCCGCCTTCAGATGAGTCGGCACGACATCGTCGTGATCGGTTACGAAGACGACACCGAGACGGCTTTCGTGGTGGACAACGACCGAGCCGAGATGCAGAAAGTCCCCTACGAGGCTCTTGCGCGGGCGCGCGCGTCCCGATCGTTCCCCGTGCCCACGAGGCACACCACGTACTTCGTGAACTGGCCCCAGATCCTGCCCGATCTCCGCCAGACTGCGGCTTCGGCCCTCGTGGCCTCGGTCGAAAACATGCAGGCGGCGACAACCGCGATTATTCCGGACGCGTCGGTGCTACCGCCGGATGCCGTTGCCGCTGCCGGGATCAGTGGAGTCACGGTCTTCGCCGAGGATGTCGACCGGTGGCCGGGGCTCATGCCCGAACCGGAACTGGACATCGCGCTGCGTTCTCTCCACGCCTTTGTAGAGAAGGCAGGCACGGGCGGCGGCCTGTTCCGCCGGTTGCAGGCACAGTTCTGTGGCGACGTGGCCCGGCTAACGGAGTCCGCGGAGATGGCGAAGGCCGGAACTGCGCTCTTGCGCTGCGCGGACACGTGGTCGGCTCTGGCTGCGGCCGGCCGTAGCGACGGATCGACGCTCGATCGCTGGCGACGGGTCAATGAACTCGCCGCGACGCTTCCCCGCGACGAAGGCCATGCCATCTCTCACATGCGCAAAGCGGCGGGGGAACTGGGGATGGGTGACCCATTGTAGGCAAGTCGGCGAACGCAGCAAGCGAGCACCACTGCCGGGTTGCAGCAGCAAATCTGCGGCCACCGCGGACGTAAAGGCGACCCGCTCTACGGGATCCGCACCATCATCCGCTGCGACCCGGCACGGCTGACCGAGCGGCAGTGGCGACGGTTCAATGACGCATTGGCCGCCGACCCCCGGCACGAGGAACTGTTCCTCGCCTGGCAGATCGCCCACGAACTCCGACAGGCCTACCACCATAAAGACCTGCCAGCCGGGCGCAGCGCTGCGGAGAAGATACTCGCGACCTTGCCGTCCTGCCCGATCCCAGAGATCGCCCGCCTCGGCCGCACTCTTCGCAAGTGGAAGGACTCCTTCCTCGCCTACTGGACCACTGACCGATCCAACAATGGTGGAACCGAAGCGATCAACGGCCTCATCGAACTCCACCGGCGCCTGGCCCGCGGCTACCGCAACCGCGACAACTACCGCCTGCGGATGCTCCTCATCGCCGGCGGGCTACGGACCTGACCCCACACTCAGATGCGAAGAGCCCCTTATCCGGCCCTTCCGGAATCAGAGTGCATTGATCCGGTCGTGAAGCTGACCGGAGTGGATCAGTGACCGCAAGATGTAGTGCTTGAGGTTGCGGAAGCCCAGGGCGATTCCGCGGAGGTGTTCGAGGCGTCCGTTGATGGCCTTGACGGGGCCGTTGGAGGCGCCCACGTCGAAGTAGGCGAGGATCTCGCGGTGCCGCTTCCATAGCGACCGGCCCAGCTGGGCGAGCTCGGGCAGTGGACCGTTCCCGCTCTGGTGGACACCCGGAGATGAGCGGTGAGTTCCCCCAAGATAGAGGGAGCGGATTATGGGATCTACTCGTCGGAGCTTCACTGCCGAGTACAAGGCCAACGCGGTAAGTTTGGTCATCGATGATGGCCGTGCGATCGCCGAAGTTGCACGCAGTATCGGCGTTCACGAGATGACGTTGGGGAAATGGGTGAAGAAGACTCGAGACGAGGGAAACGGTGAGTCTGACCGCCCGTTGAATGAGGACGAGCGGGCGGAACTCGAGCGCCTTCGCGAAGAAGTGAAGCACGCCCGGATGGAGGTGGAGTTCGCAAAAAAAGTAGCGACCTGGTTCGCGAAAGACCCGCGGTGAAATTCGCGGCTATCGCGGACTGGGCTGAATCCGATTCATATACGGTCACGTTCATGTGTGCTCAACTCGGCGTATCGACTTCTGGCTACTACAAGTGGCGCGGCAAGTCGCGCTCAGCTCGAGACCTCCGAGACGACGAGTTAACAGCGCTGATCGAGTACCACTACGAGCACCTCAACGGCCGTCCCGGCGTTCGGCGCATGCGTGCGGAACTCGCCGCCGGCGGCCACCGGGTCTCGCACAAGCGGGTGTGGCGGCTCATGAAGGTCGCAGGTCTGGAAGGCCGCCACCCGAAGGCGTGGAAACGCACCACCGTCGCCGGAGACAGCCCCGTTGGGGCACCTGACCTCATCGGCCGCGACTTCACGGCGGCCGAGGCGAACACCAAATGGTGCGGCGATATTACTTACGTACGGACCTGGAACGGCTGGGCGTACCTGGCCACCGTCATCGATCTGCACTCCCGGATGGTCGTCGGATGGGCCGTGGCCGACCACATGCGAACCGAGCTGGTCACCGACGCACTGGACATGGCCATCGCTCGTCGTCGACCACCCGGAAAAGTCATATTCCACAGCGATCGCGGAACTCAATACACGTCCACCGACTTCGATAAGTACTGCACGAAAAACAATATCCGACGATCATTGGGGCGCACTGGCATTTGTTTCGACAACGCGGTCGCAGAATCATTCTTCGCGAGCTACAAGAAGGAACTCATTCACACGCGCCCGTGGCCCACTCTAAAAGCACTCAAAAAGAGCACATTCACCTGGATTGAGGAGTACTACAATAGGGCCCGACGACATTCCACACTGGGCTATTTGACACCAGCCGAGTTTGAACTAGGATTCAGAGACATATACGACTCGCCGCTTAATTGCAGTGGCCACTTTAGCGGGAACACTCCACAGTTCGGTGGGCACCCCGGCCCGGATCGAGCGCAGGAGCTTGTACATCGCGATCTTGCCCTCCCGCTTGCCCGAGGCCTCGTAGGCGGCGATGAGTCGCTGGTAGACGCTGTAGGTGACCTCCACCGCCGCGTGCGCGTCATTGGCGGTGAACGCCTTGAACAGGCGGACCTTCTGCTTGTCGGTCAGTAGCTCAGCGCGGGTGCGCAGGGTGCGGCGGATGCCGTACAGCGGATCGCCGGTCCGTCCCCGGTGTCCGGTGGTGGCCTGCTGGATGCGTTGGCGGCACACGGTGAGCTTGTCGGCGGCCAGGTGCACGACGTGGAATGGGTCCATCACCGTGCGTGCTTCGGGGACGGCTTTGGCGGCGGCGGTGTGGTAGCCGGCGAATCCGTCCATCGTGACCACCTTGACTCGGTCTCGAAAAGCCTGGTCGCGGGCGTTGAGCCACTCGGTGAGGACCTTCGCCGAGCGCCCGGGGATCATGTCCAGCAGACGAGACGGGCCGGTGCCGTCCACGACCGGGGTGAGGTCGACGAGAACGGTGACGAATGAGGACGTGCCGTCGCCGCGGACGTGCTTCCATTTGTGCTCATCGACCCCGAGAATGCGGACGCCGTCGAAGTGTCCGGGCTGGTCGTAGACCATGGCGCGGGTCTCGGTGACCGCCAGGTCGTTGACCAGGTCCCAGCCCAGCCCGAGGGCCTTCGCGACGGCGGACACGCTGGTGCGGTCGATCGCCAGGCGCTGCAGGATCCAGCGGCTGCAGCGGCGGGTGGTCTTGGCCCGCGGCTTAGCCAACGCCGGCATCCGCTGCTGGAAAATCCGCGTCTCGCATTCGATGTTGTCGCAGGTGAAGCGGGGTATGCGTACGTGCAGTCTGGTGGGATGGCCGACGATCGGTAGATCCGTGACCTTCCGCTGGACGTGGTCACGCAGCCTCCCCTCCGTCCCGCAGTCGGCGCACACCGGGTCCAGCGTGACCGGGGAGCAGAACAGGTGCGTGAACTCGTCGGCCACCGCGGCGTCGGTGATGGTGACCCCGAGCTCGACGGTGCGGCAGATGGTGTCGGCAAGCAGGCTGGCGGTAGCGTTCAAAGCGGGTCCTGGGTGGTTCTGGGTGCAGGTGTAGGAACCGCAATCCTCACACCCCCAGGACCCCTACATCTTGTGCCTCACCGCATCACCGCAGCATCCCCGCTACGCACTCCGGATCCGGAAGAGCCCCCAAACTAGACTATACGTCGGTACCGCATACTGTATGTTCGTACAGTACATGGTGTCCCGGCTCAGTCGGCCTTGTCGACCTGACTATCGCGCCGTCGGCAGCCAGTTGCTCAGGCCACCCGCACCGGCCTCCCGGCCCCTTGGACGCCAGGTGGAGGTTGGGTCACGGGTCGGACGTACGGGTGTCGGCGATATCTCCGTCGCCACAAGCCGAGGTATCGCACCCAGCACAACTTCATCGACAGGAAGGTCTGGACATGGACACATTTCGCGACAAGGCCGGCGGGCCGATAGGTACCGATATCGACACCTGGGTGCGCTCGTTTACGCGCATGGAATCCGGTTCCTCCGAGCTTCCTCCCCACCACCCCAACTGCCTTGGCTGTGGACCAGAGAACCCGAATGGTCACTTCCTCTCGGTACGGCGTGACGGAGACGGCGTCGTCGCACACCACCAGTTCGACCAGCGCCACGTCGGGGCACCCGGCATTGCACACGGCGGCGCGGTAGCGACCGTGATTGACGACCTCTTCGGCTTCTTGCTCTATTCGGTCGGCGAGCTCGCCGTGACGCGCCGTCTCGAGCTCGAGTATCTTGCGCCAGCACTACTCGACACCCCGTACATCCTGCGCGCTGCAGTTCGGTCTCGCGATGGCCGGAAATTGGACCTCACGTCCACGATGGAGGATGCAGAGGGCCGCACTGTTATTACTGCCACTGCCCTGTTCATCGTGGTCGAGGTTGAACACTTTTTGCAGTCACAGAGAAACTCGAGGGCTTAGGCCAAACTCACCGCCGCGAGCACCAGGCCCGAATACGTCGAGGATGTCGGCGGAGCCTGAAGCTATTGAACGCCACGCCCAAAGAAAGGGCGAAGCTGAAGGCACCGTGCATCGCCAGTTGCCCTGTACGAGTCAACCAAGAGGCAGCGCTACCTACGACGGAACCCCGTCGGCGGGTGGCCGGTCCAGTGCTTGAAAGCGTGTGAAAAGCTGGCGAGGTCGCTATATCCGAGGTCCGTGGCGATCTCGCTCGCGGACACAGATCCGTCCAGTAAACGAAGAATCGCGTACTCACGAATGACCGACTGGCGCAGTCCGCGATAGGTCATCCCTTCCTCAGAGAGGCGCCGCTTAAGTGTGCTCGTAGAGATGGAGAGTTCGTCTGCAATCCACTGACTTCCACAATCTGCGGGACGCTTCTCTATCAGACGTCTCACCTTGTCCGAATACGAGGCGATTTTACTCCGCTCGTCGAGCCTTCGCTGCAAGTCACTGATAGCGAGTCGATACGCCACGGGGTCAGAGAACCGGCAGACGTGATTGACCGCGTCAACGGGAAAATGCAGAATGGACAGTGAAGCGTCAAATACCAGGCGACCAGCTAACCGATCCTGATCCACGGGCAGACCTTCCGGAGCGGGCCAACCCAGTGAGAGTGTGATGTCTGGTGCATCGCCAACGAGTATATTCAGCAGCCTCAGCAGGACCGCACCACAGTAGGTGACCACTAGGGAGTCTAGCCCCGGTAGTTCACGGGGATCTGCGGATCGCTGGGTGAAAATAGACCGAAGTGCTTCCTGAACAGGGGAAACTGGGACTTGTTTAAGGTTCCTGATCCTCAAGCAGAAAGCACTCGGTAGGTGAAGCGTACTTCGTGGTCGTCTGGTCTGTCGTTCTCCGTCGAGGATGTCGGGGTGATTGCTCATGCCGGGGTCATCGCGCCGCGTCTTCTGGCTGATCGCGTCGGCCTGACCGCCGAGCTGTCGGGGGCCATGGCGCAGCGCCGATCCATCCCGATCCATGACCGTGGCAGGGTGTTGACCGATGTCGCGGTGATGCTCACAGGTGGCGGCACGTCCATCGCCGACATCCGCGTCCTGCGCCACCAATCCACTGTCCTGGGTCCGGTCGCCTCCTCTCCGACGGTGTGGCGCGCCCTGGACGAGGTCACCGCTGGTAAACGCAAAAAGATCCAGGTCGCGCGGGCCCGTACGCGGCGGCATGTGTGGTCCCAGCTGCCCGGCGGGGTGCCGGCCTCCAAGTGCGCGGGCCGGGATCTGGGGGACACGGTCGTGCTCGATGTGGACGCCACCATCGTGGTCACCCACAGCGAGAAAGAACAGAGCGCGCCGACCTACAAGCGCACCTTCGGCTACCACCCGATCGGCGTGTGGTGCGACAACACAGAAGAGTTCCTCGCTGCGAGCTTGCGGCCGGGCAACGCGGGGTCGAACACCGCGGCCGACCACATCGACGTCCTGGGGCAAGCCATCGCCCAGATTCCCGCCGCCCATCGGCGTGATGTGCTGATCCGATCCGACGGCGCCGGCGCCTCCCATGACCTGTTGGAGTGGATCTCCGAGCAGAATCGGATCCGTGGTCGGCGGGTGGAGTACTCGGTCGGCTTCTCGATCACCGCCGGAATCCGCCGGGCCATCGCGATCGCCCCCGACACCGCGTGGGGGCCAGCGGTGAATCAAGACGGCGACCTGAGGCCGGGCGCGGAGATCGCCGAGCTGACTGGACTGCTGCCGCCCAGGATGCTCGCCAAGTGGCCCGACGGGATGCGGGTCATCGTCCGCCGTGAGCGGCCCCACCCCGGCGCCCAGTTGTCGATGTTCGAGGAACTCGACGGGTGGCGCTACCAGGCGTTCGTCACCAACACCGCCACCGGTCAACTGCAGTTCCTCGAGGCCAGGCATCGGGCGCACGCCCGGGTGGAGGACCGGATCCGCCACGCCAAAGACACCGGCCTGGGCCGTCTGCCCTCGCGAGAGTTCGCTCTCAACCAGGCATGGCTGGTGGCGGTGATGATCGCCGCCGACCTCGTCGCCTGGACCCGGATGCTGGCCTGCACCGGCGCCGCCACCATCCTCGCAGCGTGCGAGCCCAAAGCGATGCGCTACCGCTTCCTCCACGTCGCCGCCCTACTGACCCGCAGCAGCCGACGTAGACGGGTCAAAATCCCCGAGACCTGGCCCTGGGCCACCGCCATCGAAGCGGTGTTCCACACGATCGCCGCGATCCCCAAACCGGCCTGACCCCACCTGCCCACCCACGACAGCACCACCCGGAGACCCGCCCACCGGCAGCGCCAGCCGGCGCCCAAACACGTCTACACGACCCGCCGGACACAACATCCGTAGAAACCCGACTCCATCACGCCCCATGAATCAGCGGGGTTAGTCTCTGCGTAACCGCGACATTGATGCGTGACCCCGCAGTGAGTGTGGGGCGATCGGTGGCATCGATGGTGAATTCAAACGGTGACCAGGTGGTGCTTGCCGCTTGGCCTTGTAGCAGGGTTGCTGCTTCGAAGAGATGTCGGAGTTCTCTCGCAGAGAGGGCGTTCGGGATGCGAAGCAGATCCGTGGAGTGCTGCTGGATTACGTCCAATGCTCGTACGAGCCGCGCCGTTAGATGGAGATTCGGATTTCGGTCATGAGGGTAAGGCACAGTCCAGCTATAGCGGCGCGGTCCGTGGCTGGGACTCAGCCCGATTGACGCTCCGCGATCGACCGCATCCATGAATGAAACGGCATCGATTGGAGTGTTCCCGCTAACCCCGGTAGTTCACGGGGATCTGCGGATCGCTGGGTGAAAATAGACCGAAGTGCTTCCTGAACAGGGGAAACTGGGACTTGTTTAAGGTTCCTGATCCTCAAGCAGAAAGCACTCGGTAGGTGAAGCGTACTTCGTGGTCGTCTGGTCTGTCGTTCTCCGTCGAGGATGTCGGGGTGATTGCTCATGCCGGGGTCATCGCGCCGCGTCTTCTGGCTGATCGCGTCGGCCTGACCGCCGAGCTGTCGGGGGCCATGGCGCAGCGCCGATCCATCCCGATCCATGACCGTGGCAGGGTGTTGACCGATGTCGCGGTGATGCTCACAGGTGGCGGCACGTCCATCGCCGACATCCGCGTCCTGCGCCACCAATCCACTGTCCTGGGTCCGGTCGCCTCCTCTCCGACGGTGTGGCGCGCCCTGGACGAGGTCACCGCTGGTAAACGCAAAAAGATCCAGGTCGCGCGGGCCCGTACGCGGCGGCATGTGTGGTCCCAGCTGCCCGGCGGGGTGCCGGCCTCCAAGTGCGCGGGCCGGGATCTGGGGGACACGGTCGTGCTCGATGTGGACGCCACCATCGTGGTCACCCACAGCGAGAAAGAACAGAGCGCGCCGACCTACAAGCGCACCTTCGGCTACCACCCGATCGGCGTGTGGTGCGACAACACAGAAGAGTTCCTCGCTGCGAGCTTGCGGCCGGGCAACGCGGGGTCGAACACCGCGGCCGACCACATCGACGTCCTGGGGCAAGCCATCGCCCAGATTCCCGCCGCCCATCGGCGTGATGTGCTGATCCGATCCGACGGCGCCGGCGCCTCCCATGACCTGTTGGAGTGGATCTCCGAGCAGAATCGGATCCGTGGTCGGCGGGTGGAGTACTCGGTCGGCTTCTCGATCACCGCCGGAATCCGCCGGGCCATCGCGATCGCCCCCGACACCGCGTGGGGGCCAGCGGTGAATCAAGACGGCGACCTGAGGCCGGGCGCGGAGATCGCCGAGCTGACTGGACTGCTGCCGCCCAGGATGCTCGCCAAGTGGCCCGACGGGATGCGGGTCATCGTCCGCCGTGAGCGGCCCCACCCCGGCGCCCAGTTGTCGATGTTCGAGGAACTCGACGGGTGGCGCTACCAGGCGTTCGTCACCAACACCGCCACCGGTCAACTGCAGTTCCTCGAGGCCAGGCATCGGGCGCACGCCCGGGTGGAGGACCGGATCCGCCACGCCAAAGACACCGGCCTGGGCCGTCTGCCCTCGCGAGAGTTCGCTCTCAACCAGGCATGGCTGGTGGCGGTGATGATCGCCGCCGACCTCGTCGCCTGGACCCGGATGCTGGCCTGCACCGGCGCCGCCACCATCCTCGCAGCGTGCGAGCCCAAAGCGATGCGCTACCGCTTCCTCCACGTCGCCGCCCTACTGACCCGCAGCAGCCGACGTAGACGGGTCAAAATCCCCGAGACCTGGCCCTGGGCCACCGCCATCGAAGCGGTGTTCCACACGATCGCCGCGATCCCCAAACCGGCCTGACCCCACCTGCCCACCCACGACAGCACCACCCGGAGACCCGCCCACCGGCAGCGCCAGCCGGCGCCCAAACACGTCTACACGACCCGCCGGACACAACATCCGTAGAAACCCGACTCCATCACGCCCCATGAATCAGCGGGGTTAGAGTGATTTACCAATGCGTAAGGCATTGTTCATATCGTGATCCGTATCACATGCCTTAGGCGGTTGATCAGCGGCGATTCGCTGTCGGGTCTTACGAGGACTCGGCGTCGTCGTGCGGGTGGAGGGCCCACTTCTGCTCGCGAATCGAAACGGGAGGTTTTCTGTGCGTAGGTTCAACAAGGTTGTCGCGGTGTCGGCAGCCGCACTCTTGGCAGGGACGTCGCTCGCGGCGTGTTCCAGTGACGGCTCCGGCGGGGGAGACTCCGGCGACAACGTGATCAGTGCCTTCAACACCGAACCCCAGAACCCACTCATCCCGACGAACACCAACGAGGTCGGCGGCGGCCGCGTCGTCGACCTTCTCTTCGAGGGGCTCGTCTCCTACGACACCAAGGGCGAGATCAGCAATGCAGTCGCAGAGGAGATCACCCCGAACGACGACGCGACCGAGTTCAACATCAAGCTCAAGGAGGGCAAGACCTTCTCCGATGGCTCGCCGGTGACGGCGAACAGCTTCGTCGACGCATGGAACTACGGCGCTGCCTCTAAGAACGCGCAGCTCGCCCAGTCGTTCTTCGAGCCCATCGAGGGTTTTGAAGCCGTCTCCGAAGAGGGCGCCACCGAGACCGAGCTCTCCGGTCTCGAGGTCGTCAGCGACACCGAGTTCAACGTCACACTCTCGCGCCCCACCGCCGACTTCCCCGATCGCCTCGGGTATTCGGCGTTCAGTCCGCTCCCGGAAAGCGCGTACGACGACATGGACGCCTTTGGTGAGAACCCGATCGGCAACGGCCCGTACAAGCTGGGCGACGAGGGCTGGACCCACAACGAGTCCATTCAGCTCGTGCCTAACGAGGAGTACGAAGGTGAGCAGGAGCCGAAGAACGAGGGCATCGACTTCCGCATCTATTCGAGCATGGACACCGCCTACCTCGACGTACAGGGTGGGCAGCTCGATCTGATGGACTACCGCGTCCCCTCGCAGAACTACGGGACCTACGAGTCCGACTTCCCGGACTCCAACGTCAACCAGCCCGCCGCGGTCTTCCAGTCGTTCACCATTCCCGAGCGGCTCGAGCACTGGGGCGGTGAAGAGGGCAAGCTCCGCCGCAAGGCGATCTCCATGGCCTTCGACCGCGACGAGATCACCGAGACGATCTTCGAGGGAACCCATACCCCCGCCGTGGACTTCACCACCCCGGCCATCGAGGGCGGCGGCGAAGAGCTCGAGAACGGTGATGTCCTCCAATACAACCCGGACGAGGCGAAGAAGTTGTGGGCAGAGGCCGACGAGATGAGCCCCTTCTCCGGTTCTCTCGACATCGCCTACAACGCCGACGGCGATCACCAGGCGTGGGCCGAGGCCGTGACCAACCAGATCCGCGAGACCCTTGGCATCGAGTCCGAGGGTGTCAGCGTTCCCACGTTCCAGCAGATCCGCGATGATGTCACCGATCGCACGATCGAGACGGCATTCCGCACCGGCTGGCAGGCGGACTACCCCTCGACGATGAGCTTCCTCACCGACCTCTACCGCACGGGCGCCGGTTCCAACGACGGCGACTACTCGTCTGAGGAATTCGACCGGCTCATCGACGAGGCCGGTTCCGAGACCGACGAGGACAAGCGCGCCGAGATCGTCCACGATGCGCAAAACGTCCTGCTTGAAGACCTTCCGGCCATCCCGCTGTGGTACTCGAACGTGTCCACCGCCTGGAATCCGGAACTCAAGGACGTCGAGTACAACTGGAAGTCCGTACCGGTCTACACCCAGATCACCAAGAACTAACAACGGGATCATTTCCAGCGCAATCGCCTGATGGGGCGCACTGCCGGCACAGTTCCGGCGTGCGCCCCAGGGGCGCGTCTGGGCAATGGCACTACACATCTAGAGGTCAACCATGATCTGGTATCTACTGCGGCGACTGCTGCAATTGATTCCCGTCTTCTTCGGTGCGACGTTCCTCATCTACGCGATGGTGTTCCTGATTCCCGGCGACCCCGTCGCCGCGCTCGCCGGCGACAAGCCGCTCAGTGAATCGGTCATCAACACGCTGCGCGAGCAGTACAACCTGGACAAGCCGTTCCTCGTCCAGTACCTGCTGTACCTACAAGGAATCTTCACCGGAGACTTCGGCACCACGTTCTCCAACCGTCCCGTCCTCGACGTCATCGCCGAGGCGTTCCCCGTCACCCTCAAGCTCGCCGTCATGGCGCTCATCATCGAAACGATCTTCGGCATCGGGTTCGGCGTCATCGCCGGCATCCGCAAGGGCGGCTTTTTCGACTCCACGGTGCTCGTCGTCAGTCTCGTCATCATCGCCGTTCCGATCTTCGTCATCGGCTTCGTCTCGCAGTTCCTCCTCGGCGTCAAATGGGGAATTGCTCCCATCAGTGTCGGGTCGGACACCTCGATCCAGAGCCTGCTGTTGCCGGCGTTTGTTCTCGGTCTCGTTTCGTTCGCCTATGTGTTGCGCCTGACTCGGTCATCGGTCGCGGAGAACCTCGGCGCCGATCACGTCCGCACCGCCTACGCGAAAGGATTGAGCAAGCCGCGCGTCATCTCGGTGCACGTGCTGCGCAATTCGCTCATCCCCGTGGTCACGTTCATCGGTGCCGATCTCGCCTCGCTCATGGGCGGCGCCATCGTCACCGAGGGAATCTTCAACATCAACGGCATCGGCGGACTCGTGTTCCGCTCCGTGCAGATCAGTGAGGCGCCGACCGTGGTCAGCGTCGTCACCCTTCTCGTGATCATCTACATGCTCGCCACGTTGATCATCGATCTGCTCTATGCCGCGCTCGACCCGAGGATCCGCTATGCCTAAGTCGAACCCGAACGAAAAATCCGCCGTGTCGACATCGCCCGACCATTCCCATCTCTACGACCGCGGCGCGCGCTACGTCTCGAAGGCGGAACCGGATGACGTCGTCGTACGCGATGCCAAGTCGCCGACCTCGACTCCCCGCGGCCTGTGGGGAGAAGCGTGGATCGACCTGCGCAAGCGCCCACTGTTCTGGGTCTCCGCAGTGATCATCCTGCTCGTTGTCGTGGTCGCCGCGTTCCCGCACCTGTTCACCTCTCTCGACCCCCGAGCGGGCGACCTCGCCAAGTCCGAGGCCGGTCCCGAACCCGGGCACCCTTTCGGCTTCACCAAGCAGGGCTACGACGTCTACGCGCGCACCATCTACGGCGCCCGCGCCTCGGTGCTCACCGGCCTCGGGGTCACCGCTTTCGTGCTCATCGTCGGAGTCTCCGTCGGTGCGCTCGCCGGCTACCTCGGTGGGTGGATCGACTCGCTACTCTCGCGCATCACCGACGTGTTCTTCGCGATCCCGCTGATCCTCGCCGGCATCGTGCTCATGCAGCTGTTCGCCGATCGCAACACCTTCACGGTGATCATCGTGCTCGCCGCGTTCGCGTGGCCGCAGATGGCCCGCGTCGCACGCGCCGCGGTGATCGAGGCCAAGCAGAACGACTACGTGACGGCGTCCCGTTCCCTCGGGCAATCGGGCATGGGCATCCTTCTCAAACACGTGTTGCCCAACTCGCTGGCGCCGATCATCGTCATCGCGACGACGAGCCTCGGAATCTATATCGTCGCCGAAGCCACCCTGAGCTACCTGGGGATCGGACTTCCGCCGTCAGAGGTGTCGTGGGGTAATGACATTTCGACGGCGCAGTCCTCGCTGCGCCAGTCGCCGATGATCCTGTTCTGGCCGGCCTCCGCTCTGGCGCTCACGGTGCTCGGATTCATCATGATGGGCGACGCGCTCAGCGACGCCCTCGACCCGAAGGAGCGGAAGCGATGAGCGAGAAATCGAAGCGCGACGCCTCAACGCCCGACGCCGCAGAAGACCGCCCACTCCTGGAGATCCGCGACCTCGACATCGCGTTCGGCTCGAAGCGCAAGCCCATGCCGACCGTGTTCGGGGCCTCGCTGTCGGTGTATCGCGGCGAGACCGTCGCGATCGTCGGAGAGTCCGGCTCGGGCAAGTCGACCACCGCCGCGGCGATTCTCGGTCTGCTGCAGGGGGGCGGGCACGTGACCGCCGGGACGATCGAGTTCGGCGGGGAGCGCCTCGTCGGCACAGACGAGGCGGGGAAGTTCCGCGTCGCCCCGGCGAAGCGCTACCAGCAGCTGCGCGGGGCGCACATCGGTTTCGTGCCGCAGGACCCGATGTCCAACCTCAACCCGGTGTGGAGCGTCGGCTACCAGATCGACGAGGCCGTGCGCGCCAACAACGTCGCCTCCGGGCGCAAGGCGGTGCGGGCCCGCACGATCGAGCTCCTCAAGGAGGCGGGGCTTTCTGACGCCGAACGCCGGGTCAACCAGTACCCGCACGAATTCTCGGGCGGGATGAAACAGCGCGCGCTCATCGCGACCGGGCTCGCGGCGCGCCCCGAGCTGCTCATCGCCGACGAGCCGACGTCCGCTCTCGATGTCACCGTGCAGCGGCAGATCCTCGACCACCTCGAGGGGCTGACCTCCGAGCTCGGCACTGCGGTGCTGCTCATTACCCACGACCTCGGCCTCGCCGCCGAGCGCGCGCAGCGCATCGTCGTCATGAGCCGGGGCAGGATCGTCGAATCCGGGCCGAGCCTGGAGATCCTGCAGAACCCGAAGCACGAGTACACCAAGCGGCTCGTCGAGGCCGCACCCTCGCTGGCCTCGCGCCGGATCGAGCTCGCCGGTGGCACGGCCGAGCTGCGCGAGGAGGTCGTCGCGGAGTCCGTCGCCGAGGCCGAGACCGTGGCCGAGGAGAAGAACCCGGACCGCGACGTCATCGTGGCCGAGGACCTGACCAAGGTGTTCAAGGTCCGCGGGAAGGTGCCGTGGAAGTCCGAGGACGTGGCCGCGGTGAAGAACGTGTCGTTCACGATGCGGCGCGGGACTACCACCGCGCTCGTCGGCGAGTCCGGCTCGGGCAAGTCGACCGTCGCGCAGATGGTGCTCGGGCTGCTCGAACCGACCAGCGGTTCCGTGACCTTCGAGGGCACGAAGGTGAGCGGGCTCTCGCGTAAGGAGGAGCTGACTCTGCGCCGCAAGATGCAGCCGGTGTTCCAGAACCCGTACGGCTCGCTCGATCCGATGTACTCGATCCACAACACGATCGCCGAGCCCATGCGGATCCACGGCGTGGGCACGAAGGCCGAGCGCGATGCGAAGGTGCGCGATCTGCTGGAGAAAGTGGCGCTGCCGCCGGAGATGGCGCGCCGGTTCCCGGGCGAATTGTCCGGTGGGCAGCGTCAGCGCGTCGCCATCGCGCGAGCGCTGGCGCTCGATCCCGAGGTGATCGTGCTCGACGAGGCGGTGTCCGCGCTCGACGTGCTCGTGCAGTCGCAGATCCTCGACCTGCTCGCCGAGCTGCAGAGCGAGCTGGGGCTGACGTACCTGTTCATCACCCACGACCTCGCCGTCGTGCGGCAGATCGCGGACTATGTGCTCGTGATGTCCAAGGGCGAGGTCGTCGAGGAGAACACCACCGACGAGCTGTTCGACGACCCGCGCGAGGAGTACACGCAGAAGCTGCTGGCCGCGGTCCCCGGAAAGGACATCGACCTCGGCGTCGGCTGAGGCGCGCGGCCTACCGGGAAGTCGGGGGCTCGGCCGGACTGCCGGCCGGGCCCTCGGTGGATTTCGGCGACGCGGCGGGCTCGGGCACCTCGGTCTCCACAGGCTTCGTGCTCTGGGGAGCCGGCGACGCCGGGTTCGCGGAAGCTCCGCCGTCGTGGGTGCCGGGTTTTTCGGGCTGCTCCACCGAGGCGAGGCGGCGGGCCGGGATGGTGCCAGGCTCGGCCTTCGCCTCGTCGCCGCCCTCGGCGGAGGACGCTGCAGGTTCGGAGGACGCATCCTCGCGGGCGGCCGCGTCGCGGCGCTGCTGGGCGGCGGGATCGAGCGGCGGGGCGTCCATCCCGAAGTGCTCGAGCAGGTCGCGCTCCTGGTCGGGCGTAAGGGTATCCTCGGAATTATCGAAGCGAGGGGAATCCTTGATCGCGGCCTTCTTGTGGCCGAGGTGCAGCTCGCCGTCGAGTAGCCGCGAACCGAACAGCGGTACCACGGCGTCCGCGGAGAAAATGCCGGTGCTTACCGAGGCGAAGGTGGCGCGCCCGGTCGCGTCGTCGAGGTAGACCTGGCGAACGTCGCCCACCTTGGTGCCGGCGCTATCGAATGCAGTCGCCGAGAGCAGCATCTCCAGCTGTTCCTGTGCAGACATGTTCTCTTCCTTTTGTCGAGGTAAGGCCTCTATGCTCGCCCCGCGACCGCTCGCTTCGGCGGAGGGAGGGCGGACCCGAACGCGATCTTTCGTACCCACCGGGGTGAGCCGGGAGTGGCGCTTCCCTAAAGGCACTCCCACCACGTATTCTTAGTCGAAGTTCAGTTATCCGTACGGGACATTCTCCGGCGAGGCCCACATTGGGTACGCCTCTATCGATTTTACCGATGGTGCAGCGGATAAACGTTCTTTTGGCGGGCACTGTGCCCCTGTAGCGTTCGTGTGCTCCCCGCTTTCGGCGGCGCTCCCGGAGCGTCGAACGGGGCCGCGGGGCCCTGGAGAGATGGAGAAGGCTGTGGCTGGGGATCAGTGGGGCGGCGGTTACGGCGGTTTCGGCTACCAGGGGCAGCCGCAGTGGGCGCCCGAGGCCACTCGTAGGCGCACCAGCCCGGCGCTTATCGTCGTGGTAGTGGCGATCGTCCTGCTCGTCGCGGCGATTTCCGTGCTCGGCACGCTGCTGTGGTTGGGCTCCGGCACCACCTCCACCCAGGGCGCGGCGGCCACCTCGACCCACTTCGTGACGGCGGAGGAAGAGCCCGATTCAGCGGACTCGGCCTCGACGATGCCCGTGGTGGAACCGGCGTCGCCCGCGCCCGCCCCGGCCGTTCCCGCGACCCCCGCCGGCGCGTATCAGTGTTCCTCGCTCGGCGGCGGCCCCTTCGCGCGGGCCGGCGCCGGCTCCTCGTCGACGAGCTGCCCGTTCGCCTCGTCCGTGCGCGACTCCTACCTCGCTTCGGGTGCCGGGGGAGGCGCGGCGACGATCAGCGCGTACAGCCCGGTGACGGGCACGTCCTACACGATGTACTGCGCGCCCGCCGGCACGAACGTGGTGCAGTGCACGGGAGGGAACAATGCGGTCGTCTACGTCTACTAGGCTGCGCGGCGCGGGAGCGCTGGCCGCGGCGGCCGCGGTCGTGCTCCCTCTGGCCGGATGTATGCCGAACCACGAACCGCCCGCCCGCAACATCGCCGACACGGTCGTGGCTCCTGCCCCGGGTGCGATGGGCGTCCAGCCCGGCGTGGAAACGGTGCCCGAGGTTACGCAGTCGCCCGGCGGGGCGCAGCCTTCCGAGGCCGGCCCGCCGTCGGTGGCGGCGCCACCGAGCCCCGCGAACGGAGAGGCGCTCGAGATGATCGGCCGAGCGCTTCCAGAACTCACCGGCATCGCGATCGCCCCGGTCGGGCGGGCCGCGGAGGTCACCGTGCTCGGCGAGCTGCAGACCGGCGTCGCCTGGTCGACGAGCAAGGTGCCGCTGGCTATCGCCGCTCTCCGGGCGAACCCGGGAGCGACGACGCAGGTCCGCGCGGCCATCACGCAATCGGACAACGAGGCCGCAGAGGCGCTGTGGGAGGGCCTCGGCGGTGGGGAGAGCGCCGCCTCCGCCGTCACAGACGTGCTGCGCCAGGCACGCGACGAGACCACCACCGTCCCGGCGACGCGGCTTCGCGAGGGGTTTACGGTGTTCGGTCAGACGCAGTGGGACGCGGCCAATCAGGCGAGGTTCGCCGCGAACCTGCCGTGCCTGGCGGACTCCTCGGCGGTGCTCGGCGAGATGGGTTCGATCGTTCCGGAGCAGCGCTGGGGGCTCGGTCGCATCGACGGCGCCTCATTCAAGGGCGGCTGGGGGCCGGCCGACACGCACGCCGGCTACCTCGCGCGGCAGTTCGGCATCCTGCCCACCCCGAGCGGTGACGTCGCCGTCGCCGTGCTCGCCGACGCGCCGGATCTCGGCGCCGCGGAGAAGAAGCTCGACGCGATCGCGCAGACGCTCACCGAGCAACTGGGGAACCTGCCCGGCGGAACGTGCCCGCCCGCGGCGTAGCCGAGCGCGCGCCCGAAGTCGCCTTCGCCAGGGCGCAGGCGATACCGTGGCATTCGTGACTTCTCCACCAGCCGATCCACTGGCCCCGCTCGCCGAATTGCCCGGTATCCCCGACGCGCTCGAGGAGGCCCGCGAAGCCATCGCGGCCGTGCACCGGCACCAGGCCAACCGTCGCGGCTGGGCGACGTCGGCCGCCGAGGCCAGCCTGCGCGCGGCCCGCTCGTCCGCGGCATTGGCCGGCGGCACCGTGCGGCTCGGCACGACTGGCGACGTCGACGATCCGATCGTCGCCGGGGCGCTGCGCGTTGCGGGGATCCTGCACGGTGAGGGCCTCGACCACGCGACCGCCGTGTGGACCCGCGCGCCACTGCAGCAGCTCGCGCGAATGCACACTCTCGCGGCGGCGGGGCTCGATTCCGAGGTTCCGGACGCCGACCTCGAGCGCCTCGGCAGGCCGCGCGCCGACGCCGGGGTGTCCGAGCGGCTGCAGGGTCTGGCGGCGCTGGTCACCGGCGGAACGAACGTGGCCGCGCCGGTGCTGTCGGCCGTCGTCCACGGCGAGCTCGCCTCGCTGCGGCCGTTCGGCTACGCTGACGGGGTTGTCGCGCGAGCCGCCTCGCGCCTGGTGTGCGTGTCGACGGGACTCGACCCGCGCGGTCTCGGGGTGCCCGAGGTGCTGTGGAACCGCGACCGCGACCGCTACGAGACGCTGCTCGCCGGCTTCGCCACCGGCACGGCCGAGGGCCTCACCGACTGGATCGCGTTCCAGTGCGAGGCAATCGTCGATGGCGCGCGCGAGGCCCGCGCTATTGCGGACGCCGCTGGTTGAGCGCGTCCATCGCGGTCCGCGCCTTCGCGCGGGTTGTGATCGCCGAATTATCCAGCTTGTCCTTGAGCTTGCCGCGCATGGTCTTCGGCATCGAGGACGGGAACAGCGGCGTCGGCTTCGAGAATTCGAGGATCGGCCAGCCGCGCTCGACGGCTTCGCGGCGCAAAAGCCGGTTGGGGTTGACGGCGACGGGGTGGCCCACCTGGCCAAGCATCGGGATGTCCGAATCGGAGTCCGAGTAGGCGTAGGAGGCCGAGAAATCGACAGGCGCCTTCTCCGCGAGCGAGCGCATCGCATCGACCTTGCCGTCCGCCCAGCAATAGAACGAGATGGCGCCCGTGTACTGGCCGTCGGGCCCGACCTCGAGCTCGGTGCCGCGGAACTGGTCCGCCCCGAGCATTCGGGCGATCGGCTGGACCATCTCGCTAGCCGCGGCCGAGAGAACGACCACCGAGTGCCCGGCGCGCCGATGGTCGGCGATGAGCTCCTTGGCCTCGGTGAATACCTTCGGGGTGATGATCTCCTCGAGGGTCTCGTCCACGACCCGCTGGACCTCCGCGCGGGTCATCCCGCGCACCGCGTTACCGGCGAGGTCCATGGCGCGCTGGGTGTCGCCGACCTCGCTCGGCACGACCTCGACCGCGAGCTTGGCGACCGCGGTTTTCGCGAGGGTGCGCCGGCTCATCATCCCGTTGCGGATGAATTCGGCATTGAACGCGAATGAGGCGGATGTGGCGATGATCGTGTGGTCCAGATCGAAGAACGCCGCCACCTCCCCGGCAGTGCCCACAGGCGTCGCCCCGCCGATGCGGTGCGGGATGCGCGCTGGTCCAGGGGGTGTGGTCACATGGGCATTCTGGCACATCCGACGCCCGAACACACCCGAGTTCGGCCAATGAAATGGGCCTGTGGACAACTCTTCGTTATCCACAGCGGTTGATTTCGTTGCAGGTTGTCCGGGCGGGACGTCCGACGTCATGGGCGAGGGTTGTGCCATGCCCACACCACGCACCCAGGCCCAGCCGGTACCGCGGCGCACCGCGACTCCCGCGCGCGCCTCGGTCGCGGTCTGCGTCGACGACCCGGACCTCGCCGAGGACTGCCTCGCCGCCGTGCGCGCCTGCGGCCTCGCCGCGACCACCGCCGAGCTGGCCGGGCTCTCCCCGGGGACGCCGCTCATGTTCTATGACGCCGGAGCGTACGAGCGCGCAGGCGAGGCCGCCGAACCTGCGTGCCGCATCGTCGACAGGGCGGTCCCGGTGTGCTCGGACCTCACGCCGCGGCGCCCCGGAGGCCGCCGCGCGCTGGCCCTGCCGAGCGAGACCTCCACGCTGCTGCGGTTGCTCGACGGCGCCGCCGGGGCCGATTCGGGCGGCCGCCACGTCCTCGTCGCCGGCGCCCACGGCGGTGCCGGGGCCTCGACGTTCGCGTGCGTCGCAGCGCTGCGGGCGGCCCGAAGGTCCGAGCCCGGGGTCGTGCTCGTCGAGGCCGACGCCCGAGGGCCGGGGCTTGACCTGCTGCTCGGGATGGAGTCGGAGCCCGGCCTGCGGCTCGGCGGGGTGCACGCCGGCGCGGGGACCCTGGATCCGGATCAGCTGTGGACCGCGCTCCCGCGGCACGGCGGCCTCGCGGTCGCGGCGGCCGAGGCATCGGTGGACGGCATGGCGGGCACGGGGGAGGGGCCGGACTGGTCGACGCCGCTCGCAGTCGCGCATGCAGGGGTTGCCGGAGGCCGGCTCGTCGTCACCGACGCCGGACCGGCGAGCGCGGTGCCCGAGGCGTTCCTCCGCGCCGCAGACGTCGTCGCGCTCGTGTCGCGGTCGACGCTCGCCGGAATGTTGCAGACGTTGCGGGAGGCGCCGCGACTCGCGGCGCATGCGGCCGCCTTGGTCGTCGTTCTGCGCGGTGCCCGCACCGACTCCCTCGGCGCCGGCGATCTGCGCCCGCAGCTCGACGCGGCCGGCAGGCGGTCCGGCTTCTCCGGAGCCGCGGTGCCGATCTGCACCTTCTCCTCGAACTCGGCGATCGCGCGGACTCTCGACGGCGGCGGCACACTGCGGCCGTCCCGGGGGCTCGCCGCAGCTGCAGACCAGGTACTTTCCGGCGCCCTGGACCGCGGGGGCGCAGCGTGAGCGTGACGACTGACCCGGACATCGTCTCGGCGGTGCGGGACTACCTCGTCGCCTCGGGCGAGGCGACGACGATGTCCACGATCGTCGAGGCGCTGCGCGCGTCCGAGTCGACGATGCGAGGCGCGGCCGATCTCATCGACACAGCCCGCGCGGTGCACCGCCAGCTCGCCGGCGCGGGCCCGCTCGAACCGCTGCTCATGCGGCCGAACGTCACCGACATCGTCGTCAACGGGCCGGGGGAGGTGCTCGCCGATACCGGCGCCGGCCTCGTCCCCGCGGGCGTGGTCATCGCCGACGTCGACCAGACCCGCCTCCTGGCGCAGCGGCTCGCTGCACGGGCCGGCCGCCGTCTGGATGATGCGAGCCCCTTCGTCGACGGGGTTTTCGCTGCGCGCGACGGGATCCGATGGCGACTGCACGCGGTGCTCGCGCCGCTCGCCGTCGACGGGACCTGCTTGTCGCTGCGCGTGCTCCGGCCGGCGACGAGTAGCTTCCCCGCTCTGGAGGAGTCCGGCTCGCTCGATGTCGAGGCGGCCGCGCTGCTGCGAGACATCGTCGCGGCTCGGCTCAGCTATCTCGTGATCGGAGGCACCGGCGCCGGTTAAGGTAAGTTCACGTTATGTCTCGGGATGATCGCAGAAAATACTTCGTCGTCTACACAAGCAAAAAGCCAAAAGCCGTTGCTGCTGCAGCAAAGCAAGTTCGAATACGCCAGATGCCGGTGAGGGATGTAGACGGACTGCCCGTAATCGTTGACCAATTCGGCAGGCCAGAAACAACTTTCCTGGGTTTTATCTTGACGTATTCATCGCTTTCGAAAAATACGTTGGAACAATATGGTAATGCGCTCGCCCGATTTGCAAATTTTATGTCTGCAACGTTCTGTGAGATCCCCGCAAAAGCGACCGCAAGTCAAATTGACCTCTATAAGCGAACTCGATTGCACCTTCAGTCAAAGCCAATACAACCGATATCTTTCAAGCCCGAAGCGGCTGTTCTGAGGAACTACTTCTTGTGGCTTGAGCAGAGTAATCTTATCGAAAAGTCTCCCATATTACGTACTTCTAGAGCGGGAACGGACCTATTGCACGTGCGCGCGATTGGACAGAATCGCGTGCGGTACGTATCAAAAGAGGCATTTCGAAAGTTCATAGATTCAGCCGAAGGGTCGAATCGGATACATAATCTGAGACGGGCAGATTTGAGAAACGTGGCAGTAATAAAGACACTCGTTTCTGCTGGAATGCGCCTACAAGAAGTGAGCACGTTACTATCGTGCGAGGTTGATACGGCAGTTCGTCGAAGCCAGGTTTGGGAATTCGATATTCAAGCGGCGGCAAAGAATGGAAAACGTCGAACAATCTATCTCGATATATACGCACTTAGGGCGATTGAGAAGTATCGAAAGATCGAAAGACGACATATTGTAAAGTCAAATCAGGAGCGGTTCAGAGATCATTTGGACGAGCTCTTCGTTGTTGAATCTATCGATCCGAAGTCAGGAATGGTTAGCGGTTCGTGGGGCATGAGTGGGCCCCATTTAAAGTATGAAATTCGTTCTACTCCGGTCGATATTCGAAGGAAGATTGTTTCGATCAACAAACACGGATTCGTGGAACCGCTAGCGCTCTTTCTTAGTCAATCCAGGGGACTCCCTATGTCTCGGTCGGGGTGGGAGCAAGTGTTTAGAAAAATATCTGAACAGGCTTTCTTCGGAAAAGAGTATTATAGCGAGCCACATATTTCACCACATGACTTGAGACATACGTTTGCAATCAACTATCTGAGATATAGATACGCGCAAATGGTCACACAGGAACAAGAAGACCTCGCTCATCCGTTGTTGGATCCACTTGTTGATCTCCAGGAGATACTCGGACATTCAAGCATGGCGCAAACCATGCGATATCTTCGCCTCTTGAACAAGCTAGACGAGGGAGTCGCGGCGTCACTTAAATCATACGTAGGGGAACTGTATGGCGAAGAAAAATGAGCGTCAGACAATTGTGAATAGCGCGGTTCATTCGGCGCACGAACAATTCGGTGTTTCCTACCTTGGCGTCCGAAAAATTACTATCGACCAAGGAGTCACTACACGGGATATTTCTTTTGACCCTTCGACGTACGGAAACCCGCAAATCGCAAATGCTCTGGCGGATGCATGGGTTTCGGTCAGTCAAAGTCAGTCATATAGCGCCGCAGCGGTCAAGAAGCAGGCCATTACTTTGTTTCTCGAAGATCTGGATCTAAAAGGATATAGAAACTTATCATTCTCATCGACACCAGATTTAGTGTGCGATTCATTGATTGATTGGAGTTTAAAGCTCGAACGTGAATACCCTGTAGATTCCTTTATGCCATACAGGATGAGCAGTACAATTCAGCAGCTTATATACACTTTTCTGAGTCTGGCCAGAGCCGATGATGGAATGTTGTGGCGAATCGCCAAAGGTCCGAGTTTGATAGTCAAGCCCGCTAACAGGGAAGTAGACGAATTCAGCAAATCGGAACTTGATCAACTCGTAATGGCGGCTCGAGCGCATATACGAATGGCGAAGGCCGCATCAATGTGGGCACGAAACGTGATTGAGGGTAACGCTACATGTGAGCCTCACTCAAATGAAAACGAACTTCGGCGTCTGCTCTCCCTCGCTTATCGCTTTGAGCTAAGTGCTTTGGATACTCAGTGTGTGGACGTTAAAGAGATCGCAAGCTTGTTTCCGGAAGATTGGCGAAAGCTACTTTCCGCGAAATCGCTGTTAGGTCTCTGTTATCAAACTGTACATTCTTCTGTTTCAGGGTTAGTTCCTTTTCGTATTCTTTTGATGGAGTTAACCGGATTGTCTTCTGATGAGATTAGCGGTTTGAAAGTTAGTGGGTGTGCCTTCGCTGACGGCGGAGTGTCATTAAACGTCGAGAAGTCGAGAGCGGTTCGAAATCGAACGGTATTCTATAAAGACAGAAGCCCGAACGGTCGATGGGGATTAACAGGCGTTCTGAAGGAGCTTCTGTTGAACGTGGATTCGCTTAGGGCGAATGCTGCACCTCTGTTAAACGATGAGGTGTGGCTTCGACTTGCCTTTCCGAGCGATAAAGAAGTACCTGCCGTTACCTCTGTCAATTTTTCATTTGGTGCACTCTCCACCCGCTCCTGGGTTGCCTCGATGATTGGGGCGGGTTTCGCTTTGGATCTTTCTGAACCAATTGATGTGCGTCGGATTCGCAAAGCTAAAGTTTCTGATCGGGCCATCTCGTTGGGAGCACGCGCGTCTGACATAGCGGCTGATCAGCATTCGATTGCCGTTTTTGACAGCTACTACGCTTCCGCTAGTTCAATACAGGTGTTTTCAGCTACCCGTGTAGTAGAAGTGCAGGCCAAGATGTCTCAAGGGGTTAGGGTCGGCTTCGCGGGGCTAGCTGAGAATCGTGAAGACGTTTCTACGCAGGCGTTATCAGAGTTCGCCGACGTCACACCAGATGCCGCTCAGGCGATAAAAGAAGGGCATCACGACGTCGGCGTGGCGGATTGCAGGGATCCTTTCGATTCGCCTTTCGATGCCTACGGAGTTCTCTGTCATGCGGCGCCGTTGTTCTGCCTAGGCTGCAAGAACGGTCTGGTGTTTCCAATACATGCTCCTCGAATAGCTTCATTTCTAAAATCGATTCGATCTGCAAAGTACCCTGAAGATACGGATGACTGGGTTAGGACGTGGGGTCCTCAGATCGCGGCTGCGGAGCGAGTTTTATCCGAACTCGGCTGGACGGAATCAGACATTGAGGAGTGCCCTCTCGAGTTGACCGACGAACTTCCAGCCTGGATTCGTGTGGGTAACGATGAATAATCTTCCAGGAATTTTCGATTCGCTTGAGCACGGTAAGTCCGATGGTCGGATATTCGACCCTGATGATGAAGTGTTTGCCCAATACCCCGGCAAGGTCGAAGATGCATCCGTCGTTCGATATTCGGACATCTCTTGGTCACTAGAAGGGGTAGCTGATTTACGTCGGAACTCGCATTTCGGCTCGGCCACGCTCAAGTTTCGAGCGCATGAACCGTGGCTGACTCTGATGCGTGAGTTCGCAATGGTTCAACTGAACCCAAGCGACCGCCGCGTTCTTTCTCGCGAGATTTATATTGGGTTGCATCCCGTGAACTTCTCAACTGTTATCTCGAAAAATGCGTCACTTCAGCTTCTAGCTTCGTGGCAGCGCGATTGTGGCTTGCCAACAAGTATGTGTGATTGGACGGCCTGGGACTGGGAAAACTTGGTCATGGACCTGGTGGAATCTGGACGTGCGAAGGGCACAATAAAAAACCTAGTCTCTGCCGTACGCGATCTAATTTCGTGCCGCGGTATCAACCCAACCCTTATCCCGAAGCTAGACCCCTGGGACGGCGCGCCGACAGCGAAAATTGCACAACGAGCCGAGGCGAAATCAATGAAAGTGATTGAGCCTGCTGTATGGATGCCACTAATGGCCGCAGCCTGGAAGTACATCTCCGTATTTAGTGCGGACATCATCAGCCTGCGGACGTCGCATGATTGCCGGGAAGCCGTAGACCGCTCGTCTCACAAGACTCCGCGTCAATTGCGCGAGGAGGTATTCCGACGGTTTCTCGATTCTTATCAGGGCCCCATACCTGCTCGTATCGATAGCGGCGAGATTCAGCCGGCCTGGGTGCGGCTCTCGATTCTAGTGACATGCGGAGCTTCCACGCACCATTTTGCTTGGAGGAACGTTGATCGTCGGGACCTTATCAGGTCAAGAGTTTCTTCTGGCGCTCTGCAACTTGAGGTAATGACGAAAACCGAGTTCGAGAACTTATGTGCTGAGTGGAACAAAGTATTGGGTGCTCCGGAGTTGGATTCCGCGAAGAAGTCCGGAGAAGAGACTAATAAGATGGTTCGGGACTGGCTAAGTCTTGAAGACTCGCGTGTGGCATTGAAACATCGCGTTTCGGATCTCGACAGTATTACGTCGTCGGATATTAATTGGGCAATGATGGAGCGTGAGGTGTATAACGCTAATTGTCAGAATGGACTCCTTTCCCAAGATTCGGAGAACGCTCAATTCCGCCGTCAATTAATAGTTGACTTTGCTAGAAAAGGCCGAGTTTACGTGGCCGATAAGGGTCAACTTAGTAGGAAGCGAAAGTGTCCCGGATTCGTGCAGGTAGAGAGTTCTTCGGGTGAGCTTTCTGCATGGGCAACTGAATTGTCAGATTTTGAAGCACGTAATGAGCTCCTTGCGCTGCGCGCCGCTTGTTTTATTTTTGTCTGTGGAATGACTCTAATGCGAGATTCTGAGATCCAGGCGATCAGGCGGAATTCGATTATCGACTATTTCGGACAACGAGCAGTTCGTTCCGTCTTCTATAAAGGACGGACCGTTCCAACTCCGGGATTTTGGTGGGTAACAGACGAGGTTGTGCAGGCGTTTGAAGTTCTCGAGTCGTTGAGTATGGATGAAGAGTATCTAGTAGGCGCGGTGGTTAAGACTGACATCGAGAAGGGGCCAAAGGGGTCGCACAAGGCCGAGAGAAAGGAGTTCGCCAACCGAGGAATTACGGCAGGACGCGAAATAGACCGCTTCATCTCCATAGTGAACAGGTGCGGTAGCTCAAAGGGGCTGTCGCCGATCCCATCGGAAGCGGGGGTCGGACCAAGGTCCTTGCGAAGGACTGGCGCGACGATTCTTCGAGAACTAGGTGCTGACGAGCTTTCGCTTAGTCGACAACTCAAACACTCCATTGCGGCTACGCGTTCGTCCGTCACAGCGTCATACATGGCTCCCGACAGGAATTGGGAAGCTTTGTTACGCGGGGAACAAAGACAGACGGCAATTCACGCTGTCTCGAATGCCCTTGCCAGCAATGACCGCAAGAAGATTCGAATTAGTGGAGGAGGGGCAAATCGGATTCAGGAGGCTGCTGAGGCCTTAGGGCTTTCCGCTGAGACACTTACAAGCAGGGAAGTGCAAGCTCTGTTGAAAACTGAAGAGGGGGAACTCTTCATGGGTGCGACCAACGCTTGCCTATACGACCCCTCAACAGCCCTCTGCCATAAGCGCGGAGAGCACTCAGAACGCCCGCACTTCGCCTCTTGCGATGCAGTTAATTGCCGAAATTCAGTAATCACTATCGAGCAACTTCCAATCTGGAAGGCGGAAAGATCTCAACTCAAAACCTTGCTCGAAGTTAGTCGAGTGAGTTCTGTAAGGAAGAAAATGCTCGAACGGAGGCTACAGCAGGTTGAAAAGGTCATATCGGACTTCGTGGAGGAGTGAGAATGCCTGAGTCGAAGCGATCAGAAGAGAAAATCTTGCGGGCAATGGTCGAGCTCCTAGCAGCACCCAGCGAGAAAACAGACAAGAAGCCGACGAAGACGGATTTGGCTACCCAAGCCAATATTTCGAGAGCAACTCTATACCGACATCGAGACCTACTTGATACATGGGACAGATGCGTCGACCGCCGCGGATGCGGACAAGATCGAGCCCGAGTGAAAGAGTTGGAAGAGCTTCTGGAAAAGGAGCGGGAATCAAGGGAGCTAGCCGAGCAACTTTCTGAAGGTCTCGCGAATGCCTACGTGGAGTTGTTCGAACAGACTAAGCCAACTGCCTTGAGCATCGAAAGATCACGTAGAAGCGACGGCATCGGCAAATAACGTCAAGTCCAAGGTATGATGTTCGGCTCACTCCGGGGTTCGATTGTTAGTGTCGGCGATTTTCGATCGCCACTCAATGGAAGGCCTGAAGTTGCCATACATAAAAATTGGGCTCCACCTGCCACAACGTGAAGTAGGAACCAATGGAGCTGTCACAAAAGGAGACCTTACATGTTAGAAGAGCCGTTCGATATATCTAATGCCGTCGATGTCTGGCTTGTCGGTCAGAAAGTAAGCCCTACCCAACGCAAGGAACGGTACGTCCGCGAATCCTTCTCCCACCCAGCCAAGATGCTTCCCGAGCTAGCTGCGCGCCTCATACGGACATACACCAAGGAGGGTGAACTCGTGCTCGATCCGATGAGTGGCATCGGGACTTCGGGAGTAGAGGCTATTTGGCAAAATCGAAACTACGTGGGCATCGAAGTGGAGACACAATACGCCAAGCTTCAAGAAGAAAGCCTTCGGTTGGCAGAATCGCAAGGCGCTGAAGGGTCGTGGAATGTCTACAATCGCGATGCTCGGGAAGGGTTCTCAGCCGAGACGGTCGATCTAATCTGCTTTTCTCCGCCGTATCACGATGCTATACACAATCAAGGCGACGAGATCGCGCGAATAAAACGAAAGATCGACTCGGGCAAGGCTACACCTGCGATGTTGAGTCGATTCAAAAATTGGAAACCGGAAAGTGAATACGCTGGCGCAGGCACGCGGTCTTTTGGGTATTCGTCAAATGGAGAGAACATAGGGCATCAAAATGGGGACCAATACTGGCGCTCAATGGATCACATATACGGTAAAGCGTATGACGCCCTGAAGCCAGGGGGGTATTTGGCGGTAGCTACGAAAGAGCAACGAGACCGAAAAACCGGAAACTTAACAAACTTGTACGGAGATACAGTCGCGCACTGTCAAGCAATTGGATTTGGGCTCCATCAGCATATAGCAGCGGTGCTTTGTAAAATTCATGGTGACGGCGAAGTCATTCCAAGGACATCACACTGGCAAAGGATGGCCGTAAAGAAGGCCAACGAATCGGAACGGGTAGTTTTGCTAAATCAATTTGAAGATGTCGCTGTATTTCGTAAACCACTAACATGAATGGAGTAGGATATTTTAGAAAACGCGAACGTAGAACTAAATTTGACTCGCGTTCGCCACTCCCTTCTTGTTCGAATAATCTTCACTGTTTAGCAGGGCGAGAGCAGTCATATTTATCGATTCAATCAGCTTATCTAAGCTCGTAAAATCTATAGAAATCCATAGCCGGAACACACGTTTCTCCGCAAGGAATCCAAGCATTTCCAGCCGGGGGCTCTTGAGCGTAGTTTTGCTGGGGTAGATTAACAAGACCGTATTACAGCTAAATGCATCGGCGTGAGCACACACTTGATGAATATGACTAGAGCTTGGGGACAATGAGTATTTTACTTCGCCTATGAGCCAACTTGAATCGCGTTGCTGAATAACGAAATCTGGGTGCGCACTTTCGGTCGCCCTAACGGGCGTCCAGAAGTGATTGGATTCGACCGGTGGATGAAGTAATGGAGTGTTTGACACGCCGCTAGTGTCTAGAAGCTCGAAACTTTCTCCGTTTAAAGACTTGTTAAAAATTGCGATGCAAAATTGCTCAAACGTCTTCTCCATATCCAGCACGAGAGGCGGCAGGCTAAATTGGATGCCCTCAGCCTCGCCGGCAACGTCGGGAGTTTCACCGGATGCGATGAGAAGGGCTAGGTTCAACAATGGGCGAAAGGAAAGATATGGTTCTTCTGAAACGTCTGTTGATAAGTGGTCGCGAAGCGGAGAAAGAAATAGATACGGAGGAGCCTCGGAAACGGATTCTAAAATCGTTCGAGACTCGACAAGAATATTCATTTGTTGTTGAATGCTGTTGTTCGATTCCTCCATCGTGTCGATGAGGTAACCGATTGCAAATTTCATTGCTTGATTGAGAAAGTTGGAATAGTCGAACTCGTAGAACTCTGTTGATAGATGGTCGTATCGGCCTCTGGCCCAAGCGCGATTTATTGTGCCGGACACGTCAATCCTCCCTCGAGCGCCCGGACCAATCGATCGGTTCCGCCTGTATCGCCGAATCGGCCCTTTTTGGATGAGCGTCGGAAGTTGATCGCAAAATGAGCGTCGTATCGCCTTTAAGAGGTCATAGTCGTCTTCTGACGCGGTAATCTCCGCCAGGCCAAATGGTAACTCCACAATATCGTGAGAGATGAGTGAAAGCATCTGAACGATTTGTGAAACCGGAACTTTCGGTCGTACCCTAATTCCAAGATCGTGTGAAACTGGGATCATTCCGATATGATTCTGTCCTCGAATTAAGAGGCCGGATTTGTGAACCTCTCTCTTGATCAGGTTCCTATCAATGATTCTATGGTCGATGTTTAAAAGCGCATCTACGTCATTCTTATCGCTGACTACAAGGGGGCTACCGCCTCGCTCCTCTGTATCGAGCCACCTCAATTTGTGGTCTCGGACTGTATTAGCGCTTGATCGAATAATGCGCGCAGTTCATCGGTGTCGGCCTTCTTGTGGGCCAGTTGCCGCGAGATTATTGGTTCAAGCCGGTAATCCCAGATCCTTCTCAAAGATTCACGGGAGTCTGCACCCTTAAAATGAGCATGGCCAAGACCGCCTTCCGGGAGGATCTCTTGGGCGCGCTCGAAAAATGATCTGATGCTGTTTTGAACGTGGTTGCTCAATCCGCCACGTACTAAGAAATTCTGAAGCGCCTCTCCGTTCGGCCTCACTGGAATTGTGAAAAATCTTCGGATAAGCGCAACATCAAGAGATACGACTGAACGGTCAAATGGATTCAGTGTTGCCAAAATAATCAAATTGTGAGGAACGGTCAGTGAGTTTCCGGACGCCAGAGTGAATTCCTCGCCTCTGTAATCTTCCTCCAGGTACGTTATTGCCTCGCCAAAAATTCGACCTACGTCCCCCCGGGATAATTCGTCGATCAATATGACGACGTAATCTGCTTCTGCGCACATGCGGACAGCGTGCTTAAGAATTTTGGGTTGAAGCTCAAAAGTGGGGACGTGAGAGTCTTCAGTCATTGTGGGTACGTATCCCTCAACGAAATCCTCATATCCGAAAGAAGGATGGAATTGCACTTTCAATGATTTCACGTTGAATGATTCTGATAGTTCCGCGACCGCGCGACGTGCGATGAACGATTTCCCTGTGCCAGGTGGGCCACTTAGGAGGATCGAGCGGACGCCGTCGTAAATCAATTCGAGCACTTCCTGCACCGTATTAGTCGAAGTCTCGTCTAGTTCATTGCTCGGATACGGCTCCTCGTTTGAGTCCGGTAGCAGGCGTCGTGCCTCTCCGTGTTTCAGGGCCCAAGAGTGCTCATCAACGTAGTCAATAAAATTTGGAGTCGTTGAAACAACGTGACTTATGAATGGACGGAAAGCTTCTGAGACTTCCCATTCATTATAGGATGGCTTGCTTAGAAGTGAGGGCTGATCTCCAATCGCGGCACCAGCTTTGCCCATCCAATACTTGGGCTCCTTAGCTGCAGTCGAAGTCAAAGGTGTCGGGTATTTTGCGTCTAATTCTGCAGTGGAAAGATGTGAGTCTTCTCGGAACCGTTTGATCTGTATTACAGTGTTCGGAATCTGATCGGCTGTCTTTAGCTTGAAAACGAATCGTTGCAATTCCTCGGTGGTTATTCGCCAGTCGCAATCATGCATTATCTTCCAGATTGTCCAATATGGGAATATGTCGGATTTCCCTCTGGCTTCAGCCAGTGCTTGGTTCTTTACTTTGGGGTAGCCTGGGTGATTAATTTGGTAATCGGCCAGCAAGTCGACCAGGAAGTATGGCACCACACGTAGGAAGTCCGGAACTTTTGAGAGTAGAACCTCTGCTTGTTTACCTGCGTCCGTGATCCGAACCGTTCCGGAAGAAGTGTCGATCCACCCAACTTCTTTATATGCGAGGACCGCAGTGGCGAACTTTCCACCGTGCCGGTTTTGCGACGTTGCGCCTGTGAGTAGATTGTAGTCTCGGTCGATCTGACTCTTTGCAGTCGACAGTTCCACTCCGTCGTACTTGCAAGCAATTTGAAAGAGTTGAACGCCACTCGGAGTGAAGCTATGATCTCGGGATTGATACCAATAATAGGTATTATCAGTCGGATTTGAATCGGTTGTGCCGTCTTCTGCTTGCACAACGTCGTTGGCGTTCGTAGGGTCTTGTGTCATTCAGCTGCTCCTCAAGACAAGGACTGACTCTCGAAGTAGTTTCTGATTCTCTCTGGGGATAAGCCTTCTTTGCTGTGGGCTCGTGGTCAATGCCCGCGCTACTTCGATTCTCTCCACGGTCATACCCAGCTCTCTTGCCATGCTGGCAATAAAGAGATCCGTAGGCACTATCAAACCAGCATAGGCGGAATTGCCAACTACGATGTGTGCGAGTGCTCCCGGTTTGAGGACGCGGTTTACTTCATTGATAATTCTGTGCATGTCGAAGAAATATGCAAGGACGCTATCGGGGAGTTTCCTGCTCCACAACTTGCGCGATCGCAGCGTTGAAACAATTGAAAGTAGTTCAGTCGGTAAGGTTTCTTCTTGTTGGTCGTTTAATTCTGAAAGGTCCAGTTCGACGTGTGATCTAAGCGCTGTATCAGTCAACTGCTTTAAGTGCGAATAGTTTTCGACATATCCGCCCATCCATAATTCAATCTTGAACGCTTTGAAGTAATTGAAGTTGTTGCAGTACGGCGGGGAAAAGACACTTACATCGATTGAATTCGACTCGATCTCCGAAAGGGAGGCCACGGAAGATCGCTCTCTAATAGCAGGCTCAATACCGTTTGCGGGGAACGACTGCACGTCGTTGATCATCATGTCGATTTGGTTGATGAAACGATCGATGCACGTCTCCCGCGCAGGCAAGAGGTAGCCCGGGACTTGTTCCCAGGGAACTTGCACGTAGCCGTTTTTTGTTCGCTTTCTATTACGATACTTAATACCATTGCCCTCTTTAAAGGTGTTGGAGACTCCTTCAAGTATCGAAACCCAGGCAACTTTCAGTAAGTCTCGCGCGCGGTAGTTTTCGATCCCGTCGATCACGTATCGCATTGATAAGAGGATCGCCAGAACGTCGGGACGAAATACTTTTTGCAAGATTTTGAGTTCTGGTGTCTTCGCTTGCGGTGACTGGTCGGTAAGCTGGCGAATATCTGCGATAGCTTGGTCGACTACAAGAAAGTCGGTGGATGAGTAATTATGAGTCTTCGCCCGACTCAGTTGAGCGATAACTGGATTGACTTCATACCCCAGGGAATCAAGCCCATGACGTCGGGCAACAACAAGGGAAGTTCCTCCACCTGAAAACGGGTCTAGAAGCGTCCCCTTGTCTAACGGGAGTGAGGCCGATTTTTCTGATTCGGCGATCGCTCTGTCGACGATTTCGGGAGCGTACCCTTCTCTGTACTTGAGCCAGCGCTGGAACGGTGCAGAAGCGCTTGGGAGGGAGTTGACCAATGTAGCAAGTTTGGGTTCATTGACGACGTTGAACTCACTGTTCAATGCCCTGAGCTCGGACATGTCTTGTGTTTCGTGCGAACCGATTTCTTCTTCACTGGCTATAGTCACGATCGGAATCCTACTGTAGCAATACGACAGTTTAACTCCGTGTAGGCGTCTTGATGGGGAATGTGGGGGTGTCAATTCAGATTGTACGGTGCGCTGTTGGGGCTCCCGCACGGAGTTGTGACGCCTGACCTTGCTCGTCCCTCATGTGGGCCAGGACCGAAGTAGACAATGCCTCCCCTTACCGCCAGAAGTCTAGCGATGAAGTCGTGCCCGTGACCCGTTCCCCAGAAGAAGCTGGCGCTCTTGCGCAGGTCGCGAGGTATGTCGAAGTCCGCGATTTGGAATTTCCTTTAAAGAATTCGCCAATCCGAGATCGATGACGAAATTCTTCTTGGTGAGTCCATCAAGAACTCCGCGGAGCGGTGTGCGTTTCATCTACGGAACCGTCTGTTAAAGCAAGAGATCGAAGTCCTGCGTTACGCTGTCGCATTTCTGTTGCAGGCGAACTTGCCGTTGGAGGTTCGACGCCCTTGTGAGTGAGGTCGTCCCTGATGCCGTTCCCGTTGCTATTTCCCGCGGGGAGTGAAGGTTTCGCGCCAGGCCAAATGCGGCTGGCGGAAACAGTAGATGGTCAGGGATGAGCTCATCGGGGCTCATCCAGCCAAGGCCCTGGTGGATGCGAACTGAGACGATCGGCGAGCTCAGCTACTGGTTCCTCGTCGGAAAAGACGGCGACGCCGGCTAAGAGATGTGCGAGCAGACTTGAGTGGCGGATTTTCGGGACAAACGGTAGTGGTCCGTGTTCGGGAAGAAGCGTGGCAAGAACAGGAAACGACCAGTCCTACAAGTCTAAGATGGTCTGGTTAAGCGAGGCTGCTCCGCTGATCATGTCAACGAACTCTGGCTGGCCGACTTCACTGAGCGCTGGACCCCGAGGGGCTATTCGCCCCCTGCGCTATCAAAGATGGATCTTATGACGTTTTGATGGCGACTCGTTCAACGACTGGATGAGGGTGCGAGTTTTGGTAAAAGTTCTGGACCACGCGCTACTTGGTCGGCGCGACGCCGCTGGATGCTTCGTGCATTTGAAACGGGGGGTCACGGAAATACATGCCCGCTCTCAACCGTCAACAGATCGTTAGATCGATTTGTCAGGTCGGCGTGGGCTATTGCGTCCATCGAAGGCGAGACCATCGTGAACCCGGCCATGAGCCTTGGGGCCTCTCAACAGATCGCAAGGCGGCCCCATAAGAGCGCTGCCCTCGCATGTTTTTCGGTCTCGAAGGACGAAAATGAACTCATCGCGGAAACTTGCGATGTCCACTTTCTTGTAGATTAACCCCGCTGATTCACGGGCCGGTGTGACTGCTGCTGTCGGGTGACGGCGGGCTTGTTTTCGCGTGTGGGCGTGCGTGTGTGCCGGCTGGCGCTGCCGGTGGGCGGGTCTCCGGGTGGTGATGTCGTGGGCGGGCAGGTGAGGTCAGGCGGGTTTTGGGATCGCGGCGATCGTGTTGAACACTGCGACGATGGCGGTGGCCCACGGCCATGTTTCGGGAATCTTCACGCGCCGCCGCCGGCCACTACGGACCAGTCGGGCTGCCACGTGAAGGAAGCGGTAGCGCAGCGCTTTGGGCTCGCACAAGGCCAGAACTGCGGCGTCGCCGGTGCAGGCCAGCATCCGAGTCCACGCCACCAGATCTGCGGCGATCATCACCGCCACCAGCCAAGCCTGGTTGAGAGCGAACTCCCGCGAGGGAAGCCTGCCCAGGCCGGTGTCTTTGGCGTGGCGGATGCGGTCCTCGACCCGGGCGTGAGCCCGATGCCTGGCTTCAAGAAACTGCAGCTGGCCGGTGGCGGTGTTGGTGACAAAAGCCTGGTAGCGCCATCCATCGATCTCCTCGAACATCGACAACTGGGCGCCGGGGTGGGGCCGCTCGCGGCGTACGATCACCCGCATCCCGTCTGGCCACTTTGCGAGCATCCCGGGAGCGAGGAACCCGGTCAGCTCCGCGATGTCGGCCCCGTCGCGGATGTCCCCGTTGGGGTTGAGCGCTGGTCCCCACGCGGCTTCGGGGCAGGTCGCGATGGCCCGGCGAATCGGGGCAGTGATAGCGAAGCCGACCGAGTACTCCACCTGTCGACCACGAACGCGGTTCTGCTCGGTGATCCACTCCAGCAAGTCGTGGGAGGCGCCGGCACCGTCGGAGCGGATCAGCAGATCACGCCGATGACTGGCGGGGATCTGCGCGATGGCCTGGCCCAGGACGTCGATGTGGTCGGCAGCGGTGTTCGACCCGGCGTTGCCCGGGCGCAAGCTCGCGGCGAGAAACTCTTCTGTGTTGTCGCACCACACGCCGATCGGGTGGTACCCGAACGTGCGCTTATATGTCGGAGTTGCATGTTCCTTCTCGCTGTGGGTGACCACGATGGTGGCATCCACATCGAGCACGACCGTCGATCCCAGATCCCGCCCCGCACACGCCGATGCGGGTACTCCGCCGGGCAGTTGGGACCACACGTGCCGCCGCGTGCGGGCACGCGCGACCTGGATCTTCTTGCGCTTGCCGGCAGTGACCTCATCGAGTGTGCGCCACACCGTCGGCGCCGAGGCGACCGGGCCCAGGGCCCCGGATTGGTGGCGCAGGACGCCGATGTCGGAGATGGACTCGCCGCCATCGGCGAGCATCACCGCGGTGTCGATCAGCACACGGCCGCGGTCGTGGATCGGGATGAATTGTCGGCGAGCCATGGCCCCTGACAGCTCGGCGGTCAGACCGACCTGATCAGCCAGAAGTCGAGGCACGATGGCCCCGGCGTGGGCGATCACCCCGACACCATCAGCAGTAACGGACAGACCGGCCGACCACGAAGTACGCTTCACCTACCGAGTGCTTTCTGCTGGAGAACATGGAACCTTAGACAAGTCCCAGTTTCCCCTGCTCAGGAAGCACTTCGGTCTATTTTCGCCCAGCGATCCGCAGATCCCCATGAAACACCCAGGTTAAGCACGCGATTTGGTCTATTTCATCGCACCAGTTGGGATTTCAACTCACCTTGAAGCGGTTGCGTTCCGGGCCGACGTTCTTCGGGCCATTTTGGCAGAGTTCGCTACGGCCTCTTCGTGAAAGCATCAGACTGATCGGAAATTGAGCATCAATGCACTACTAGTGGGGCAGATTTTTGATTGGGTGCCAACCCTACTTAGGTTGTGCCAACTCGACCAAGTCAAAATGATCCAGCACGTGTGGAAGCCTGGGCTGCGTACCGCGCTCTCGTTGGAGGACGAATTAGGGAAATACGAAAACGTCGAGGCTTTACACAGGAAAGGCTTGCCCTGGAGTCCGGCGTCACCCGAAATGTTCTCATTCAAGTAGAGCAGGGCAAGAGGGGGCTCCTGTACGAAAGGCTATTCGATCTTGCGAATGTGCTTGAAGTTTCGGTGCCGGCTTTTTTTGAATCAAGTGAAGAAGATGGGTGACTTAACCGTCAGGGGTCTTCTTTGATTCAATTTCGTGTAATTGTATGAGGTCCCATAAGCGCGCGGAATTTTCAGGTTGCCGCGATAGCTCAATGGCGAGGTCCAAGAGTGCCTCCACAAATGAGCTTTCGCTGGCCAATCCATTAAGTGCCTTCATTCTTGAAGGGTCTTCGATGTGCCAAGCGATCCTGAAATCCAGTAGTTGCGTGTAGAACTTCTCGGAAAATAGTAGGTTCTTTCGGATGATCTTGCCGGACATAGGCGTGACGCCCCCTCGCTCTAGCATGAATGCACTACTAATAGTGCATCAGTTTGGGCTCGGAAGGCCGAGGACATCCTTATTTAGACGACTATTTCCGTGAGACACCTGAAGTTGACAACATAACGCGGGCAAGACCACCCTGCTCGCCGCGATGCTCGGCCTCGTCCCGGCCCGTGAACGCATCGTGTGCGTCGAGGACTCGCCCGAACTCGCCCCCGCACACCCGCACGTCGTTCGCCTGGCCGCGCGCGGCGGAAACTCCGAGGGCGCAGGCGAGGTCGCGTTGCGCGAGCTCGTCCGCCAGTCGCTGCGTATGCGCCCCGACCGCGTCGTCGTCGGGGAGGTGCGTGGCGCCGAGGTCGTCGACCTGCTCGCCGCGCTCAACACCGGACACGACGGATCGGCGGGCACGATCCACGCGAACTCCGCCGCCGAGGTTCCTGCCCGTCTCGCGGCACTAGGAGCGCTCGGTGGCCTGTCCGGCCCGGCGCTGGCCGCGCAGGTCGCGGCCTCGATTCACGTGGTCATCGGCGTGCGCCGCGACCTGGACGGTCGCCGGCACGTCGCCGAGATCGGTGTGGTCACCACGACCCGCGACGCCGCCGGTCTCGACCTGCGCGTGGAACCGGCGTGGACTCACGGCGCCGGCGACACCGAACCGCCCGCGGGCCGCAAAGTGCTGGATTCGCTGTTGCGGACGCGGCTCCCCGCCGTGGCGGAAACGGAGGCACGATGACGTCGCACGTCTGCGCCCTTCTCGCAGCAGCAATAGTTGCCTGGCCCGGACCCGCGTCCGCCTTCCGCCTGCGCACCCTCGGCGCTAGCCCTCGCACTGCGGCTCCGCTTGCGGCCGTGCGCGGGGTCGATTCGTCCTCGTTGGTGCTCGCTCTCGGCGCTGTCGCCGCGGTGATCGCGCTCGTTGCCGGCGTGGGAATCGGGCTCGTCGCCGGCGCCGTGATCGTCGGCGGTGCGCTGCGCCACGTACTCCGCGGTGAGAGGTCTCACGCCCGCAGGATGCGGGAGGACGAGGACTGGGTCGGCGCGCTCGATGCGGTCGTCTCCGCACTGGCCTCCGGCGCCGCGATGGGCGCCGCATTGCGCGGCGCGCGGCACGGCTCCGGCGGCGCGGTCTCGACCGAACTCGACCGGGCGGTCGCCCTCGATGGGCTCGGCGGCGACGTCGCCGCGCTCCTTTCCACGTCGGCCGCGCTTCCGGCGAGGCGGCTCGGCCAAGCCATCGCCCTGTCCACCGGGCACGGGTTGCCGCTCGCCGACGTCGTGCGCCAAGCGAGTGAGGAGGTCTCCGAAACCAATCGGCACGCGGGCGAGATCGAAGCCGCCCTCGCCGGGCCGCGCGCCACCGCACTGATTCTCACCGCGCTGCCCCTCCTCGGACTTGGTGTTGGTCATCTCATGGGAGCAGATCCCGTGGGCACGCTCGGTTCGGGAATCATCGGCGCTGCGCTGGCGATCGTCGGCGCGGCGCTCATCGCCGCGGGCCTGCTGTGGACCTCGCGGATCATCGCAGGAGCGCGCGCATGACCCCGGCGATGCTCGTCCTCCTCGCGCTCGCCGTACTGGCGTGGCACGGCGCCCCGCGAGCCTCGGCCCGGCTCGACGATCGGGCCCCGCTCCTCATCGCAGAAACCTCTGACACCCCGGCGTCCACCGACGACGCGCCGCGCACCCGAGACGGCGGCCTCGCCTCCTCGATTCCGCCGCTGGCTGCGGCGATGCGCCTGTTCGAATACCTTTCATCCAGCCGCGGCCGACGTGCCCGCGATACCGCCCCGACCGCGGACGATGCGTGGGCCGTGGACCTGCTCGCGGCGGCCTATGCGGCGGGTCTGGATACGGCCTCGGCGCTGCGCGCGGTGTCCGCGGTTGCGGAGGGACCGGCCGCGAAAGCATTCGCCAGGGCGGCCGCGCACGTCGGGTTGGGGCAGGACGTCGCAGGCGCGTGGGGCGCGGAGAACGGGACGTCCGCCGTCATACCGCGCGTTCGTGAGGCGCTCGGGCGCAGCGCCGACTCCGGTGGTTCGGTGACCGATTCCCTGCGCCGCGCCGCGACGTGGTCGCGCACACGTGCCGTCGCCGAGCGCAAGGCTTCAGCCGAACGGGCGGGCGTGCTCATCGCGGCGCCGCTCGGCGCGTGCTTTCTGCCGGCCTTCGTCTGCCTCGGCGTCGCGCCGGTCGTCGTCGGCCTGGCCCGCCAGATCCTGCCGGAGGTTTTCGGATGACTGCCCGGCGCCCACGCTTCCCCCGCGGACCAGCCGCGGCGGGAATTACGAAAGGAAACGACAATGCCCACCACAACGCCCACTACATCTGTCATGACGTCGGAAAGCGCAGCCACACCGACTCGCCGAGCGCCCGTGCCGCCGGCGAACCTGAGGCGGCGGTTGTCCCGGGCGATCACACGGCGAGCGATCCTCGCCGTCACGGGGGACGACGGGATGTCGACCACCGAATATGCGATCGGCACCCTGTCGGCCGCGGCCTTCGCCGCGTTGCTTTACGTGATCGTCAGCGGGGACACCGTCTCCGGGGCGCTCGAGGACCTGTTCGAGCGGGCGCTCAACACGTCCGTCGGGTAAAGGCGCTCGCGCCCGATGCGGGCATGGTCACGACCGAGGCGGCGATCGCGCTCGGTTCGGTCGTGGCCGTGCTCACCATGGCGGTCGGCGGGTTCGCCGCGCTGCTCACACAGATCGCCGCCGTCGACGCGGCGCGCGAGGCAGCAAGAGTGGCGGCGGTGTCCGGGGTCGATGCTGGTGCCGATGCCGGCGTGGCCTCGCTCGGCGCGAAACCAGGCGAGGTGACGGTCGACTTCAATGGCACGTCTATGACCGCGATCGTGCGCGTCGACGCTCCCGGCCTGCCGAACTGGGCCGGGATCGAGCTCAGCGCCGAAGCCGTGTCCCGCGCGGAGATGGGGGTGGGCGGATGAGACGAGAGCCTGCGACCCGAGATGCAGGGGTCATGACGACGTGGGCCGCGATCGCCTGTGCGGCGCTACTTATCG